>JANSWS010000091.1 GCA_024743355.1 bacterium
CATAGCCAGAAATCGTCTTGTCACGGTTAACCAAGGAATTGCCAGGAGCTTTATCGAAAGTGGCGCTGCCGAACTAAAAGTTCAACAGTGATTTTGCGAATCAGGCATAGCAAACCAGCCAACGGACAATAGTGTGTCGGAACAAGCCCTACGCGAGCACGTGCTCTATCTATTGGGAGGTGGCGGCGCCCATCTCGATTACAAACAGGCATTTGAGGGGCTTCGTGAAGAACTGCGTGGCGACAAGGTAGCTGGCATACCGCATACTCCCTGGCGGATCCTGGAGCACATGCGCATCTGCCAATGGGATATTCTCGAATTTTCGAGAAATCCTCAGCACATCTCGCCCGACTTTCCCCAGGGCTATTGGCCGGCCGAAGACGCACCTGCTTCGGCGGATGCCTGGGATCAGAGTCTGCGGACCTTTGAAGAGGAATTGCAGCAAATGATGGACTTAGTGGCCGACCCGGCCACGGATCTCTATCAGCCCATTCCACATGGGGATGGTCAGACCATTTTGCGTGAAGCCCTGCTGTTGGCTGACCACAATGCCTACCATCTTGGGCAGCTCGTCTTGCTCCGCCGCTTTTTGGGAGACTGGCAGGATTGAGTTGGATAGGTAGTTAGTCGCGCAGACTGCCTTTTGAGGCGGTTGGCAGAAATCCCATGTGTTGGCGACTGCCGGATGCTCTTGGTGTCAACAGCACATTTTCGCTACCATCAGTCCGCCAGAAAGTTGGAATGACAGCAATACCTGCTGAAGCCGTTCGGAACGGTAGACGGAGCGATCTATGTGGTGGACGGAATCGGAGCCTGAATGGTTGGACCAAGGGCGGTCCGCGGACAGGGAGCAGCCACCCTGGTTAGTCCAAGATTGGCGTGATCTCGAGACTATCGAGACGGCGCTCGACAATCTTGAACGCTTTGCGGTACGTACGGTAACACCAGGTACCCTGCCAGCCATTGAGTCCCTTGCATTGCTGGCAGCTGTCGACATCGCGGGACTTGAGCATGTTTGCGAGCCAGCCTGCTTGTGCGGTGACTTTGAAGACTCAGGCGAATGTGGTGCGTCCAGCGTGGAGATTGCGCCGACGCTCATGCACTCCGTAGGATTGCCAAGCGGCTTGATGGTTTCCCATGACCCCGCGTCGCAATCCGCCGAGTTGGATGGTTGGCGCTGTCCGGCATGCTGCAAGTTGGAGCAGGCTTTTCGATCCGCAACGCAGGAACAAGCCGCCGAACATCAACGCAGTCTGAATGAACTTTTGGAAAGTGCTGAGCGGGACCGCGACCAGCTTCAAAGTCTGCATGATCAGACCAATCAGCAGAAGGAAGCCCTGCAGCTTGTACGTGGCGCACTCAGCCGAGAACAGGTTCAGCGGATTTCGGCCGAGAATGCGTGCCTCTCTTTGCGCTCCCACGCAGAGCGTATCGAAGCGAGTCATGCTCAGCAGCTGAGGCAACTGGAACTGCAGAATACGACGCTGAGGCAAGAGAACCTCGAGCTGCAAAAATCGCTTCATTCCCAAGAGACGTCGACAACAGCCCTGCATCAACAATTGCAACAAGAACGCCTCCAGGTTGCCGCTTGCAAAACAGAGATGACAGGCCTGGCCGGCGAGTTGAGGGAGGAACGCGAACGGTGCAGCGACGTGATGGCAGAGGCAGCCGCTACGGCTGCCAAGCTACGTAGCATGCGACAACGGGCTGCTCAGAGGTTCAACCACCTGAGACGGGAAGCCCAGCGAGTAAAACACGACTACGCCATCGCCAAGCAAGAGCATCAACGAGAATCCAAGAAACTTCTGCGTACCATCGAGGAAAGTTATCGCCAGTTAGCCATCGATCGCAGTCGAGTTCAGCAACTGGAATCGCAATTGAAGGAATCCTCTTCGTCGATTGAGTACAAAGACCAGCTGCTAGCCGCCGCACAATCCGCCGCACAAACCGAGGTACACAGTCTCCAGCAGTGCATAGAGCAGCAGGCCGACCAGGCTAGGTTATTGCAGCAAGAACGTGATGCGGATCTAGCCCAGAACAATCAACTTCGGGTGGAACTAGAGCAGCTCCGAATGGAATTTAAACAGCTTGATTTGGAGTGCAACCAGTTGCGGAAGGAGCTTGAAGCGGGCAAAAACAAACTGGCCAACCGCAGTTCTCATTTGACGGCACTTCAGTGCGTCCACCAACAGCGTGGTTGGCAGTTGAGGCAGGCGTGGCGGAAGTTGCAGGCTCGGGAAGTACAAATCAGAGTGCTGCAGCAGGAACTCAGCCAGTCTAAGTCGGAGTTGGATGGGCTACGCGTGGTTCTGGGCAACGTGTTGGCGACGACCTGGCAAGCAAGCAATCAACAGGCTATCGATCGTGATCGCATGCGGGCAGCCTTGGAGCGGCGCGAACGGGAACGACGGGAGTACGGCCTGGCACTCGAAGAGCTGAGGCAACGCCTCCAAGACAGCCAGCAGCAACAGCAGGCATTGCAACAGGCGGTGCGCGAGCGGGGCGAGGAGATCCGCAAGCAAAGAGATGTGAACAGCGTTCTTGAGGCGGAACTTCGTCAATGCAGACGGCAGATCGACCATATGCGGGTAGCGATCACCGCCAAGCAGTCCAAACAGCGGCGGTTGGAACTCCAACTAGCATCGTCTGACCAACAGCTTCAGCAGTTGACGCAGAAGTCGGAAGAATTGGAGCGGCAGTCCGCTGCCAGTGTGGAGCAACTGACGTGCGAACGGGACAGGCAAGTCAGCTTGCTTCGGGAATCAGAACAGCAAAATCTGCAGCTCGAGAGGCAGCTGCAGGCATTGAGTCAAGAGCTGACAAGTTTGCAGAGCATTCGCGATAGAGACCGTGACGTGATTCACCGGCAGCTGGCGGAGGGCAGTAATCGAGTGCGCGAGATCGTCGCCCAGAAAACAAAGCTCGAACAATGCCTGGCCGAAGCGCAAGTAGCCTCGCAAGAACAGCAGCAAGTGTTGCAGTCAAAATGTGAGCAGTTAAGGCTGGTATGCCGACTGCTGAGACGACGCTGCCAACGAGCCGAATCCCAAGCTAGACGTTGGGAACGTCAGGCTGCCGAGCTTGAGGCAGAAATGATCCAGGCTCAGAAACGCAGCCAGAGCTCGCAGGCCGCACTCTCCGCAGCCACCCAGGGCATGCGCGAGATGCAGCTTCTGACGCAGGATGTTGTACAACGCCTGGAGTACGAGCGATTCAGCAACCACCAATCACGTCAGAGAATATTGGAGCTTACACGGGAGCTCAAAGCGGCGCGTGCCTTGCAGAGTAGTGAAGTCGACCGAGCACAGGATGTTGCGGCCAAGTTGCAGATGGTGGAGCGGGAACTGCAGGACGCGAGTGCAGTTCGGGAACAACTCGAGCAGCAGGGTCGCCAGCTGCAAGAGGATGCGAGGATGTTGCGGGTCGGTCTCAAGAGGCGTATTGACTCACTGACTCTGGAGGCGTTTCGACGTACCCAACAACGCTGGAAGTTGAGTCGGGAAGTGCAAAAACTGGAGGAAGAGTTGAGCGAGTCGCGTCGCATTCAGGCTGGCCTGGCGGAATCCGAACAGGGCTTGAAGCAAGCCTGCGGCCAGTTCGAGCAGCAGTTGGAACAAGTGCATGCCATGTTGCGGAACGAATCGGCGGGACGACGGAAGGCCGAGAGTGCGCTGGAGCGCGCCGCGGAAACGATGGACGAAACCTCGCGGGGTTATTTCGAGAAAATTCAGATGGAGCTGGAGCGCGGTTTAACGCGGACTCGGAACGAGTTGATTGCCACGCAGGGACTGCTGAAAAAGGAACGCAATCGCCTTGGCAACCTGCGGGTGGAAAACGACTTGCTTCGCCAAGAAGTACAAGGCCTGCGGTACCGACAGGCCTCGTAGACTGGAGATCTACAGCGGTGACAAGTCACAGTCACAAGTCACCGCACTTCCAAGTTGCGCAGGCAATAGACAAACCTATGGGCGATGGCTGTTCCCGGTTGTGCCCAGGAAAGGCTGCGTTTTCCGCATCCCCTGGCCGAGTTCCTGCAGTGCTTGGCGATAGAGCAAGCGATCCCAGCCGATGCAAAAATGGCGAACCCCGAGTGCAATGTAGTCCGCGGCCTGGCTCACCGCAGCGATCTCCACGCGCGGTGCGACTCCATGCGAGAGCGCAGACTGAATAACGCGTTTTTCGATGTCACGAAGCTCCTCGCCGGCGGAGGAGCGCTGCCATCCCGCGGAGAAAGCGAAGTCCGCGGGACCCCATTGAATAAAGGCAATTCCTCGCTCTTGGGCTCGCCGCAATATCGAGTCCAGGTTGTCGATGGCCAACTGCTTTTCCAGCATGATCCCCAGCACAATCGACTCGAGCCGCGCTAAGTAGTCTTGAGACTCGTAACCGCTCAGCGCCATTCTCCGCAGTTTCACGCCCATATGGCCTTGGCTGGAAGGATTGTCGGGACGAATACAACGGTGGCAGAGATCGACATCGGCCGGGGAGCGAATGTCGGTGAAGAGCACGGACTGGAATCCGGCTCCAATCGCTGCTTGAGCCCAAAAGCCTTGGGATTCCTGGTCGAGCTTGATCATCAATGGTAAGTTGCCGCATTGGGCCGAACGCGCCAAGTGATACAGCAAGTTCATATCGAAAGTAGAATACTCTGCCGAGAACTCTGCGTAATCGAACTGCCCGGTATCCCCAATCAGCTCTGGAATATCCGGATCCGAGAATAGAAAATGGGTGCCGAGGGTCGGCTCACCGCGTTGGAGTTTGTCATGGAAGGCAGTGTTGAGCAGCATGCTGATCGGCAGTTTTGGGCGAAGATAACGTGGTGATTTGTTGTGCAGCCATTATAGCTAGGGACACCAAATGGCCGGCTCACTGAACGAGTAATGAGTCGTTGACTAGTTGGACAGCGGCACTTTCGATTAGCCGTAAGAGCGTTAGCCCCGGTTTTCGAAGGGCTTAGGCACCACTTCGCCAGAAATCGTGTTATCACGGCTAACCGAGGACTTGCCAGGAGCTTTATCGAAAGTCACGCTGTCCAACTGGGATCTATTGTCGAGGATCTGGTCTCGAAGAAACAGCCTACCGAATTAGAAATCGCTATCGATGAAAGCACTGCAAGTCGTTGCCCGCGGCCAAGCCGAGTTTGTGGAAACAGAGAAGCCAAGCCTGAAGCCAGGTCACGCGTTAGTCAGGACGCGGCACGTTGCCCTGTGTGGCAGCGACATTTGGTTCCTGGACTATCGGCCGGAGCACCTTTATCCGGCCGCCGTTGGTACCACTGGACATGAGGTTATCGCGGAAGTGGAGGCGGTGGATGCTGTTGGCGGCGACATCGCAGTGGGAGATCTGACGCTGACTCTGGCTCCGGATCATCGCGGCATGTCGGAATATTATCTCGCGCCCTTGGAGAATGTTTTGCCGTTGCCCAAGGGGAAGTCGGCGGAGGAGTATCTGATGGCCCAGCAGCTGGGAACCGTCATTTACGCCTGCCGATTCCTACCGACATTGATTGGGAAAACCGTAGCCGTGATTGGTCAGGGATCTGCTGGGCTGTGGTTCAATGTGATGGCCAAGCGTTTGGGCGCGGCTCGGGTGATTGCCTTCGATAATCACGAACATCGTCGCGCGTTGAGTGAGTTTTACGGAGCCGACGCAGTTGTGGATGGGACCGGCGAGAATCCAGCGGAGGCGTTTCGCGAGCTCAACCAGGGGCAGGACGCGGACGTTGTGATCGAGGCGGCAGGCAGGGAGTCTTCGATCAACTTGAGCTTTGAAATCGCCAAGGACTACGAAGGCTTCGTGCTGCAATTTGGTCTGCCACGAGAGCCTGCTTCGATTTCTTACGGAGCCATGTTCTGGAAACGCATTACGGTCAAATCGATGGTGCATGCTGCTCGTGAGCCCGGGCATACTTCCACCCGCCATGCTCTGCAGTTGATTCATGACGCTTTGGATGTTAGCCCTGTGCTAACTCATCGGCGTCCCTTCGAAAAGGTCCACGAGGCATTTGAACTACAACGGACGGCCGCCGACGGGGCTGTAAAAACTGTTGTCGACATGCCAAGTGCGTGATAACTTCTGAGCCACAGTGAATTGCGGCAGGTCTGGGAAGTGAGCCTTACAAGAAAGACGGAAGCAGCATGAATGGACATTCCCTCAAGACTCTCTGGGCGGAAGGCCAGGCTGCGGTCCAAGGTTGGGACATGACCGGCAATCCGGAAGTCTGCGCAGTTTTGGCTGCGGCAGGCTACGATGCAGTCGTGATTGATTGGCAGCATGGCGTTGGTGTTAATGAGCATTCCGTCGTTGAATGTATTCGAGCCATCAATTCCGTGAGCGGTGTCGCCGCCTTGGTGCGTGTACCCAAATTAGATTTGTACTACATCGGGCATGCGCTCGACGCGGGCGCTGCTGGAGTGATCGTGCCAATGATCAATTCCGGCGAAGAGGCCCGGCAAGCCGGACTGGCATGTCGTTACGCGCCCCATGGCTGCCGCAGCTTCGGCAATACCCCCTTTAAAGAGGCTGATGAATCGCTGCAGACTTACGTGGAGCGTGCCAATCAAGAAATCATCTGTCTAGTCATGATTGAAACACGTGCGGCACTGGCCGACGTGGATGCCATTTGTAGAGCTGAGCATATCGACGGCATTTATGTAGGCCCGTTCGACTTGTCGCTCAATATGCAAGTTCGCTTGCGAAGCTGGCCTGAGGATCCACTGCACCTGGAGGCATTCGATAAGATTCTGAAGGCTGCCAAGCAAGCCGGAATCGTGGTGGGGCACCATGGTATGAATCCCGAATGCTCGGCGGAAATGGTAAAACGGGGTGCCTTACTCTGCCAAGTTGGTCACGATACCACGCTGCTGGCAGTAGCTGCCCAGCGAGCCCTGCATGAATACCACGCCGCTCTGGAGAAGCCTTGAGCCAAAACGACAGCACAGCCAGACCTGATGAGAAGCAGGCGGAAAAGACGATTGCCGTCGAGCGGGTTGTCAGCATCGACGTCTTTCGCGGGATGGTGATGTTCCTGATGTTGGCTGAGATCATGCATTTGTATGATCTGGCCGAAGCCTATCCGGGAGTAACCTGGCTAGAGTGGTTGCGTTTCCACACCACGCACGTCGCCTGGGAAGGTTGTTCATTGCACGACTTGATCCAACCAGGCTTTACATTCCTGGTCGGAGTGGCGATGCCATTCTCGATTGCCAGTCGGCTGAGGCGGGGCGGCCCGACCTGGAAATTGGTTGCCCACGCGGCGCTTCGCAGTGTCATTCTGATTGCTCTGGGGATTGTGCTGCGATCTATGGGCCGAGAGCAAACCTACTTCACCTTTGAAGACACATTGACACAGATCGGACTCGGCTATTTCCCGGTGTTTTGCATTGCGCTCTGGTTGCCACCCCGAGGACAACTGGTGGCTTTGCTGCTGGTGCTGGTAGGTTTCTGGGGGCTTTACGCGGCTAGCCCAGCCCCGGCCCCAGACTTCGACTATCCGGCGGTGGGTGTCCCGGCCGACTGGCCGCATCATCATTCGGGATTCGCCTCGCGGTTTAACAAGAACAGCAATGTTTCATGGCAATTCGATACTTGGTTTTTGAATCTATTCCCGCGCGAGAAACCCTTTGAATTCAATTCTGGAGGTTATGCCACTCTGTCCTTCGTGCCCACCATGGGGACGATGTTGATGGGCTTAATCGCGGGAACCTGGCTGAAGCAGGTACCCACGTTTCGGGGACGCATGCTTCGATTGGTCGGCATGGGGCTGCTCGGCATTCTGCTGGCAAGTGGTCTGGCGTGGACGGATGTTTGCCCCTTGGTCAAGCGGATCTGGACTCCTACATTCGCCCTCTACAGTGGCGGTTGGTGTTTGCTGTGGTTGGCAAGTTTGCATGCCATTTGCGATCACGGGCGTTTTAAGAGCTGGGCTTTGCCGCTGATTGTCATTGGTGCGAACTCGATCCTGATTTATGTCATGAGCTGGACGGTTGCTGATCCCGTTCGTGACATGCTGTTTCGGCACTTCGGCCGGGAGACGTTTGCGGTGTTTGGCGAGTCGCTCACGCGGGTAACTTCAGGCGCTACCACCATGCTCGTGTTGTTTTACGTGCTATGGTGGCTCTACCGCCGGCGGGTGTTTATCAAGATCTGAGTAGTCGCCGAAGGGAAGCTCAAGCTACCGCATGCCTGGGTTGAGATAAAGCGCGTCTCCGACCGCCAGATCTTTATCTCCATCTCCGTCGATGTCACCGCTGGCGATGCCGAAGCAGCGTTCCGTGCGGCTGTGATCGATGACCAGATACGTCCAAAGCACTTGCGGCGGCTGGTGCCGTGTTTCCAACGCGCTAGAAGGTTGCTTACGTTGATTGACCCATAGATCAACTTGAGTTCCCTGGTGATTAGCACCGAACAGGTCGACATCGCCATCGTTGTCCACGTCCAGTAAACGCATGCTGTGGGAGCCGCTGTCGGCAATCACGGTTCGCTCCCAAGTCAGGTGGTCTCCCGCATTGAGATACAACTTGATCTCATCCGGATCTTCGCCCTGGTGCATCTCGGCCGACACGATATCCGTGTCACCATCTAAATCAAAATCTGCCGCAGCGACGAAGTGATGAACTGCTTCGACGTTGAGTTCGATGGGGTGTTCGGTCCACAGATCGCGGGGATCGCGAGGCGCTTCAAACCACGAAATGCGATAGCGCTGACCCGCCAGTTCTGAGGGTGAAAGGACCACGTCGACCCGGCCATCCCGGTTGATATCCACCGAGGCAACAAAGGTGGCTGCATGGAGCCAACGTTCCGCGAACCTATGTCGCAGCCAATTCGCCCCAAGAATGCTGCCGGGATTCTCAAACCAGGCTGCGTTGATCAGGATATCGATGTCACCATCGCCATCGACGTCAGCAATGGCCAGGCCTTCGCCATCAGGGCATGGGACTTCGTAATGCGTCCATTGGTCGATGGACTCCTGCTGGTAAAAGTGCAGCCTCTCACCACTGTGGCCGAATTCTCCCTGGTCACGTCCCACGATGTCCAGATCGCCATCTTTGTCAAAGTCGGCAACCTCAATATCGTGGAGAACGATGCGTGCTATAGTGGTTTTTCTCCATCCCGGATTTTCGAGCCAACAGAGTTCGCTGGTGGTTAAGGCGACAACGTCCAAGTCACCATCGCCGTCCAGATCAAACGGCTCGTGGTCCGTGCTCCAGCGACCCTCGGCTGCGATCTGCTTTCGCTGCCAATCGGGATTTTGATAGTAGACCAAGCCACCGGACTGACTGCCTCCGACCAGCAAATCAAGCTTCCCATCGCCGTTAAGATCCCCGACGCTTTTTCCCCAGGGGTTCGCCGGCCCTGCCGCGTCGACCACCACGTGTCGGAAGCTCGTCTGAGCGGTTGCCCAAGTAGCGTTAAGCAGCATCAGCAGGCAGACGGTCAATTGTCCCATTCGTCTATGCATGGCTCAATTCTGGTTCGCGGAAATGATCGTGGTCGGGACGGATGTTGTAGCCCAACCGGCACACTCAACGCTGTGCAGGATTTTGGCATTGGATTTACAAGCACGCAGTCCCAACGAGCGTGTATTTGACGGCGACCGATACTCACTCGCTGGCGCTTCGTGCTTGTATTTTCGGGCGAGACCACTCGGACAAAATGCTGCACAGTGCTTCCGGCACACTCCGTCTATTAGATACCTTTTCCGATCACAGACAAAGCAGTGCATCACTGCTTGAATTGGATATCTGTCGCGCGAGCCCAGGCATACCACTGTTCGGCAAGCTGAGAGACGAGTTGGGGATTGCTCGCGGCCAAGTCGTGGGCTTCGGTGCGATCGTTTCGCATGTCGTAAAGCTCCCAGGCCTTGTTGTGTTTGTCCCAGGCCAATTTCCAGTCACCATGCCGCACGGCGCGATTCGAAGACCAATGCCAGAACAGATACTCGTGGGCTGGACGTTCTTGTCCATGCAGGATCGGAGCCAAGGATTTGCCATCCAGTGGAAGCGTGGACTGCGCGAAATCAGGATGTTGATCGGGATAGCTCGTGCCGGCAATGTCCAGCAACGTGGGAAGCACATCGATGATGTGTGCTACTTGGTTCGTTCGGGTGGCTGCGGCGATGGTATTGGGCCAGCGGGCGAGTAGGGGAGTGGCGATTCCACCCTCGTGACAGTACTGCTTGTAGCGTCGCCACGGCGTGTTGGAAGCGGTTGCCCAGCCTGGGCCGACGTGTGCGTAATATTCCGCCGGCCCGGGGATCTGGGCGGGATCGTTGCCGCCGGGTGTCTCCGCGCAACCGCCGTTGTCGCTCAGAAACAGAATCAGCGTATCGTCGGCAATCTCCAGTTCGTCCAGGGCGGCAAGCAGTCGGCCGATGTTTTGATCCACGCAGTCAATCATGGCTGCATAGACCTCCATCCGTCGTTGCTGCCATTGCGGATCCAGCTTGTTCGCTTCCTGCCAGGCTTGGGCTAGTCCATCGCGATCCATCACCTCCCAATTCGGGTCGATCAAGCCGAGTTCCCGCTGTCTTGCGAGTCGTTGTTGTCGCAACGCGTCCCAGCCCTCTGCATATTTGCCCTTGTACTTGGCAATGTCCTCGGGCTTGGCATGCAGGGGATAGTGCGGGGCGGTGTAAGCCAGGTAATGAAAGAAAGGTTTTCCCGAAGCGACGTTGTTTCTGATAGTGGCGATCGCGTGATCGGTAAAAGCATCGGTGGTGTAGTAGTCGTCCGGAAAGTCGTCGAATTCCAGGAAGGTCGCGTTGTGGCCAAAGGGACGGATCTTACCTCCCTTAAATTCAGGATCGCGGATTTTGGGGTTGAAGAAATTGCAGCAGCCGTCCCAAAGACCGTAGGCCTCATCGAAGCCACGCTCGTGAGGCCGCGTGCCGATCTTGCTGCCATTGTGCCATTTTCCAGACATGCCTGTGGCATAGCCGGAGTGCCGCATAGCCTCTCCCAGGGTAAGCATTTGCTGTGTAATGAGTTGTTCTTGACCACGTCCTCCGTTCCGCGGATACAGACCGGTCAGCAAGGAAGCACGCGTCGTAGTGCATTTGGCGTTGTTATAGAACTGTGTAAACAGCAGTCCTTCGGCGGCTAGTCGATCGATGTTCGGTGTTTCGATTTCGGAGCCGTAACAGCCGATATCCGACCAGCCCATGTCATCCACCATGATCAAGACCACATTGGGTCTTGTATTCGGTTCAGCCAAAGTGAACGAGCCGAGAAGGCAGAGCAGGGCGGCGATCAACAGACTGTGGGCACGAGGGGGCATGGAACGATTCTCCATTGGAAGGTTGGTGTTCGACTACCGATAGCCAGCGAATCGAACTGAGTCGCGTGGATGCTAGGTCACGATCTCGAATAGCGAAACAACCGTCTAAAAATTCCGGGCTAATCCGTTGGCTGTAGGTGATAGATCGAGTTGTGCAATTGTCCATTGAAGGGACGTCCATCAGCTCCAGTCAGGTTGTAATGGATGGACATACCCCAGGTCGGAGCAAGTTCGGGAACGCTGAGTACGACGGTCCTGCCATCGTCTAATAACTCGGCAGCGATCACCTCGAGTTGACGTTCGTTGTAGTGCTGGGAGCCGTAATTGGGTGTGCGTTTCAGGTCCCAGGCCCGAATCTGGTAATTTTCCGTTTGGCTTGCGATCTCGGCATTCAGCGGATGACTGAAAAAGATTTCCAAGGTATTCCGGCGAGCTTGCAATTTAAGCGGCAGATACGCGGGTCGCTCCTGATATCGCACGCGATGGAAGCAGCCAGGAGCCTGTCTGCTACCGGCCCAAGAGAACATTCCACAGACGTATAAATCGCCCTGTGTGGGATGGAACCTGCCGCGCACTAAGCCGGATGGAAAATCGGGAATGGGGAGTGGGCACATGCCGCCCTGCAACTGACCATTAATGGACTCGTGGGGAACGACGTAGATTCGACCGTAGCCATACGATAGATTCAGCAGCGATCCACCTAGTGGTCCCCAGGTGTCTTCCGGCACCCATAGCAATTCGGCGGGCGAGCGGTCAAAGTCATTGGTGATCCAGCACAAGGGCTGTTCCATGGCATTATCGGCAGGGTCCAAAAACTCGGTGAAGCTGTAGAGGTTGCCGTAGAAGCCGCCCTGCGTAACGTAGTTGATGCGATTCTTTGGGTTCCAATGCCCTTCCTGGTCGGTGACAAAGAATGAGCCATCTGGATTCAGGCAGACGCCATTGGCCGCGCGGAAACCGGTGGCCACAATCTCGGTGCGTTTACCATCGGGGCTGACCTTGAGCAGCGTACCGTGGTGCGGCACTACCGCCCGTTTGGCGTGGCGAGCGCTCTTGGCGTAGTAGAAATTTCCCTCGGTATCGCGTTGCAGCCCCATGGCGAATTCGTGAAAGTGCTCGGTGACCTGGTGATCGTTGTTGAAGCACTCGTAGAAATCTGTCTCGCGATCTCCGTTGAGATCACGCAAGATCGTGATTTGGTCTCGGCAAGCTACATAGATCTCCCCGTCGACGATTTTTAATCCCAGGGGTTGGAACATGCCACTAGCGATGCGCTGCCATTGCAATTGGCCGCTTTTCTGCGCGATGCCTTCAACAATCCACACGTCACCGTCCCAGGTGCACATGGCGGCCGAGTTACCATCCGCAAAAAAGTCGATTCCCGTGGGGCGTAGCTGAGCATTCCACGGATTGGAGGTTGGCAGCGATAGTTCGTCAACCGTGAAGATATCATCGTGAACCGTGTTGAGACTGGTTGTGACCCTTTCCGGCCAACGCGCGGGACCGCCAGCGGTCCAGGTGGAAAAATCAATCTGTGTCTTGTCGGTCTCGCTAGTTTCGTCGGGCAATGGATGGGTGGACAATAGAATTCGGAGCGTGATACTTTCGGCACGCGGCTCGACTTCGAGCAGTAGCTGATCGTCTGAACGCCTTAGCTTTGCGCCTGCGTCGCCCTCAATGCGGGCCTGCAAGGAACTCGGTCCCAAGCGAAGTAAGAGTTGGTGGGTGGCTGGACCGATTGAGAGCTCACGAACAAAGATGGGAGAGTCGCCCGTTTGAACACTTGGGTGCTCCAGAATTTCGGCACTGCCAATTCGATAAGCCAGGATGGTGTCATTCTGATAATGATAGAGTCCACGGTACTCACACCATGCTGTGGGCAATGGGCCATAAGGTCTTCCGTCGCGTCCCTTGGGACGCGGGTCGTCCAAGACTCCGGTCAGCGGTTGCCCCCAACCCGGTCCAACTCGATTCTGGAAGTGGATCTCGCCAACCAGACGGTTGTGAACATTGTGCTGACCGTCGAACTGGATGCAGCACCAGTCAATGAAGGCGTTGCTTTCGTCCGTTCGGCTCCAGGCAGCGTGCATGTTCAAAGTATCATGGTCGTAAACCATCCAGTGAGATCCTCGCGATATGCCGCCCGGGCCGGGATCCAGCCTCACGGCAATTCCTTTGTAGGCGTAATTGGGCGCAGTGGCGGCTGAAAAGTATTCGTCGGGATTCGCCCACGGGTTTTGGCTGCGTGGATTGCGTCCCAAGTCCTGTCCTACATTCTCGCCGGAGTTGTTCAGCTCAATTTCGTAGGTGTGGTTTAGCGAGGGCCCATAGTTCATGGTGACATACGCGTCCATACGGGCTGGTTCGGGTCCAAAGGAATCGCCCGGTGGTAATTGGTCCAGATAGGTATCATCCAATTCTTGGTACAGCTCACGATTGTGCTCGCGAAAGAAGGACTCGCGAATGAAATGGATCACGTCGTACTTTTGCTGGGGTACCATCCACCGTTGGGCCACCATCAGCCCGTAACCGTGAGTCAGAGTTTGGTACATGCGATAGGGGTCGGATCCATTCTTGAGTTTATCACGGGCAAACCGCGGCGACGTTGGCAGAGAGCCTTCCTGGTCAAGAGAACCGTGACAGTTCATGCACACCCGACGATAAATCTTTTGCCCACGCTCATAGGATTCGTCATTCCAAGCCCGAATGATCTCCGCGTGTGCGATATGTTCTTCATATTCGGGTAGCTCAGGAAGTTGTAATAAAGATGCTGGCGGCTGAAGTTCCGCGGCACGCTCGGGGCCTTGCTGCGCGACCTCGATCACATAGCGGGCCAGATCCAAAAATTGATCGATGCTGGCTAGCTGATCGATGTTGCCAGCCGGCATGATGGACTGGGTAGGCAATTGGAGCTCGGCTATTTCATCCTGGGGAATCACGGTGATTTGGCCATTGCCGGAGGCATCGCGGAAACTCACGGTCTTCGCATTCTGGGAAACCAGAATGCCGTTGAGAACCACATCGTCTTGAGTCAACACACGCACCGACTGGTAGCCCTCGCGGATTTTAGCCGAGGGTTGTAGGACTGATTCAACCAGCTGTAATGGGTCAACCGGTTTGTCCCACACTGCCAGGTTGGGGCCCAAGGGAGATTCACGCTCGGAAACACTGTGACAGCGAGCGCACTGCAGTTGCGGTTGGTGAAACAGCAGGGCACCGCGGCGAGCGTCGCCGCGCTCCATGGCCATGGCTACCAACTGAGCCGAATTTTTCTGCAATAATTGCTCGGTGAGTGGTGGGGTCGGCAGTGATGGTGTCTGGCCTAACAGAGTTGCAGGTATCAGAGCAGCGACGAATATTAGCAGAGACCTTAGCATATGGAATCGCAACGCTAGGAAAGTTCGAGGGACTGTTAGTCTAAACGGCGTCATTATAATCAGCTCGCGGACTTGCCTGGTGGCGAGTAAGCTGTGAATCGCAAGCTGTATCGTCGGTGTTGAGCGGGAGCAGGCCCAGTAAGCAGAATCAATAAGGAATAAAGTCGATGCCAATTGAGATGCAGATGGAACACTTTGCCATCAATGCGGATGATCCAGCGGCGATGGCCAAGTGGTATTGTGAACACCTGGGCATGCGTGTGGTCAGAGAGGGGCCCGAACCGGTTTGCATGCGGTTTCTGGCAGACGCTTCGGGCCGGACGGTGATGGAGATTTACTGCAATCCCCCAGACCAGGTCCCTGACTACGCAGCCATGAACCCTCTGCTCTTGCATTTGGCTTTTGTGACTTCCGATGTGGAGGCGACCGTGGCCCGTTTGGTGCAGGCGGGTGCGAGGCCGGAGG
This sequence comes from bacterium, assembly GCA_024743355.1. Taxonomy (GTDB): domain Bacteria; phylum Planctomycetota; class Planctomycetia; order Pirellulales; family Pirellulaceae; genus Aureliella. The sequence continues at coordinate 15,120 of JANSWS010000091.1, forward strand.
GAGAAATTTCGGTTACACCGGACGGTGATCGCATCGCCATGTTGCGCGATCCATGGGGATTCTGCATCCAGTTTTGCAAACGGGCCAAGCCGATGCCTTAAAGCGATGTCGCCGCGATAAGGGTAGCCTAGCCGTGGATCAGTTTGCCGACAATCATTAGGAAAGCCTGATGACGGCGTGAAAACTGTCTGGTTCCTGCCCCGCAGAAACAGCGACCTTATATTTTTATGTCGATTCACCGCTTAGAATTGACGTAGGGCTTTGTGCACCGGCAGGTCTCTGGTCTTTCTCCCGAGGCAGCGTTGCTATAGCAAAGTTGACTCCGCAATAACTTCACATAAGTGTGTCCCTACCGATGAAGACGATCACGCTGAGCATGCTGTGTTGGCTGCTATGGTTTGCAACGCTTTGTCCAGGTCAGCAGGTGTCGGATCCGCAACAGGAGGCCGCAGCCGCCAGCAAGGGTTTTGTGAGCGAGTTGGACATTATTTATCGCAAGCAAGACGGCTATGCTCTGACCATGGATCGCGTCGCTCCGGAAAGTGGAGCAAATGGCGCGGCGGTCGTCATGGTCATGAGCGGCGGTTGGGTTTCTCGGCACAGTACCACGCAGCCCTTGCGGGAGAATGCCTTGCCGGGCGTCTTCAAGCAGCAGGCGGAAGAACTCTTGGGGCGTGGATACACGTTGTTCTATGTCGTGCACGGCACGCAGCCCAAGTTCACCATTCGAGAGATCTTGGAACAAATAAGCGAAGCGGTGCGATTTATCCGCAGTCATGCGAAAGAATACAACCTCGATCCGCAGAGAATCGGCATCATGGGCGGTTCGGCCGGAGGCCATTTGTCGTTGATGCAGGGTACCAAGGGTGAAGACGCGGATGGCCAGCGCGAGAGTGATCGCGTTCAAGCGGTCGTCGCCTACTTTCCACCTACCGATTTTGTGAACTATGGCGAGGACGGAGTCTTCTTCGATAAAGTTGTACGCGAGGTCTTGGGTGGTAAGAATCCATTTCTGCAAGCCATGGATTACTGGGAGTTGGATTCCGAGAACGTGCGTTGGACACAGGTGCAGGATGAATCGCGAGTTCAGGAGCACTATCGATTTATTGCTCCTTTCTATCATGTGAGCCCCGACGACGCGCCAACTCTGATCTTGCATGGAGATGCGGACAGACTCGTACCGCTCCAACAAGCACAGCGGATCGTCGAAAAGTTGAATGAGTCGGGTGTGGAAAACAAGTTGTTCGTCCAGGAAGGTGGCAATCACGGATGGCCAGCCAGCGATGAAGAATGTCAAATGATCGTCGACTGGTTCGATAAGTACTTGCTGGACGAATGATTATGCAGGCAGTCCGTTGCCGACGTTTTGCGGCGTTCGATGATCAGGGCCAAGCATTGCCTGAGCCGCTTCCCCTGCGGGAAGTCTTGTCGATGGATGAGGTGCCGGAACCGGTTTGCCAGCCACAGCAAGTATTGATTCAAGTGCATTATGCCGGCGTACAATACCCAGACGCCTTACAAGCTCAGGGGCTGTACCAGGAACGGCCCGATTTGCCTTATATTCCCGGAGCCGACGCCACGGGTATTGTGGTAGGTGTCGGCGAGCAAGTTTCCGGTTTTGAGCCTGGAGATCGGGTCTACGCGCAGCTCCGCGTGGGAGGCTTGTGCGAAGTCGCAGCTGTTGACTCAGCTTGCGTTTGGAAGCTATCCGCGGATATGCGACTGGCAGAGTTTGCGAATCTCGGACGCAACTATTTTCCGGCATACCATTCTCTCAAGGTGCTTGGTCGCTTGCAGCCCGGAGGTTTGGTTCTGGTGGACGGGGCCTCGGGTGGTGTGGGAATGGCTACGATTGAGTTGGCCAAGGCCATGGGGGCTAAGGTCATCGCGGCGGTCAGCACGCCTGAGAAGGCCGAATATCCTGCTTCGGTCGGCGCCGATTGCACGTTGACCTATGGTCGTGACCAAGATAGCTACCGCAAGTTCAAAGCGGAATTTAAGCTGGCGGCGGAGGAACTGGGACAGCCGGCAGGCGCGGATGTCGTGGTTGATATGGTGCAGGGCGATCTGTTTGAATCACTGTTGTCTTGCATTCGTCCGCTGGGAACCATCTGTTTAGTTGGCTTTACCGCTGGACAACGCCCCATTCGGCCTGGTTTGTTGTTGATCAAGCAAGCTGTCGTGGTGGGCAGCCTGTGGGGACCCTGGTCGCGTCAGCATCCGCAAGCGCATCGGGAGAATGTCCGAGAGATTCTGCAGTTCTTTCATTCCGGCAGCATACAGCCAAGGGTCGATCGCGTCTTTCCGTTTCAGGATTATTTGCAGGCCTTTGAGCTGTTCGAGCACAACCGGGGACGAGGCAATACTGTGGTATGCATCCGCGAAGAACCCGTTTGAGCGTGGAAGCATGATGCAACAGGAATCCAGGACTCTGGCCGATGTTCTCGAGTACGCGGCGGTCTTTCACGGTCAGGTAGAGCTCGTTTCGCGGCGCGTGGAAGATGGTCGCTTGCACCGATACAACTACGCGCAGGCTTTGCAACGGACACGACAACTAGCCCGTGCCTTGCGCGGCTGGGGTGTCAAGCCGGGGGATCGTATTGCCACCATGGCCTGGAATACCCACCGGCATTTCGAAGCCTGGTATGCAATCACGGGGCTAGGCGCGATTTGCCACACCGTCAATCCACGCCTGTTCGACACGCAGCTTGAATTCATCCTGAATCATGCTCAAGACTTGCTCCTGTTGGTAGACCTTAGCTTCTTACCAATCGTCGAAAGACTGCGCTCAAAACTGCCCTGCTTGAAGGCCGTGGTGGTACTGAGCGACGAAGCCTGCATGCCGGCAACTGATAGGCCGGATGTCCTGTGCTACGAATCCTGGATTGGCGGCGAGACTGACGAAGTGGACTGGCCACGCTTGGAGCCCGATACGCCGTCCTCGTTGTGCTACACCTCGGGCACTACGGGAAACCCCAAAGGCGTCTTGTATACCCATCGTTCCAATCTATTGCACGCGGATGTGGTGAATAATTCGGGCGTCTTCGGGATCTCATGTGCCGATTCGGTTCTGATGGCAGTCCCCATGTTTCACGCGAACAGCTGGGGACTAGCCTATTCCTGTCCGATGGCGGGAGCCAAGCTGATTATGCCCGGTGCTCAGTTGGATGGAGAGAGCATTTTTGAATTGCTGGATGAGCATCAGGTAAGCTTCTCGGCGGGCGTGCCGACTGTCTGGTCCAATCTGCTTCAGAGTCTGCGCGGGACGGACCGTAAGTTGCCTTGTTTGCGAGAGGTCGTCACGGGTGGTTCGGCGGTCCCGCGATGGATGATCGAGACTTTTGACAGAGAGTACGGAGTAAGGCTGGTACACGCATGGGGCATGACAGAAATGAGCCCTACCGGAACGTCCAGTCGTTTGAAAACGTACATGCAATCCTGGAGTTATGAACGCCAGCTGGAGATGCGGGTCAAGCAGGGGCACCCGGTTTATGGAGTGGCCATGAAGATCGTGGACGACAACGGATCCCAGTTGCCTCATGACGGCGCCAGCATGGGCAGGCTGCTGGTCAAAGGACCTTGGGTTGTGCGACGGTATTTTCGAGAAGATCACGATTGCGTGGATGCCGACGGCTGGCTGGATACCGGTGACATCGCCACCATTGACCCGCACGGCTTTATGCAAATTACGGATCGGGCCAAGGATCTGATCAAGTCGGGCGGTGAGTGGATCAGCTCTGTAGAGTTGGAGAATCTTGCCGCTGGTCATCCGGCCGTCAAGCTGGCGGCGGTGATTGGTGTGGCCAGCGAGAAGTGGGGTGAAAGACCCTTGCTGGTGGTCGAAGCCGAGAGACAGGCTAGTGTAACGGCCGAGGAAATCTTGGACGGACTCAGGGGCAAGGTAGCCAAATGGTGGTTGCCGGATGCGGTCGCATTTGTTGATGAGATTCCGTTAACGGCCACGGGAAAAATCAATAAACGCTTGCTTCGTCAGCAATTTCGTGATCGTCGACCAACAGCAGATAAGGAATCTACGGTCCCATAGTGTCACAGGTGGGTGCGGGCCAGGCGAGTCCCTGGTGTTGCTCGATGAGCTCGTCCAGATTGTGCTTCACTTCATCGGGCAGCGATGCCATCCGACGGACTTGAAGATCGATGTAGGCATTGACTACTTCCAGGGAAGCGGACACATCGCGTTTGTCGCGATTGACCATGAACTGCATGGCGTGAAATCTCTTGTCACTCCTGCCCAGCACTCTTCCGTACAGATCAACGGTTTGACCGACACGGACTTCTGAGTAGTAACGCACGTGTGATTCCAAAGCGAATGTTCCAGCATGGTGTTCGGTAATGACCTCCCATTGCAGCCCAACACGATTCATCAGCGACCCCATGCCGACACTGAACAAATGCGTGTACCACATCACATTCATGTGGCCCATCGCGTCCAGGTACTCTTCAGGGATAGTGGTAGAATGCGTCTGCGGGAGCTGCAGGACTTGGTCATACTGGGGTTTAGTTCGGGGCATGAACACGCTCTGCTTGGCAAATGAATCTAAGGGTTCTAATTGGACTGAGGACACTAAGTGGATGTTTTGTGGGCGTTGTGTTCTCACTATTCTCGCTGCTGATCCTGAAGTCGTCCATGTCGGATCGTTTGGGGCTGTTGCTTGGTGGTGCGATCATGGCGGTAGGGCTGACCGTACTCCTCGCGAGCACCGCCGTCTATCGCCACGCGAAACGCCTGTTGCGCCATGGCAACCACGCGGAAGCCGAAGTCCTGGCAGTCGAACAGAGGGGTAGGTATCCGTACAAAAACTATGTGGTGACGTTGAGCTATCCTGTGGGTTCGGAGTTGATTCACAGTAAAGTTCATCTCTACCGCCACGAGGCCAAGAAGCTATTGGTTGCGACGGAGACCAAACCCAAGGTTTCGCTGGTGTATGACACAAATCGACGAATTTATGCCTGATCCGTCAGCAGTTCATGCATGGGTTCGGTTTGCAAGAATAGTTCGAGGTCAATCGGGAAGGGTACTGCCGTTCGATGAGTGATTCCGAGGCGCATTTGCAACCCAGAACAACTGGCAAGTGGATTGCCATAGGCTTGCTGCTGGGCGTGGCTTGCGGTTTGTTCTTCGGTGAGTATTGCCGACCGCTGGATGGCGTTGGGCAGGCCTATGTCGGGCTCCTGCAGATGACGGTACTGCCCTATTTAGTGTGCTCGTTGATTGGCAAGCTAGGTCGCTTAGATCTGCGTACCGCACGACGCTTTGGTTTGATGGCACTTTGCGTGTTGCTCTGCTTCTGGTCGATTGGCATTTTGGTCATTGTGGCCATGTCGAGTTTCCTGCCCAGGATTGAAGGAGCATCGTTCTTTAGCAGTTCCAGCTTCGAGGAGCTGCGCAGCAAAGAGAGTTTTCTGTCCAGTTTTGTTCCCAGCAATGTATTCCAGTCGTTGGCTGCTGGTTATGTTCCGGCGGTTGTCGTCTTCTGTCTTTTCATGGGGACCGCATTGATTCGCGTGCCAGGAAAAGAGCGGCTTCTGGAGTTTCTGGATCTCTGTACGGAAGTGATCCGTCGCATGAACTTAAGCCTGGTTAGGCTGGCACCCTTGGGACTGTTCTTCTTGACCGCATCCGCAGCGGGGACCATGCGCTTCGAGGAGTTTACACCCTTGCAGGCCTATTTGGTTGTGTTTGGGTTTGCTTCCGCTCTGGCGATAGGGGTTATCTTTCCGATGCTAATGAGCAGTCTTACCGG
>JANSWS010000102.1 GCA_024743355.1 bacterium
AAGGGGGACCCCCCTTGAGGGGGCGCGCGGGAAGTCCCCAACCCGTACATAAGACATTAATTGGTCCGAGCCATGTCCAAACGATATGCACACCTGCACATGCAGCATTTTCCGTTAAAAAAGCATGACTTGATATGCCTTATCATGATCATGATCGTCATGATAACCAACACCTAAATCTTCTCACAAGTCCTGAAACCTCAATCGGCCCATGCTCCCCAGCCGCCCTCAGAAGTTGAGAGCATCGACCTCAATGGGCCGAAAGGCGATTCCCAACACACGCATGCCTTCGCCAGCCAGCTTTTCATTGGTGGCAGCAATGCGGCTTTGCCACTCCTCCCGCATCGGCTGCGGTTGATCTTCGTGCCACACGTAGTTGCAACATGTTAACAGACTGTCGACAGCGCCCTTCGTAAACGCGAAGTAGTCTCCATCCAAATCCAGTACGGCTTTGAGAGCGGACGGAATGGGGCCATCCATTCCCTCTTTCATGCTGGCACTAACACGGTGGATGGTGGTCATCCGCTTGCGGTCGGAATCGAACGGGATCTCGGCTTGGCGCGGCAGGAGTCGGGATAACTTACCCTTCGGAAGCCCGAGTTCCGCTGCAGCGACGACCAAGGCTACTTCGGTTGGATCCCCAATGCCCTCGAAACGCTGCTGCTCTTCGTCAAAATGCAGTTCAACGTCATTGCACAGGCCAGACCCCGCCAGCAACAGGGCAAACGCAGAGTTTTCGGCCAGCGATGCTTCGCCAACCTGAGCACTATTGGTGCTTGGCATCGCAGCCCCTTGCCGCCCGCCATCGCTCAAGTCCCATTCATTTCCGGCAACGCTCAAATAGGTCACCGTCATGCGGTTTTCGGTGAGCGTACCTGTTTTGTCGGAACAAATCACGCTAACCGAGCCCAGCGTCTCCACAGCAGGCAGTTTGCGAATCAGCGCCTGCCGATCGAGCATGCGTTTCGCGCCCAGCGCCAGAGCCACGGTAGCTACGGCGGGCAGGCCCTCAGGGACGACTGCAACAGCCAGGCTGAGTGCCGTTCGCAGCATGAGGCCCATGTCTTCACCGCGAGTAAGGCCTACCAGAAATACCAAAGCCACAATGCACAGAGCAAACAGGGCCAGCGTCTGGCCCAGCTGGGCCAGACGCTTTTGCAACGGTGTGGCCTCTGTTTTCACATTCTGCAGCGAGTCGGCGATGTGTCCCAGCTCGGTCTGCATGCCAGTTTCGGTTACCACAGCCAGGCCATGCCCATAGCTGACTGTAGTTCCCAGGAACACCATGTTGCGGCGATCTCCCAGCGGTAGCTCTGTTTCCGTGAGGGGTGCGATGCTCTTTTCGACTGTAGCGGATTCGCCGGTTAAGGCCGATTCCTGAACCTTCAGACTTACGGACTCGATCAAGCGACCGTCCGCAGGGACGGTATTTCCGACTTCCAGCAACACAATGTCGCCAGGAACTAATTCAACTGCCGACATCTCCATCAGCTTTCCACCGCGTCGCACGCGAACGTTGGGTACGGCGAGTTTCTTGAGTTCGGCAAGAGCCTTCTCTGCTCGATAATCCTGGAAGAAGCCGAGTGCCGCATTCAATAACACGATCGCGGCGATGACGGCGGCATCCGTGAATTCCTGAAGTGCGACGGAGACCAGAGCCGCTCCGATCAGCAAGCCGACCATGGCGCTCCGGAACTGTTCCCAAAGTATGGTGAGCGGAGATCTGCCGCCTCTGTCAACCAATTCGTTGCGACCGTATTTTGCCTGCCGCTGCCTGGCTTCTTCTGGACTCAAACCATTTTCAGCACTCGTCTGCAATTCCTCGACGCATGCCTCGACGCTCTTCAGATGCCAGCTATTCACGACGCTTCCGCACTCCTGCTAGAGGCGGTGGAACCGATGCCTGCATGCATCGTTCTTGTCCTCGCCTTCTGTCGATCGCTGGGGGAGCAACACATGGTGTCAATCTATGAAAGGAAGCTGCAGTTTACGCTGGATTCTCACCAGCTGGTTGCTCGATCACGGCCAGCATTTGTTCCGGCGTCGGACGATCATGGGGTGACGAGCTAACGTAATGATATCGCACGATCCCCGCGGCATCGATAATGACATCCCCGCCGACCTGTCGCCAGTCCTTGCCAGGCTTGCGAAGTCGTTTGCCCGCCGCCAACAGTTTCAGGTAATGCCAGATCGATGCAGGTCCATAAATCGCCCACCACCCGGCACGTTCCATGCCATACGCGCGATAGAGTTGACGCTGACTGTCCAGCAACAAGGGCCATGACAACTTAGTTTGCTCCACATACGAACGGGCCATCCAATCGGCGTCAAAGGTCACGACCACGACTCGAGCTTCTTGTTCACGGAAACGATTTTCAAACTGACGCAACTGCGTCAAATGCTCGCGGCAAGGCAGTCACCCCAGATGGCGGTGAAAAACCATCACCAGCCAGCTACCGCGGAAGTCGCTCAAGCGGTATGAGGTCTGCCGTAGGTCGAGCAATTCAAAGTCGACAGCTGGCTTTCCGATCATCGATGCCATTTGATTCCCCTAACTGATAGAAACTATCGGCTTCTTGAAGCCTGATTGAGCTGGCAGCCGCCCGTTTGCAGCATGCGAGCATCCTTTATCGTGATGAAATCCCCAGCCTGACCATGCTGGACATCCATCGTTGAAATCGCTGTTATGCTATGCAGACGCAAAATTCATTCCTGAAGCTGATCTTTTGGTACGCAACTTGATCCCTTATTCTGTGGCGTGCTCGGGCGCGCCAAATGTGCAACAACCAAAACCTGAGCTTTGTGGAAAAACACAGTTTCAGCGCGATCCCTTTCCTCTCACGCTCCGAAGGCACGAAAATGGCTTGGACAATAAGCAGATCGATTGTCGTCCCGTTTGACTTCTCGCCCCATTCGATGGCTGCGGTTGAATTCGCCCTGCGCGTCGCAGAGGACGCCAAGCGTGTGCACGTACTGCATGTGCTGCCTTTCATTTCGGCCACGGAACCCGGCGTTGTGTGGGGTACAGTGGACGATTCAAGTCGCATTGAGCACACGCTGAAGGCAATGCAAGAAGCCCTTCCTGAATCGAAGTACGGTGCTTTGTGCAAGGAGGTTCGGCTTGGCGATCCGGGCTCGGTTGCTGCTCAACGCGCCGAGGACTTGAATGCAGAGTTAGTCGTCGTCGGATCCCATGGCCGGACGGGACTTTCGCACTTCGTCATCGGTTCAGTTGCCGAACGCGTTTCGCGGATGGCGAAATGCCCCGTCTTGATTGTGAAAATTCCTGGCAGCGATCAAGCAAAATCATAGTACTCAGCATCCTGATACGCAGCATCCTGGACTTCAATCACGTTGCAAGTTAGCGTCTAGTTACATCAGCCGCCGGGGAGCTAGCGGGGTTTGCCCGAGCCGGTTTTCGCTCGAGCTCCCGGTTTTTGCTCGGGCTCCGGTTTACTGGGAACCGCGGCTAATCTAGCCGCCAATGGAGCGATCCTTGCCCCCGCCTTGCTTGCTGCGAACGTACTTGTGACATTCGACACAGCGGATCGTGACCTCGACGTATCCTAAGGCAGCCCGGTCGATATTCTTCTTCTCAGCTGCCGAGCGAATTACTTCTAAAGATCGACGAAAATCCGCACTCTGCTTCAAATACTCTTCCGTGGATAGAACCTGCCAATCCGTTTCCAGGCTCAACAGGCTCAATGCCCGCGCGTTCTTGGCCAGACTGTCAAAGTCCTCCAGAGCTAAAGCCTCCAACATCACCTTGGATGAATCCAGTTTGCGTTTCATGATGGGCTTCAAGTCTTCCGTGATCGGACCTTGCTGATTGTTTGTTTCAGCTTGAACAATCCAACCCGTTGAGACGAAACCCGCCAGAAGAATTGCGGAGACGAGGAGGTGTTTCATAAGAAGTGCTTTCGGTCAGAGGCAAATGAAATCCAGTGTAGTACATCCTGTAGAATCCATGCAAAAACTTGAGCTGCTTTGGCGTTCGCCACGTTTCGCTTCGGTTTTCGGACAGATTCCTATTGTATGTGACCCCAGCGGTCGCCGGATCGCAAGCAAGGGCTCGGAGTAGGGTCACGGTACGCATGTGTTTGCGTGAGACACCCCAATTGCATACCCCGAATGCTGGCGTCAAGTCGAGGGCGATTTGCGACGAGTTCCTCGTAGGAGTCGAAACCGTGCCGGCCAAGGTAACCGGACAAAGCATCAATCAAATGAGCCACCGCGTCCGGCCCCGAGCGATAAATCTCGCTGGTTATCATAACCACATCCGCACCCGAAATGACGGAGGCGATGACATCTTCGATCGACGAAATGCCGCCACTGGCCGCCAAACAGATCCTGGGGCCGGATGAACGGACTCGCAGGATCCCGGAAATCGTGGGATTGATCAGGCTGGCCGGCGTCAAGCCCCATACGGGTGTTGCTCGAATTCGCTCCAGTTTAACATCCCAAGTCGGCTCATGACCAAAGCAGACGAGCCCGCTTGCCCCGGCATGCTGCAGTTCCCAGGCGAGATGACCGAGATTGGAATGATAGGGGCTCAGCTTGACGCTGACAGGAATACTCACCAACTCACATAATTCATGAACGCCGCGAACCAGTCGTTCTTCCACTTCATTCGCATTGAGCTCAGGATTGGTCGTGCAAGATTCCAGCGACGCTTCAATTGCGGAGGCGCCGGCTTTTTCAATTTGCCGGGCGAAATGCAGCCATTCCCCACCGTGGCAGCCGTTCATACTAGCGATGATCGGCATTCCGGTAGTCGCTTTCAAGCTGCCGATCAATTCCAGATAGGCGGCCGGACCCCCGTTGCAAAACAGATCCGATTCCACCTCGGGCAAGGACTTTGCAGTGAGGCTCCCCAGAGCGGCGTGGTGCACTTGGTCGGCTACTCGATAGTCGTCGTGAGAGTAGTCTTCTAGTTGCTCTTCGAAGATCGATGGCAACACGATAGCGCCGGCACCAGCTATGGCCAGCTCGCGTACCGTCTCCGGGCAGCTGGTCAAGCTGCACGCGCCGATTACGATGGGTGAGTTCAACGACAATCCGAGATAGTTTGCCGAGCAATTGGTTGTCATCGCGCCTCTCCTTTTTTGCCTCTGCTTTTCATCGTCCCTGACAATCCCTGGCAAAAGCAGATCCGAGGTCACAGTAAGCCTGTCGAAAGACAGCTTTCCCTTCCAATGCGAGAGCCGGAAAAGGCTTTAACTCAACCCTCGAAACGGGTCAGTCAGCTCTCAAACGACTCATGTGAACGTGGCATCAACCACTGAACACTTTCCGCCTCTTGATCCTCGTATTGCTCCAGGGCATCCACAAACAAACCGAAGTTGTACACCGCCGAATCCCAAGCTTCTGTTCCCGTCTCCGCCTCGTGGATCGCTTTCATCTGTTCCTTGAGCCGCGACAATAAATGTCGTTGATCCGATTCGGCTCTTGCACGCAGCAAGGCGATCTCTTGCGTCTGTCTTCCGCGGGCTGTTTCCAACAGCGTCCCAAGCTGAGTCTCTGTCGAAAAATGGCGCCGCAAACGACCGCATAAACGTTCCAGTTCTGCAACCACCTCCCGCCGTGCCCCCAACTCATCAACCATCTTGCCGTCCAAGCTTAGCCAATCCAGGATGCCATCCAGGTGATCTTGAACCTGCTGATGCTCTTGTTGCCAAGTTTGAAAGAGGGCGTCCAAGTCCAATGCGGGGTGCGATTGCTGAGTCATGACGTCTGCCTCCGAACGGTTCCAAATGGAACCTCTTCGATCCCAATTGCCGAAGTTGGCTACCCGAGAACTCCGGGGACGAGAACTCCGGGGGGCAACGCACGTGTTTCCCGCATGCAGGCTACCAGCTCTGCAACTTGCGAAACGCTGCTTTGCCAAGCGGCTTAAGAGTGCAACCAGAATGCCAAAGGTCACAAATCCGCAGCGACGTCAAGAATCAGACAACCAGGGCCCATCAGATGGAATTGTGACGTATATCCGGCTGCTTTCGCTTTCCTGCATTGTCAAACCCGCACACGGTGGTGTGCAGCCCAGCGTTCCGCCCGAGGTAATCCGCCCGTGGCAAATTGACTGCATTCCGCCACTTTTTCGCAATCCTGCTCGGCAAACCCGGGAGTACTCACCGTTCAAGCATCTTTGAGTTGGGCGAGTCGGGTATGTCGATAGAAGCGGTGACTGCTCGTCGGCAGAAAGCCAGACTCATGAAAGAACATATGGTGCGTGATGTCGATGGCACCGTTGCGGAGACACAACCAATTAAACGTATTCTTTTCCTGTTCCCTACCTCGTCCGCGGCGGGAGGTGCTGGTTCCGCACTGGGCGATCACAATCCCCTGCTCACGATGCGTTCCAGGATAAAAGTCGAGCGAATTGCCAATGTAGGAGCGATGCAAATGACCGCCCAAAATCGCGTCGACTCCCAATTCGACGAAGCGCATGATCGCTCTCCTGGCTTTAGGCATCGTCGAGTCGTGTAAGTAATCCGGCGCGGGTGCAAAGTGGTGGTGGGCCACCACAATCTTGACGGTATCTTTAGGTACGGCTTGGAATATTTGCTGACAGTGATCCAGCTGCCAGGAATGAATGCGACCATTGCTAATGGCCGAACGCGGTGCGGTGGAATCCAGTCCCACGATCACGCAACCAGGCAGTCTTAAAACGGGATTGAGTTCTTCGGAGATCTCCTCCCGGTAGATGCGATGGGGATCCGACATACGGCGGGTAACGTGATACAGCGGTACATCGTGATTGCCGGGAATCACCAACAATGGAACTTGAGGTAATCGCTGCAGAAAGCGTTTGGCTTCGACGAATTGCTCCCGCCGCGCACGCTGAGTCAAGTCGCCGCTGACTACGATCGCATCCATCGGCAATTTCGAAGCAACGTCCAACAGCGCCTCTGCGACCTCCGGCACCAAAGGAGGACCGAAATGCAAGTCCGATACATGCAGGATGCGGGTTTGAACTTGGTTTTCACCGGCTTCCAGGGAATTACCAGGAATCGGGGCTGGATCCATACTTGAACTCCATAATTGCAACTCAGCCTGCAACCGCCGATGCGATTGAGAAGACGAAGTACTTGATATGCTCCGCTTTGAGCCTAAAAGCCTATTCCAAAGCAGCAGAGAACCGCAGCTGACGCCAAGGCGGCTAATGAATCTCGGATAGGCGCTTAGGGCGACAAGCGAAAAAAATCTTGTGCACAAAACATGCCGATCGCGGCTAAGCGTTGTGGAATAATTTTTAGCATACAATCAGCGGCTCGACGGTTGCTGGTCGACCGTCGATCCTTGTAAACATTTAGCCAGCTGAGTTAGCAAAATTCTCAGAAATCCTGTAAGGCAACGCGACCAATTTCGTCTGGATGGTTGTGACAGGATGCAGTCCGTCGCAGCAGGAATTTTTGGGCAAGGAAAATTGGGGGAGGCCGAACGTCTATGTTGGCAAAACTGAATACGCTTTCGCTTCTGGGTATCGATGCACCCTTGGTGGAGGTCGAGGTCGATGTTTCCTCGTCGCCGCTTCCGAAGACGATGCTGGTTGGCCTGCCGGAACAGGCGGTCAAGGAAAGTATTCATCGGGTGGAGCGGGCCATCGTCAACAGCGGTTTCATCCGCCCCAGTGATCGCGTTGTCATTAACTTGGCCCCGGCGGAGTTACCCAAGCAAGCCGCCTCGTTCGATCTGCCCATCTCGCTGGGCATTCTGGCTGGCAGCGGTCAGTTCCAGTCGGATCGTTTCGCCGAATACGCGGTGGTTGGAGAGTTGGCCTTGGAGGGCCATACGCGCCCCGTGAAGGGCGCGCTTTCCATGGCCATGGCAGCTCGTGATGCAGGCTATCGAGGCATGCTGGTCCCAGCCGAAAATGCAAGCGAAGCGGCGGTGGTGAGCGAAATTGAAATTATTCCCATTTCAACACTGACCGAAGCGGTAGGCTTCTTTACCGGAATGGTCGAGATTGATCCGCAGCCGTCCCGGCTGGCGGAACTGTTCCATGAATTCAGTCGCTATGAGAACGACTTCTCCGATGTCCGTGGTCAAGAGGTTGCCAAGCGTGCCCTGACCATCGCCGCGGCCGGCGCGCACAACCTGCTAATGTTGGGACCTCCGGGATCCGGAAAGACCATGCTGGCGAAAAGACTGCCTTCCATTTTGCCCACTTTATCGGCAGAAGAGTCGATCGAGACGACGCGGATCTATAGCTCCCTGGGGCGTCTGCGGCCCGGTCAGCCGCTCTTGGCGCAACGCCCCTTTCGTTCTCCACATCACACGATCAGCAACGCCGGTCTGGTCGGCGGCGGCAGTCCGCCAGCCCCCGGCGAAATCAGCCTCGCCCATAATGGCGTCCTCTTCCTGGACGAGCTGCCGGAATTTGATCGTCGGACGTTAGAAGTCATGCGGCAACCATTGGAAGACCGAACCGTCACTATCTCCCGGGCTCTGCGTAGCACCAATTTTCCTGCCAACTTCATGCTGGTAGCCGCATTGAATCCATGCCCTTGCGGTTTTCGCACCGATCCTCGTCGCACCTGTTCCTGCAATCCGACGCAAATTGAACGGTACATGGCGCGTATATCCGGTCCGCTGCTGGATCGCATAGACATCCATATCGAAGTGCCCGCCGTCCCCTTTCAGGAACTCTCGTCTTCCAGCCCCGGCACCAGCAGTGAAGAAATGCGTGAGCACGTGGAAACGGCCCGCAAACGCCAGCAGCAACGATTTCCAGAAACCAGTCACGGCTACAATGCGCACATGAGCAGCCGACAATTGCGGGAGCACTGCAGTTTAGAGCCCATGTGCCAAAATATTCTTCGCGACAGCTGCAACGAGTTGGGCCTATCGGCTCGCGCACACGACAAAATCCTGCGCGTGGCCCGGACGATCGCCGACATGGAAAATGCCGACTCCATTTCTCCCGTTCATCTGCAAGAGGCGATCAATTACCGCATGCTCGACCGGAATTTACTGGCCTAGGATCGCGACCTTCCTAGGGGGAAGATTGCTGAAAGAAGTCATCCATAAGAAACTAACTCTCCCCGCGGGGAGAGTCGGCCGTCCAAGCGGCCGGTGAGGGGTTTGCCTTCCCGCTAGCGATGCATGATGCAAATAGGCTAGCACTCCCCGAGGCTAGTTACCACCATCAGCCACTTTGTCGGCAAACACCTGCTTGAACTTTTCGACCTTGGGTCGAACCACAAAGGCACAGTAGCTCTGGTTGGGGTTATTGCGATAATAATCCTGATGATAAGCTTCCGCCGGGTAGAAGTCTGGAGCCTTGGTGATCTCCGTTACGATCTTGGCAGGGAAAGCACCGGACTGGTCTAGCTTCTCTTTGTACTTTTCCGCCAGTTCTCGCTGTTGCTCGGAATGATAAAAAATCACCGATCGGTATTGCGTGCCAACGTCAGGACCTTGCCGATTCAGGGTGGTCGGATCGTGGGTCTTCCAAAACACTTCTAACAGCTCTTCGAAACTGACCTGATTGGGGTCATAACGAATCTGGCAGACCTCCGCGTGGCCAGTTCGACCGGTACAAACTTGCTTGTAAGTCGGGTTCTTGTTGCGGCCTCCGGCATAGCCTGAAACCACGTCCTTGACCCCCTTCATGTTCTCAAAGACTGCTTCCACACACCAAAAGCAGCCTCCTCCGAAGGTTGCCAGGGCGGTTTCGTTCTTTTCCGCGTTTCCTGAAGCTTCCAACTCTCTTTCTCCCTGTTGACTCAATCCGTAGGGACCGATCACAACGACCAAACAGAAGATGACAAATGGAACGGTTTTCGACATCATAGATTCCCAGGAAGTAGCTGTCGGTGGGCACGCCGACGTTGACATTCGCCAGAGCGTTAGAAGGTAGGATGGTGCAGGCATGTGGACCAGCGGCACATTCATCATACGCAGCGGCTCGGATTACGGGCGAAGTTTTATGAATTTTTGCCCGCTGCCTCTGCTGAAACAGTGCTGCATGACCATAATATCAATTATAGGCGGTGCTGGGATGGCAGAAAAGTTGAACTATTTCCCAACCGCGATCCACGAGCCAGCGAAAAACGGCTTATGCATCGCACAATTGGATTCGCCTCAGGATTTGGGCCGCTTACTGCGAGAGCGTTCGTTTCCAGGCTGTGTTGCAACGTCTGCTTTTCCTTGCCCCGTGGGAACCCTTTCGCATGCGTCCAGACTCCCATTTGCCCCCGTTCTCCATTCCATCGTCCGATGGAAAACGCAGTCCGGAGAACCGAGCCAGGTTTTGAGAATAGGATATTTTGAGACCAGGACCCGATCTGCAACTCTGCCGCTTGGACCTGAGTCGCCTTTCCTGTCGGTTCTCGGATAGGTTCTCAGCCCGTGCTTCCGGCCGACCCAAAGCGGCCGGGAAATTTTAAGACTTTCACTTCAAACGCTTCCGAATTGTCATGCAACTCGATCCCACACGTTGGCTTGTGTCGCTCGCCGGCTTCACCTACGACTGGATTATTACCCGTGAGTGGATGCGAATCATGCTGTGCATGTTTCCAGCAGCCCTGATGATTTCCGGGATTGCTTTCGCTTGGTGGGGACGCAGCCAGGATTCACGGGCTCTCGCATCCTGGTACATGCAACTAGGTGAAGAGGAGATTGAGGGCTGGGAAGATGCTTGGGCGGGGGGAACTTCGGAAAAGGTAGTCAGCGACGACGGCGAGGCTGACGAGCCCGCATTCTCCTTAGCGGCTCCGGAATCCGACGCGGAATCGGAAACCAATGCGGAACCGGGGGAATCGGCGTCTGAGGATGACAACAAGATCTCACCTTACGCCGACATGCTTTTTCGGCGGGTTCAGGAACTATCTCCGAGCGACCGCAGCCAATTCTTTATTGCGGTGAGTCTTGCCCAGAAGGGCGCCGTAAAGGAAGGCAGAGCGATGCTGGAAGAGATCGCGCCCCATGATGGTTCGGGCTACAAGCCAGCACACGCCTTTCTTTTCTGGATTCTCGTTGGCGATTACGCCCGCACCAAGGATATGCAGATGTTTCCACTACTGCTGCACCATATCGAACAGGCGCAGGGGGCAACCAGGTTGCCGGTCCAAATTCTCCAACTGGGAAGCGAGCTGTTCTGGGAATTGGCACGCTCTCGCGATTTGGATAATTTTCGAGCCGGCGAACTATCCCCGAGACAGTTGAATGACGCGCAAAAGTCGCTGAATCTGCTACGCCGCGCCGCGGAGGTGGAACCGAAGTTGAACCTGGAGGTTTCCAAACGAGCACGCTTCATCGGTAACCAAATAGCACTGGACGAGGCCAACGAAAAAGCTGTGAAGGTATTCCAGGAACGCTTGCAAGAGGACCCCAGCGACGATGTTTCACGCTTGGGACTGGCAGAACTCATGTTGGGCAATGGGGATGTCCAAGGCGCGGAAGCGTTGTTGCAAAAGCAGTACGAGAAGGACCCAAATGACAAGCTTGCCCGTGGTCTGTCCGAGATCTATCGTTTTCGCTTTCACCAGAGTATCCAAACGGACAATGGCGTTTATGCGAGGAATGCTCAACTGCTGGACATCGCTTTGAGATATGATCCAAGCAATCCCATGGTCGTACAGGACATTGCGAAACTGGCCCGGATGCAGGGGCCTGCCAGTAAAGAGATGATCGACAAACTCAATCTGTTTCTGGCCGAAGGTCAGGCCACGACGCTCACCCATGCATGGCTGGCAGAAGCCTACCTGCTGCGTGAAGATTTCAAAGAGGCCCTGCCGCACCTGGAACAGGTAGTTACTCGAGAGCCAAACGGTGCCAAGTATCTCAACAATCTGGCTTATGTTCTGATGGAATTGCATCCGGAGAGAATTGAAGAAGCGCTCGCCTATTCTCAAAGAGCGGTCCTGATCTCCAAAACATCACAGCCAAATGCGGATTACTATGACACTTTGGGATCCATCTATTCCAAGCTCGAGCGATCCACGGAAGCTATCGCAGCTTTTGAAAATGCTGTTGAATTGGACAAAACCAGAATCGATTTTCGTGAGCGGTTAGCGGCGGAGTACCGGCGTCAAGGCAACGAGGACACAGCAGCCAAGATCGACCAAGTCATTGAATCTCTGCGAAAGCGTGCCGCGGAAAAGCCGGATGATTCAAATTCATTGGAATCCACTGCGACCAGCACGCTTGATTCACCATCCTACCCCAAGTTCAATTCCGGCCAAGCGGAGACAGCTTCGCCGAATGTCAGTGAACCTGCCAATTCGGACGACCCGAAATCCAAGAAGACCACCTCCTCGCCGAATGAAGCTATACCTCCCGAGCCTGCTTCCAATCAGGATCCGAATCAGGCTGGAGATCAAGGCGTTGCAGCTTAGGCGTTCGGCTGCCTACGCTGCTACAGAAGTTTAGCCAAGGTGGAAGACCAGCAACCACTCGAATACATTGGCTTGCCTTGGGCCAAGCTTCTGGGAAAATCACCCCGCCGAAATTTATCATCTATTTAGACGCACGTATCCGGTGCGTCTGTAGCCGGGCAAAAGATATGGCTTTAATTGAATTGCGTGACGTCGCCAAGGTGTACTCGATGGGTGAAGTCGAGGTCCACGCTTTACGTGGCGTCACGCTGAATATTGAACGCGGCGAGTATGTGGCCCTGATCGGACCATCGGGTTCCGGCAAATCGACTCTGATGAATACCTTGGGTTGCCTGGACCGTCCAACCAGCGGAAGCTATCTCCTGGATGGGCAAGAGGTGGTTGGCATGTCGCGTGACGCGCGGGCCAAGATCCGCAATCAGCAGATTGGATTTGTGTTCCAAAATTTCAATCTTCTGGCACGCACTTCGGCCATGGAAAACGTGGAACTACCGCTACTGTACGGGACACAACAAAGTCATCGCAAACGCCGGGCGATCGCCCGAGAGATGCTCGAGCTGGTGGGACTGGGAGATCGCATGGACCATCATCCAGGCCAGCTTTCCGGAGGCCAACAACAGCGAGTGGCGATTGCCCGGGCGCTGGCTAGCAGCCCCAGCATCCTGATGGGCGATGAGCCGACTGGAAATCTAGACACGAAGACAAGCCGAGAAGTTATCGGGCTTTTCCGAAAGCTGAATGAAGAAATCAATCTTACTGTCATTCTGGTGACTCACGACCTGGCGGTGGCTCGAAACGCTCACCGGAGCATTGTCCTTCGCGACGGGGAAGTCGTTTGCGATACTTCGGACGCGGACGAAGCTGCGGCGGCGGTTGCTCAGATGCAAACACTGTAAACGGATGACATGCGGCAACACTATGATGTAATCGTGTTGGGAGTGGGCGGAGTCGGCAGCGCCGCTCTGTACCATCTGGCGGTGCGTGGACTGCGTGTGCTGGGGTTGGAGCAGTTCTCCATTGGGCATAACCGCGGCAGTTCCCACGGCGAAACTCGCGCCATTCGCAAGGCCTATTTTGAACATCCCAGTTACGTGCCCCTGCTCGAACGTGCATACGCCAATTGGCGCGAGCTGGAACGGCAGTCGCAATCGACGGAATCGCTGTTGGTCGAGCAAGGCATCCTTGAGATCGGGCCCGCCGACGGAATGCTGGTCCAGGGTGTGCTGCAAGCTAGCCGACAACACCAGCTAGCGTTGGAGCAAGTTTCTGAGGGTGAATTCGCAGAGCGGTTTCCGGGTTTCGTTTTGCCCGCTGACAGTGTGGCACTTTACGAACCCGCAGGTGGCTATCTGCATGTCGAACGCTGTGTACAAACCTATGCCGAGCTGGCTGTCCAACATGGCGCGCAGCTTGTGACGGGGCAGCCTGTGACGAGCTGGCAGCTGCACTCGCAAGGTGTTCTGATATCGACGGGAGAGATGGAGTACTCGGCCGATCGCCTGGTCGTTACCGCCGGTGCTTGGGCTTCTGAATTATTGCGGGATCTCGAAGTTCCACTGCAAGTTCTGCGGAAGCATCTACATTGGTATCAAGTCGATCCTGGTGCCTATGCACAAAGCTCGGGTTCTCCCGTCTTCTTTTATGAACGCCCCCAGGGCTGCTATTACGGTTTCCCCAGTCTGCCTGGCGACGTGGGGACCGCACCAAAAGCAACTTCCAAGTCGTTTTCCTCAAAGCCACCAGCCGCTATTTCTGCCCAGCCAGCCTGCATCAAGGTCGCGGAACATACGGGCGGCGAAGTGCTGCATGATCCCGCCCAGGTTTCCGACGCACTGGAACCTGAGGAAGTGGGCCGAGTTGAGCGATTCCTCAGTGAATGTCTGCCCGACGTAAAGCTTCGTTCGCTTGCCCATGCTGTGTGCATGTATACCATGTCGCCGGACGGGCACTTCATCATCGACCGCCATCCCCTGAGCGAAGCCGTGGTTTTTGCCGCGGGATTATCCGGACACGGCTTCAAATTTGCCTCGGTGCTTGGTGAAGTCCTGGCAGATCTGGCGACAACCGGCCAAACTGCTTTGCCCATCGATTTTCTCGGCCTAGCACGTTTTCAGAAATGACCTGATTGTCCTCCTGGGAGACCTAGCGTGAAAAACGCCCGCCCGTTGCTGGAACCCTTTCAATTGCATGACTTGGAATTAAGGAACCGTGTGGTCATGGCGCCTTTGACTCGGGCGCGCGCCGGCGCATCCAGAATTCCTAACGCGCTCATGGCCGAGTACTACGCACAGCGTGCGTCCGCGGGGCTGATCATTACGGAGGCGACGACGATTTCGGAAATCGCCAATGGTTGGAATGAGTCTCCCGGTATCTACACGGATGCGATGATGCAGGGATGGAAAACGATCGTGGATACGGTACACGCGCGCGACGGCAAACTATTTCTGCAACTTTGGCATTGCGGTCGCGCCTCCCATAGCAATTTCCATCCTGGCAAGTTGCCCGTCGCTCCTTCGGCAATCAAGCTCCAGGGCGACTACATTCACACGCCACAAGGCAAACAGGCCTACGAAGTTCCCCATGCCCTGGAAACGGCAGAGATACACCAAACGATTCAGGATTACGCGGAAGCGGCGAAGCGGGCCAAGGCGGCTGGATTTGATGGCGTCGAGGTGCATTCGGCCAATGGTTACTTGCTGGATACCTTCTTGCAGTCAAAAACGAATCGGCGCGAGGACGAGTACGGGGGTAGCATCGAAGGGCGTTTTCGCATGTTAGCCGAAGTGCTCCAGGCCCTATTCCAGGTTTGGCCTTCGGAACGTGTGGGCGTGCGGCTGTCTCCCAATGGAGCCTTCAATGACATGGGATCGCCTGACTTTCGAGAGCAGTTTCTGTATGCGGCACAGCAGCTCAACACAAAGAATCTTGCCTACCTGCATGTCATGGACGGACTTGGATTTGGGTTTCACCAGTTGGGAAAACCCATGACGCTGGATGAATTCCGAGGTGTCTACTCGGGTGTCATCATCGGCAACGTGGGTTACACGCGTGAATCTGCTGTGGAACGAATTGGATCGGGAGCAGCAGATTTGATTGCTTTCGGACGCCCCTACATCAGCAATCCCGATCTGGTCGAACGCTTTGCCAACGATTGGGAACTGAGTCCTGAGGCAGACGTCTCCAACTGGTATACCCCCGGGGGAGCCAAGGGCTACACGGACTTCCCTAGGGCTGTGGAAGCCAGCTGAATAAACTGATCGGTTGCCTTCCAGGCTGCATGAAATTCCTCCAGTCGCGGGATCCAGGCTGCGTCAAGCCTTGAATGCCGCAAGTTTCGATCGATGGCACGAAACTTGCTTCGGCTTTGCCAGGGCAACTAGGGAAGTTGTGTTCGTTTTGGGGTATGCGCTGTGCTGATTGCTGATCGTCTTGGTCGCCAGCTGGCTCTTGTCTCGGCCGGCCCTCAAAATCACAGCGTTAAGCTTGATAAAGGCCCGTGCTCCGTCAGATCTAACCCTGCGGGTCGCGTTCAGTGACGGCATGTGCGCCACAGGTTGCTGAGACCACGCGCCATAGTTGTCGCGACTGCGTTAGCGTACGTTTATCGTATCGCACGTCCGTTTATGGTAACGATCGCCTATCAACGGCCGCTGGTGCTTCAAGGTGCAACAACCAATCGCAGATAAGAACTCGGCGAGAGCTTGGGCGGGTTGGCGGGCAATACGGACCTCGGCACGAGGCTGGAATGTGCTAACCGGTGTTCAGGCAAACCTAAATGCGCTATGGTATTTAAGGGTAAGGCACGCAAGCAGGAGGTTGGGCGAGACGATGTTTATTGAATCTGAGGATACAGTTTTGCAGGGAGTGGATGATTTGCTTCAAGGTGAACCTGCCGAGCCAGTCAGCAGTTTGAAAGTTTCCTTGATCAGTCTTCACGGCTTGATCCGCGGGAAAGATCCGGAACTCGGACGCGACGCCGATACGGGTGGACAAGTCAAATACGTGCTTGAATTGGCACGCGAATTAGCGGCCCAGCCGCAGGTTCGAGAGGTCGAGCTACTGACCCGACAGATCATTGATCCACGCGTTTCCGATGATTACTCACGGATCGAAGAACCCATCGCTGAGAATGCAAAGATCGTCCGCATTCCTTTCGGCCCCAAGCGTTACTTGAAGAAGGAATCACTCTGGCCCTTCATCGAGATGTTTGTGGATCAGACGCTGGTACATTTCAGGCGGACGGGAGTACCCAGTATTATTCACGGACACTACGCGGATGCCGGGCTGGCCGGTGCCATGCTGGCTCGACTGCTACACGTTCCCTTTATATTTACAGGGCATTCGCTGGGAAGGGTCAAGCGTCAGCGGTTGGCCTTGGGAAAAGCGACGGGCGAGACACTGGATAAGCGGTATCGCTTCGGCAGCCGGATCGAGGCCGAGGAGTTTGCCCTGGAAACGGCTTCCATGGTGGTAACCAGTACTAATCAGGAAGTTGAGCAACAGTACGAACTCTACGATCACTACCAGCCCGATCGCATGGAAGTCATTCCGCCCGGAGTGGATTTGACTCAGTTTTCGCCGGAAGACGAGACTCCAATTGCTTCCGCCATTGCCGATGAGCTGAAGTGTTTTTTGCGGGACTTTGAGCGTCCGATGATTCTCACGATGGCTCGTCCGGACGAGAGGAAAAACCTGGAAAAATTGGTCGAAGTGTATGGTAATAGCGAACAGTTGCAGGAAGCCGCGAACCTGGTGTTGGTGATGGGCACACGCGAAGATCTGCGAGATTTGCCCAAGGCCCAGCGATCCATCATCAACAATGTGTTTCATCTGATCGATCGCTATGATCTGTATGGCAAGGTCGCTTATCCGAAATCGCACCTACCCAGCGACGTGCCGGAGTTATATCGACTGGCGGCTAGATCCGGCGGCGTGTTTATCAATCCCGCACTGACGGAACCCTTCGGCTTGACCTTGCTGGAAGCCGGAGCCTCTGGGCTGCCGATCGTGGCCACAAACGATGGTGGACCGAGGGACATCATCGCGAATTGCCGCAATGGTTTGTTGATCGATCCGCTAGACGGCGAGGCAATCGAGAAAGCCTTGTTGCGGGTCCTTACCGAAAAAGACTCCTGGGAGAATTGGTCGCAGAATGGCATTCGGGGCACACGCGCACACTACTCCTGGAGCCATCACGCGGAACGCTATCTGCGGGACTTGCAAGACATCCTGCAACACACACCATCGACGGTTCAGTTGAATCAACCCGCACGGCGTTTGCCTGAGTTCGACCGACTCATCATTACCGATCTGGACAATACACTGACGGGAGATGACGAGGCGCTGGCTCAGTTCAATGCTTTACTACGTGAGAATGAGCATGTGGGCTTCGGCATCGCCACGGGACGTCGCTTGGACAGTGCCAAAGAGTTGATTGAAGAGCTCGGTCTGCCACAGCCCGATCTGATCGACACTGATGCGGGGACGCAGCTTCACTACGGCCAGCGGCTCACGCCCGACCGCAGTTGGGGCAGCTCCATTGGCTACGCCTGGCAGCCCGAGGCTGTTCGCGATGCCCTGCGGGCCGTTTCTGGTTTGGAGTTGCAGCCCGACGAGCATCAGTCGGATTACAAGATCAGCTACGTCGTTGATACCCGTGAAAAGATCACTGTCCCTAAGATCCGAAAAATCCTGCGTGAAGCGGGTGTGCGTGCTAAGGTTATCCTGTCACTGGGGATGTATTTAGATGTAATTCCCGTGCGCGGTGGAAGCGACATGTCGTTACGGCATGTACTATGGAAGTGGGGCTTCGCGCCCGAGCACGTTCTGGTGGCGGGCGACTCTGGCAACGATGTCGGGATGCTGCTAGGCCGAACGCTGGGGGTCGTCGTGGCCAACCACAGCCCTGAGCTCAACCGCTATCGAAATCGCCCCAGGGTCTACTTTGCCAAGGCGGCTCATGCAGCCGGTATCCTGGAGGGCATCGAATACTACAATTTCATGGACAAAATCGTAATTCCCAATGATCGGACCGAATAAGCCAGGCAGCGCGAACGATCTGGCAGCAAAGGCTGAACTGAGCCTGCAGCGTCTCGCACCTAGGCTGCAAGCGATTTGGGATGCGACAGAGATCGACGAGCACAAGCGGCACGAATTTGATGTCCGCCTGTGCGCCCATTGGCAAGATCTTTTCTCGCTGCTTTTTCAGTTGTACGCGGACCGCTACGACTTCTTCTATCACCTGGAACAGATCCTGGTTACGGCTGCGGAGTCCTGGGCCGCCAGGCCGCAACCGTTGTGCGACTTGGATCGCCGACGAAGCAACGAAACCGACTGGTTCCAATCGGAAAAAATGGTCGGCGGGGCCCTTTACGTTGACTTGTTCAGTGAGAATCTCAGCCGGGCTCGCGAGCATGTCAGCTACTTCAAAGATTTGGGCCTGACCTATCTACACTTGATGCCGCTATTTGCGGTGCGACCGGGCGACAATGACGGTGGCTACGCAATCAGCAATTATCGATCGGTGGATCCGCGACTGGGCACGATCTCAGACTTGCGACAACTCAGTGACGACCTTCGCCAAGCCGGAATTTCTCTTGTCTTGGATTTTGTGTTCAACCACACCTCGGACGACCACGAATGGGCTCAAGCTGCGCAAGCCGGAGACCCGCGATATCAAGATTTCTATTACCTGTTTGCCGACCGCACCATTCCAGACGAATACGAGAAAACTCTGCGTGAGATTTTTCCCACCATCCGCCGGGGCAACTTTACCTGGCATGATGGCATGCAGAAATGGGTTTGGACAACCTTCAATTCCTTTCAGTGGGATCTGAACTACAGCAACCCGAGTGTCTTCCGAGCCATGCTGGAAGAGATGCTGTTCATCGCCAACACGGGCGTCGACATCCTGCGTCTGGATGCGGTGGCCTTCATCTGGAAGACGATGGGAACCAGTTGTGAGAATTTGCCCCAAGCTCACCTGCTGATTCAAGCCTTTAACCGTTTAGCACGCATCGCTGCTCCCGGTCTGATTTTTAAATCCGAGGCCATTGTGCACCCGGACGAGGTGGTCAAATATATCAGTCCCAGAGAGTGCCAAATCTCCTACAACCCCACTTTGATGGCGCTACTGTGGGAATCGCTGGCTACGCGTAAAGTGGACTTGTTGAATCAGACCCTGAGCCATCGACATAAACTACCTGTCGGAACGTCGTGGGTGAACTATCTCCGATGTCACGATGATATTGGCTGGACCTTCGATGACCGCGACGCTGAACTGATCGGCATTAACGCTTACAATCACCGACAGTTCTTGAACGCCTTCTACACGGGACAGTTTGCAGGTTCCTTTGCACGCGGCGTCCCGTTTCAAGAGAACCTGCAGACCGGAGAC
>JANSWS010000797.1 GCA_024743355.1 bacterium
CTCTCCACTCCGGGGAGAGTCGGACGTGTCAGCGGCCGGTGAGGGGGAGAATCGACCCTCTCCGGGCCCATTAGGCCCGACTCTCCCGCAAGCGGGAGAGTAACTTGGATTTAGCGCAACATCAAAACGCGCGAGCGAGTATGTCCCTCTGAGTCCAGCCCTCGTCAGCGAGAGAAGCGGGGACAATCTGTTCGTAGCGAAACTCGTGCAGAGTTTCGGTGCCCGTGTGAAGCTTGGGCTTGAGGTTTCATGGTCGATGTCGCAGGAACCGGATTAGCTATTTGTGTCGGGCTCTTTCAGGGCGATGGGGGTCATTTCGCTGCCAACCCAGGGCGGCGGCAATGCCAAAGTAGTGGCTAGTGGCTAGAAGCTAGCGGCTAGAAAAGCTAGGGAAAGCAGGCATTGGGCATTGCCTTGCCCTGGGCTGGAATGTGGATGGCCTTTCAGGCCGAAGAGAAGCGAGAAAGGAAGAAGTGGCTAGTGGCTAGAAAAGCCGGGAGAGCAGCCCCGTAGCGAAACTCGTGCAGAGTTTCGGCAGTCCCTTATCTTCCGGCCTAACCCTATGGGGTTGCACATCAAAGCCCAGGGTCGCGCAGCGCACCTTGGGTATGCGGCCCAAAGCCTGAAAGGCTGGCAACGCAAATGCCGGGGCTGAAAAGCCCCGGTGCATCCCTCTGTAAACACCCAAAGGCCCAGCGGGCCGGCGGGATATAGAATCCGTGCTTCATATTTATCGACTGAGGTCCGGACGACTTCCGGTTTTGCTCTGATCTCGCCTCTGGTTTCCCGGTGCCCGAAGCCATCAGGAGATTGCGAGTTCGAAACAGACCAGCGGTGTGGTAACTCCACCGCTCCTCGCTTGTCCGGGGTTGCCACCAACCCCGGGTTACGCTCATGCTCGCCGTCAGCGAGCCTGCGCTCACCCGGGGCTATATTGTGTCACCGCTTCGCGGTGAAGAAGACCATCAACCTCGCGAGAATCAGCTGTTGGAAACGCGGCTCGGCCGCACAACCATCATTGCGTTTCCTGTGGGTTGCCGTATACCTCGGACTGAAGTCCGAGGCTAATTCCTGTCGTGCGTTCCGCACTGAGCAAAGATGCTAGTGGCTAGAAAAGCGGAAGACAGACACAGAGAACCCGCGCCTGGCTTCTTCGCCGACACTCTGCACGAGTTTCGCTACGGTCTCGGCTTCAATGTCCCTAGTAGCGATA
>JANSWS010000750.1 GCA_024743355.1 bacterium
ATATCGGAACCGGCATCGGCGTGCATGAGTTGGCGTTCAATCTTACGGCGCAACCCGCAGGAGAAGATCGACTCTTGGCCCCCGGAGGTGTTTCACTCAGGGTGGTATCGCCAGCCTCGGGGGATAACATTTCGGCTGCAGTCGCCGAAGGTTCTTCAGGAGCCATCCTTACCGTGGGCTCCAACAAGGCCAGCTTGACCATGACTCCGGTCGTCAGGGCCGAGATCAACGCTGCGAGCATTGAATTGGGTACGCCACTTAGTGACGTGGGAGGCAACCTGACCCTGACTTCGGACAGCAAGATCAACGCAACCGCCAACGGCGATAACGGTTCAGGCGGAGTGGTAGCCGTCGGACTGGCTGACGCCACGATGGATATTATCAACGCCAGCAACTATGCAGGCATTGGCTCCGGCAGCATGGTTAACGCGTCGGGTGCGATCGAGATTAACGCGAACACGGAGTTTGGCACTACTTCCACGGCAGACGTCGATGGAGGTGGGTTGGCTGCTGTCTCCGAATCAGAATCCATATTGACGCTCGGTTATAGCAATGATGCAGTCGTCGGAAATAGTGCTGAGCTGACATCTGGCAATAAGATTGTGCTTGCTTCCGACACAAAGCTGGATGCAACTTCAAAAGCATACGCACTGGCGGGAGGTGCCGGCGCGGGCGCTGATGCAGTCGGGGAGATCGATCTGTCGAACGCCTCCTATACAAAAACCACAGTCGGAGATGCCGCGATTCTGGTTGGGGAGACGATTGACATCAAAGCTCTCATGAGCCAGGTGAAGACAGACACAGTTGCGGAAGCTATCGCCGGAGCAGCTTTTGCTGAAACGGATTCGAATGCTAAAAATCAAATTCGCGACAGCCTGGACGTGCACATTGGTGACAATGCCCTAATTCAGGGCGAGTCGGTGGATAGTTCCACGGCGTCTTTGTCGGTCCAGGTGCAAGCCAAAAAATTGGGAATCGATCTGCGGACACGCTCGGACTCTGATACGAATGCTATCGGCTCCGCTGATGCGGAACTGACCACGAAATACACGGGGGATGTCAAGGTAACGGTGGATTCCGGCGCGACTCTCTCCGGTCAGAATATAAGCATCGACTCATTGCTGGATTACAAGGAATACACGGAGATCCTCAAGGATGAAGTGTCTGTTGGAAAGCCCGCAAACAACGAACCCAACGTGGATCTAGGGGCCGAGCCGTCAATCGTCATGAATGGCAATCTTGAAATGGCAGCTCGGCCAGCACCCGAGTTGTTCATTGATGAAAATGGTCTCATACAAATTGCCGAGGGCGTTACGGTAGGTAGTAGCAAGCTGGGCCGAGGCGATAACGTTGGATCGGGTGATATCGTGGTGAACGATATTGTAAACGGGGATAGTTTAGGAACTGCCACATTGACGGCGGATGTCACTCGTGATTCGAGCGTCGATGCGGAAGATCAAGTATCGATTAGCGGTCTTACCCCAACGATATCTGGAAGCGGTGGAAAGATTCTCACCCGCACGACCTACAATTCGGTCAAAATC
>JANSWS010000611.1 GCA_024743355.1 bacterium
AACTAAAACTGATCACCAGAAAATCATATGGCTTCCGGACACAAGAAGCTTACGAAACTGCCCTCTATCACAATTTGGGCGCCCTACCGGAACCAAAATTCACCCACAGATTCTTCTGACGAAGCTTAAAAATTCATTTGACGGTGGATGACGGCAACACGATAACCGCGCCTGTTGTTGTCCAAGCCCGTAGCGGAGAACAATTTGCGTTGCTCTTCGAGGAAAACCGCACGGGGGAACTTGCCGAGCAGTTGCACGTATTTGCTCTGGACCCGAACCGCGATGGCAGCTTTCGCGATGCAACATTCAAGACCACGGTTTCGGTGGGCCGCAGTCTAATCGAAGGACATAGTGGTCATCATGAGGTTACCGCAATCGGACGCGCTTTCGTGGGCATTAGTAATCCCGGCGATGGAACCATTGTGATTCTTTCCACCAATGACTGGTCCGTCCAAGCGACTCTGCCAGTCGGTGGCGTGCCCACGCGTCTCGTGGCTGTCGGAGGTTGAGAACACAAGGATTTCCTTCTCACGAAATGAAAATTATGAAATACAAACTTAGTCTTGATGCAGCCTGTTTGGCCTGGATTGCGGGGCTAGCTCTGGTAGTTGGATGCAACCCATCCGGCGACGCAGCAAGTGATCTGGGGCAAGATATTCCAAGCTCGAAGAGTCAGGCTGGAGTGTCTGAACACGAACATGGAGATGAGCACGCCGATTCGAAGCCCGCGGATGTTCATCAGGCTTTGGCGAAAGTCGAATCCATGAAAGAGACGATCTGTAAGGCGTTTTCAGAGAATAGACCCGAGGATGCCCACCATCTGCTTCACGACGTTGGGCATGTCCTCGAGGATCTAACCCCGTTGGCATTGGGTCCTGAGCTGAATGCCGAAGAAGCTGAAGTGATCAAGCAGTGCGTCGAGTCGCTGTTCGACGGTTTCGCCAAGTTCGACGATCAGTTGCACGGTGGCGAAGAAGTCGACGTACAGCAAGTAGAAGCGGATCTGGTCCAGGCGATTTCAGCTCTCAAGGAGGCAGTTCAATGAACTCTTGCACAGTCATCAGCCGCGGACCTCATTTACGGCTTCTATGCGGATTTTCGCTGGTCGCTTGGACATTGGTGGTCGCTGGCTGCGGGCCGGCGGAAAGCGAGGGTGTATCCGACATCCAGAACCAAATCCTGGAATTGCAAATGCCTGCAAATGTGGCCTCACTTGGCGATAGTTACGCGGCATTCGAGGAAGGGAAGTCGGTGACTTTGGTTGGCCGCGTCTTTTCGAGCTTGGGATCCCCCTTCGATCCAGAGGTCGCATCATTCAATTTGATTGAGCTGCCTAAGCCGGGGCACAATCATGACGATCCCGGTGATTGTCCTTTCTGCAAACGCGAAATGGAAAATGCGGCGACGGCCATTGTGCAGATCGTGGATGCCAGTGGTCAAGTGATGAGGCCGTCCGCTGAGAAACTGCTTGGATTGTCGAAGAACCAGGACATTGTGGTTGTAGGAAAGGTGTCCAAGGTCGGCGAGTTGCTGATTGTCAATGCGCGAACAATTCACATCTTGTCCGAAACAGATGCCCTTGAGCTGGCAAGGCGAGTCCACGGGCAGGCGGGTTGAAATGCATACGCCATCGTCGAGATCGCCGTGGGGAATAACGAGTCCCGATGACAGATCGCTGCAAGAATCGCTCGCAATGCAGACTGAGAGCCTCTGGTTTTCCTATTGTCGCCTGCTTGGAATGGCGACGTTGCTATGCGGTTCGATAGCTACCGTTCTGGATCAAATGCTGTGTGCATTGCGTCATGAGACTACGCATTGGATCGAGGCCTTGGTGCTGGTTTTCGTGGCGACGATTCTAGCTTGTGTGCTTATCAAGGGAGAGTCGCTGCCAGCTCGTTTGGCGGTCATTGTTGGTGGCTGCATTGCGACTGGATGTCTGGTTTGCCTGATCTACTGCGACCTATGCGTTGCCCACCTGTCTTACACCTGGGTTTTGCTGGGCTTGAGTCTATGCATCGTCCTGGCGGTCATGCACAGAACAGTTTTGCACTCACTGCCTGCAACTACCTTCGGCAGCAGCGTGCCTACGCGTAGCTCAACTGCGAAATTGCGGCTGCATGGACACATGCCAGATAACAACTCGGTCACGAGCTCGCAGGAGCCGCAGGCAGTCGACGGGCATTCTTCAGCAGGCGTGATCAGTGATGGCGAATCGGGCAGTGAAGTACGCAGCATCTGCGACGAGGGCTTGGAAGCGGTAGGCCGCCCCGCATGGGCTCGCTACGGAGTGGCAGTGGTCATTGCTGCTGTATTCGTGATCTATATGGTTGTGGTGCCAGCAGTAGGGATCGTGATTGACTGGTGGACTCCGGAAACGGCAATGAGCCGCACATTGACTGATATGACTTTCGCCGAGTCGATGCGTCTGCACACCGTATCGGGCGTGGTTATGTTGATATTTTTGTGCGCTGGAGCCAGTATCGGCAGTTTCTTGAACGTCGTCATTTATCGCACGCCAAGAAAACTGCCTCTGCTATGGCCACCTTCCGCCTGTCCCACATGCCATACCAAGCTTAAGGGCAAGGACAATATCCCGGTACTGGCCTGGCTAAAACTTGGCGGTAGATGCCGGTACTGCAACGCAGCGATTTCTCCCCGCTATCCGATTGTCGAAGTGCTTGTCGCAGCTTTGTTTGTGTTCTTCTACTACCGCGAGTTGCTTTCGGGTGGAGCGAACTTGCCGCTGCGGGCTCCCAATCTTTACCACGGCGTCGTCTGGATTCTATTGTATACCAAGTGGGATTTGGTGAGCATCTATCTATTTCACATGTTGCTTCTGGTGGTACTCCTGGGCTGGGGCATGATCAATCTGGATTGCTTTCGGGTTCCCGCAAGATCCGCAGTCTTGATGGTCGGAGTCATGCTCTTGTTGGCAGCCTTCTTTCCGCATTTGAACCCGACACTGTCCGGATGGAAGGCTACTCAGTTTGCCTTGCCACCAACCTTAATCGGAACTCTTTTGGGTTGTCTGGCGGGAGCCCTGCTGGGAGCCGTGCTCAAGTTTGTGATGCCTATTCACCATGTAGAGCGAGGTGACCTGGGCCCGAATTCGGAGGCGGTCGTCGAGTCGGATACTTCGGCTAC
>JANSWS010000400.1 GCA_024743355.1 bacterium
GACGTCCTGTCCATTAATACTGTAATCGGAGGCGATCTGAGTGCGGAGATCTTCGCGGCGGACGGGACGAAATTGAGCGGCCGCGTCTCGGTGCTGCCCTCTGGACTGGACCAACAAGTTCAATTGCCAAGTGATGGTGAGTACAAGCTGGTTTTTAAGTCAGCTTTTGACGGCGCGCACCTGCCGAGTTATGCATTCGTACTGGACGAGATTCCGGCCGATGATGTGGAACCAATCGCGTATCGAGAAATCGCTGTCGGAGCCATTGAGCGGGCCGGAGCACGCGATCAATGGTTTTTCGACGGCAACGCGGGCGACAATATCTTCGTCGACTTCCTGGACCTGTCGGGAGGCGATTTGCAGGTCACGCTGACAGCCCCCAACGGATCGGTACTTTCCAGTCGCTCGTTTTCGCAGGAGTATGGGCATGACTTTGAACTGATTTTGTCGGAAACCGGCACTTATACGATTACGACTCAAGCGGCGTTCGGCGCGAATACGTTGCATGAGTATCGCTTTCAGATCTGGGACATTCCACCGGAGGAACCGCAGTTCACGTTGCTGAATGTGCCCATTGCGGGCCAATTGCTGCCAGGACAGCAACAGCGGTTTCTGTTTGAAGCGGTCAGTGGTAGCCAATTGCTGCTGGATGCTCTGGAAACTCAGGCAGCTTCGCTCAGTATCCAGATTACCAATCCAGACGGTAGCTTGCTCACACAGCGCCTCACCCAGGACCAGCTTGTGAGCCTTGGACAGACTGGAACCTATTTAGCGACCATCGGCCGCACTTCCGATGCGGTGACTGCCTTGGACGCGCAGGGCCCTTTCGAATTCCGATTGCAAGATGTTACCTATCGAGCAGGTGGAGCTCTCGATAGTCGTGGTACCAGGTTCTATCTGGCGTTTCCCAGGAATCTGCGCGAGTTCCTGGGCAGCAACTCTCCCGAGTTTTCGCTCGCGATAACCTCGCAAGTGCAAACCAGCGGGGCCGTCATGATCCCAGGACTGGATTGGTTCACAACCTTTGACTTGAATCCTGGTCAAGCCGAGACGATCTCACTTCCGGCCGCGGTGGAGTTGTTTGAAAATGATCGCATTTTCGATCGCGGCATTATCGTTGCCACAGTAGACGAAGTTGCAGTCTACGGCCTAAATCAAATGCCACTTTCTACCGATGGCTACACGGCCCTGCCTGTAGATGCCTTAGGTACCGAGCATGTTGTATTGAGCTATCCCAATACCGTGCGTTTGCTCGTCGATGGAGGTTCAAGTCTAGGGGTAGTGGCGACCCAGGATGACACTCAAATTACCATCCTGCCTGCGATCGAGGTGAATGGTCACCCGGCGGGCGTGCCTTTCACGGTGGTGCTGGACGAAGCTCAGGCATACCAGTTGTATGCCAGCGCGGCGGATGCGGCAAACTTAAAAGACTTAAGCGGAACGCAAATTACCTCTTCGTCTCCCGTTGCTGTTCTGGGTGGCAACACAGCCGCCTACGTTCCGGCTGGCTTTGCCGCCGCGGATCATCTGATCGAGCAACTGCCAGCCACCAACACTTGGGGCTCCAATTTCTTGACCGTTCCACTGGCGACACGAACTGCCGGAGATACGCTACGCGTATTGGCTGCCAACGATAATACGGACATCTATATCAACAACGAATTCGTTGGCAGCTTGGGGGCGGGTGAAGTATTCGAAACGGTCGCCAACGTAGCCTCCCACTTGCGGACATCGCAACCCGCGCTGGTAGCACAATACTCTCACAGTTCTTCCTTCGATGGAGTTACCAGCGATCCGTTTATGATGCTCGTGACACCGGTCGAGCAATACCAGAGCGATTACACGCTAACGACACCGCTTACCGGGATCGATGTCAACTTTGCTAATATTGTGGTGCCGTTAGCGGAGGTTGCTAATGTTGTTTTGGATGGACAACTGCTTGCCTCCAGCAGCTTCAATCGAATTGGCGATACCGAATTTGCGGCGGCAACGATTCCGATCAGTGTCGGCTCACACAGCTTTTCCGCTCCTCAGCCCTTTTCGGTTTCAGTTTACGGCTTCGATGAATTCGAGTCCTATGGCTATTTCGGAGGCATGCGCCTCGCACCGCTCGCTCGAGCCGATCGTTTAAGCCTTTCCCCAGTCACCAGCAGTCTAGCCCTCAATACCCTGCAAACTCTGTCCGCCGAAGTGCTGGATGCAGACGGATTTGGTATTCCCGGGCAAAGAGTTGAATTTGCCATTGTTGGCGTCAATGCAAGGCAGCTGTTCGCAATCACGGACGAATTTGGTGTCGCCAGTATTCAATACACGTCCATGGTCTCCGGCACGGATACGATTACAGCCAGCTTGTCTGGGCTCACCGCAACGGCCGTCGTAGATTGGCAGGCTTCACCGCCCAGCCTGCTCATACAGGATCCGCTGTCGGAGCAGATTCTGAAGGTTGGCAAGTACCTATTGCAGGGCGAAGCTGCCGCGACTTTGTCCGGGGTTCAGATCGTAGAAGTGCTGGTGAATGACCTGCCGGTAGACGTCATCGACGCGGCCGGTCGCTTCTTCGCAAACATCGATGTCGCCGAGGGGGTGCAGTCCTACACGATTCGGACCACTGATAGCCTGGGACAGCAAACGGAAGCTAGTCTGGCGGTGGTCGGAGTGGCAGAGTCTGCAAGTTCGCTCTTCCGCAATACCAGTCTCGATGTGACGGCGTCGGTAGGTCTGGAGTATACGGCAACTACCTTCAATCGACAGTCCAATCAGCTGAGCGCGCAGCTCGGCTTGTCGAACCTCGGCAATCGCGTGCTGGGGCTTCCTCTGGCGGCTCGATTAGATGCCACGAATTCCGCTCGTGTGCAGTTGGCGAATGCTGATGCTACTACGAACGATCAGCGGCCGATCAAATGGTTCATCGGAGAAACTGAGACCAGTGAGTTCATCGCCGGTAGCAGCACCGAAAAGCAGAGGTTGTTGTTTGACAATCCCGAACGCGAGCAAATTCTTCCCGAGTTTTCTATTTTGACTCAGGCGAATTCGCCGCCACAAATACTGTCCTCTCCCGTGGTGGAAGCCATCGTGGGGAAAGACTATCGCTATGCCTTACTGGCTGTGGACGACTCAACGCAGCAACTCCAGTATCAGTTGCTGCAGGCGCCGGATACGATGACCGTCGATCCGCAAACGGGCGAAATTTTCTGGTTTGCCGGTTTTGCCGACCAGGGAGTTCATGCGATTGTACTTCAAGTCACCGATTCCCAAGGGGCTGTGGCAGAGCAAGCTTTTACGCTGCTGGTAAGCGATGCGCCAGGAAATCGTCCGCCGAGATTTACAACCGCGCCGCGGACGACAATTGAGCCGGGTACCTCGTACGAATACCAGGCCCAGGCAGTGGATGCGGATGGAGATCGACTCGAGTATGTCCTTTTGTCCTCGCCTGCAGGCATGGTCCTGGATGCGGCCGGTGGTGTTCTTAGTTGGGAAAACCCGGAGGTCGGCAGCCACTCCATCCAACTGCAAGTTGTGGATGGTCGCGGCTCCGCGGCCGAACAGAGTTTCACGCTCAGCGTTGGCGAACTCCAGGGTCAGAGTCCACCGCAGTTCCAGTCGATACCTCAAGTCACGGGGGTCGTCGGCGCACTCTATGTCTACACGCCTCGCGTACAGGATCAAAGCGGAACGCAGCTGAACTATTCCTTGCTGATTGCTCCGCCAGGCATGCAGATCGATTCTGGGTCGGGACGAATCACTTGGCGTACTGATATCGCAGACGTGGGCACACACGCTGTTCGCTTGCGGGCGGAAAATGAACTGGGCAGCTTTGCCGTGCAGGCCTATGAATTGCAGATTAGTGCGGCTCCGGCTAACCAGCCGCCGCTTTTTGTCTCATCGCCAAATCTGGTCGCGACTGTGGATCAGGTTTATACCTATCAGGCGACCGCAGTGGATACGGCGACCGACAGCCCAAGTTACGAGTTGCTAGTTGGTCCGGCGGGCATGTCCTTAGATCCTTTGAACGGGCAGCTGACGTGGTCACCCAGCAGCCAACAACTCGGCTCGCAGCGTGTGCTTTTGGCGGCGGTAGACGCCTTGGGGGCAAAGGCTTATCAACAATTCTATGTTTCGGTTCGCGATGGCAATTCTCCTCCCAGCTTTCTGAGCGATCCCCCGACCAGCATTCAGGCTGGCGATGCATATCGCTATGATCCGCAAGTCTTCGACAGCCAAGACCGAGTGCGATTCCAACTGGTATCGGGCCCCGCTTCCAACGGTGGCATGCAAATCGATCCAGCCAGCGGATCAGTGACGTGGCAGCCGGGTGTCATGGAAGTTGGACAGCATCCCGTCACGTTGCAAGCTACGGACGAGCGGGGGGCAAGTTCGATTCAACAGTTTGTTTTGACGGTATTGCCCGACAATGAACCTCCCCTCTTGGAAATCTTGCTGGATGCTCCGCAAGTAGATTTGAATGAGACGGCGACCATATCATTGCTTGCCGTCGACAATCTGGCGATTGGGAATCTCGAACTGCTGGCCGACGGACTTCCCCTGAGCTTGATCCAGGGCATGGCCACCTTCTCATCGTCCGAGACCGGTTATGTATTTCTCACGGCCGTTGCAACGGAT
This sequence comes from bacterium, assembly GCA_024743355.1. Lineage (GTDB taxonomy): Bacteria > Planctomycetota > Planctomycetia > Pirellulales > Pirellulaceae > Aureliella. Next base: position 4,621 of record JANSWS010000400.1, read on the forward strand.
ACCAGCGGAAACACGACGACACGCTATGCCACACTGCAAGTGGGTAATATCGACGATACAACGCCGCCTGAAGTCCGCATCGAATCGCCTGCGCACTTGGATGTCGTTACGTATTTGACCGACGTCTTTGCCACGGTCACCGATGAATACCTGGCCGGATATCGTCTGGAGTATTCCAGACTGAACGAGAATACCTGGCAGACGCTGGCCGAAGTCGCCGTCACCGACGGTACGCCGCTGGATGTTGTCAATGGACGCATCGCGGTTTTGGATCCCACTCTGTTGCTCAATGATCAATACGAATTGCGTCTGACAGCGGAGGACTTGCAGGGGAACAAGGCATTTGATACCGCCATCATTTCCTTGGATGGCCAAGCCAAGATTGGAACATTCGAGCTGGCCTTCACCGACTTGAGCATTCCCCTGGCGGGAATTCCGATTGAGATTGGTCGTACCTACAGCACGCTTCACGCTGATAACAGCATGGATTTTGGGTTTGGTTGGAAGTTGGACGTGGCCAGTCCACGCATTCGGGAAACGACTCGCATCAGCGCCGCGGAAGCGGCCGGCGGAGGACCTTTCGCCGCGAATCCGTTCCGTCTGGGCAGCCGCGTGTACTTGAACGCACCGGACGGTCGCCGCGTCGGCTTTACCTTTGATCCTGTGCCGGAGGCGGGTTTGCTGGGGACTATCTGGCGGCCCAGGTTTCTGCCAGACCCTGGCGTGTATCATCAACTTGAGGTCGCGAACACGCCGCTCAGCCAAGCGGAGGATGGAACTTTTGGGTTGTATCTGACTGGCTTCCCCTACAATCCGGACACCTACACGCTCGTAACCAAAGATCAGCATCGTTACACCTACCAGCAATTTGCCGACATGCCCTTGCAGTCAATTAAAGACCGCAATGGAGTCGAGTTGGTCTTTGACGAGACGGGCATTCACTCCTCCGTCGGTCCCGAGATTCTGTGGGTGAGAGATGCTGCCGGTCGCATCCAACACATCATCGATCCAGCCGGCAACCGCCTCGAATATACCTATGACGCACAGGGCGATCTGCGGTCCGTAACGGACCAGGTCGGCATTACCTGGACGATGCAATACGCTGCGCAACATAGCCATTTTCTCGAATCCGTAATCGACTCGCGTGGTGAAGTGGTTCACCGCTTGGAGTTCGACGCCGATGGACGCTTGACATCAAGTGCCGATGGATTGGGGAATGCGGCGACCGCACGCTACGACTTGCCAAGCAATCAAGAAATCGTAGCGGATCGTCTCGGCAATGAGACGACGTTGACCTTTGATGATCGTGGCAACGTGATTGAAGAGGTGACACCGGTCGGGGACTCTACCCGATATGTGTACGATGACCGCGACAATCAGATTGCCATGGTCGATGGCCGAGGGTTTACAACGCAGTATGAGTATGATGCGCTCGGCAATGTGACGCGGAAGGTTAACGCTCTCGGTGACACATGGATTACAGAGTACAACGAATTCAATGACCCGGTTCGCATCATCGATGAGCTTGGCAGAGTTCGTAGCGCCGAATACGACGCTCTCGGCAACTTGATAGCTGTCACGGATTCCACCGGGGCCGTGCAGCGCTTTGAGCGAGATTTCGCGGGACGCGCTACCCGGTTGACGGACTTTAGCGGATTTGAAACGTCCCTGGCCTATGGCAATAGTGGTCCGGAGCGAGTGGTTGATCCACTGGGCGGGGTCCAGTCGATCACTTACAGCCCAATAGGATTGCCCGTCTTCTTGGTGGATCAGAACGGCCACGAGCGACACCTGCATTATGATGCCGCAGGCCGGCTATTAACGGTCACCGACCATCTGGGCGGCGTCATTCAGCTGGGTTACGAGACGCAATCGGACGAGCTCTTGTCGGGAGAAGGCGAGCAGCAAGCCGGGCGAATGCGTGAGTTCCGACCAACATCGATCACTGATGAACTCGGCCGCGTGACACGTTTTGAATACGATGCCAATTATCGAATGACACGCATGATCGCGGCTGACGGCAGCGATTACCGCTGGGTGTATGACGCCAATGGCAATGTGATTGAGACGGTAGATGAGCTTGGCCGGGTCACGCGTTTTGGCTACCGCGGCGACCAGCGGCTGCAAAGTATCACCGATCCACTCGGTGCGATCATCACGTTGGATTATGACGCGGCCGGGAACTTGAGTTCGATCACAGACGCTCTCGGCGAGAGTCTGGTGCTCGAATACGATCCGCTCAATCGGCTGGTAAGCGTCTCGGATTCTTTAGGCAGCTTGGGCACACGTTCCTATGACGCAGTGGGGAATGTTCTGTCGTTCACGGATCCGCTAGGTCGCCAATACCGCTTTGCTTACGATGCGAAGGATCGGCTGGTTTCGGTGGTTAATCCCAATGCCGAGCAAACGCTGCTGACCTATGACGCGATGAACAACCTAACATCGCTGACCGATCCGCTAGGAAATGTCACGCGATTTGTCTACGACGGTAACTTGCGATTGGTCGCCGAACTGGATCCAGCCTTCCA
>JANSWS010000254.1 GCA_024743355.1 bacterium
AGGCTTAAACAACAAACTAAAACTGATCACCAGAAAATCATATGGCTTCCGGACACAAGAAGCTTACGAAACTGCCCTCTATCACAATTTGGGCGCCCTACCGGAACCAAAATTCACCCACAGATTCTTCTGACGAAGCAATTTAAGTTGTCCGCTTGCCGACTTCCTAGAGCATGAAAATCGCGTTGACAATCACTGAGTTGCATCCCGGCGGAGCTGAAAAATGCTGTGTGCAGCTGGCACGACACTTGCGCGAGCGTGGGCATCAAATTGAGATTTGGCAATTGTGGCCCACTCCTCCCGTGGGAAAAAGGCAACTGATCGAGCAACTCGATCAATGGCAGATTCCCTGGCACAGCGGCATGGCCCAGCGAGCCCGGGATTTCACTCGCACCTGCAGATGGTTGCGTGAACAATGGCGGGCATTTGAACCTGATGTGGTTCAATCGTTTTTGTTTCACGCCAATCTGGCCGCCGCGATCGCATTGCGGGATGCACCCGCATTGCTCTTCGGTGGAGCCCGTGTCAAACAGCCTGAGTGGGTGCGTCAGAGACTCCAAAAGTTCGCTGCCAAGCGCATGTCGAAACTTATTTGCGTAAGCCAGGGCGTCGCCGAGCATTGCCGAGTTCAGGAGCGGATTCCAACGGAGCGATTGATGGTCATACCCAATGGCGTCAGCCTCGATCCATCCTCTTTGGAAGACAAATCGGACTGGCCGCACTTCGGTCTCCCGGCCAATGCCCGAGTGCTGCTGTTCGTCGGACGCCTGACGCAGCAGAAGGGCATTCTGAACTTTCTGCAACATGCCGATAAGTGTTTGGCGGAGCTGCCAGAACACCACATTGTGCTGATGGGCGACGGCGATCAACGACAGCAGGTTCAGGCCAGCATCGGCAGATCCGCTTATGCCGATCGAATCCATTGGGTCGGCTGGCAGGCCGATCCACGAAGCTGGATGCGACGAGCCGAATGTCTATTGCTCCCAGCCGTCTATGAAGGAATGCCCAACGTCGTTCTGGAGGCTATGGCAGAAGGGATCGCAGTCATCACCTTCGCTGTCGAAGGCATCCACGAGCTGCTCGGGGGGAATGAAGCGGCACGCCATCAAGTGGCCGCCTGCGGCGACTTTCCGCAATTCCTCCACCACTTGATGGAATTGGCAAAGAACCCATCACTGAGAAAAATGTGCGGCCAATCCAATTTGGCCCGAGCGAGCTCGTTGTTTCGCCTGGAGGACCAACTCAGTCGCTATGAACAAGTCTACTTGCAGTCTCTGCAACAGGAGAATGCGTAGCAGCAACGTGTTGCCGGGCCAGGACTGAGGTGAGACCATAATCTCTAAGTTCTGGATACTTCTCGCTGATCGACACCTTTCCAAGGCTTTGCCTGGAAGGCGCTGCCTTCGAGGCTGTGCCTCGGAGCCTGCAAAACCTGGGTTACCAGGCAGAGCCTGGTAACCAGTTGGAATTGTGTCCCTTCTGTCCCTTCTGTCCCTTCTGTCACTTCTGGATGGAGCCTACTTTTCGCTGCGCGGCATCGACTCGATAGCCTTGTCGATCAAGCCGTACTCCACAGCCTCTTCGGCTGACATGAAGCGATCGCGATCGGTGTCTTTTTCGATCTTTTCCAGGGTTTGACCGCTGTGCTTCAACAAAATCTCATTCAAGCGTTTCTTGGTGCGTTGAAATTCGGTGGCATGAATCAGGATATCTTCGGCAGTACCCTGCATGCCTGCCAGCGGCTGGTGGATCATGATGCGAGCATTGGGCAGGGAATAACGCTTGCCCTTGGTTCCAGCCGCCAGCAGCACCGCGCCCATAGAGGCAGCTTGGCCGATGCAGTAGGTGGCGACGTCGCAGGATACGAACTGCATCGTGTCGTAGATCGCCAGCCCAGCGCTCACACTGCCGCCCGGCGAGTTAATGTAAAGGTGAATGTCGGACTTGGGATCATCCGATTGAAGAAAAAGCATCTGCGCCACGAGCGCGTTAGCCACTTCGTCGTTGACTTGGGAACCGAGGAAGATGATGCGGTCTTTCAGCAGTCGGCTGTAGACATCGTAGACGCGTTCCTCACGACCACTTTTTTCAATTACATATGGGATGGTTGGCATATTCGGATTCCAAACATGGAGTGCGGCTGACGGCGAGACGATCGCCGCGAAATTCGTCTGTCCTGACGTGTACGGGCCGTTAGGACTTGTTGTCTTCGGTACTCTCGGCCGGGGGCTTGGTCAGGATTTCGTCCACCAACCCATATTCCTTGGCCTGATCCGCCGTGAGGAAGAAATCGCGATCTGAGTCGATGGCGATTTGTTCCGGAGTCTTGCCACAGTGATTTGCCAAGATCCCGTTCAACAGCTCGCGATAACGCAAAATCTCGTTCTTCTGGATTTCGATGTCCGACACTTGCCCAGAGACACCGCCGGCAGGCTGGTGAACCATCACGCGACTGTTGGCCAGGCAATAGCGCTTTCCTTTTGCCCCGCCGGCCAGCAGCACGGCAGCGCCACTAGCGGCTTGACCGACGCAGTAGGTGGCCACAGGACAGGAAAGAATTTGCATCGTGTCGTAAATGGCTAATGTGGCGATGACGTCACCACCGGGACTGTTCAAATAGAAATGAATGTCCTTGCGGCGATTTTCGCTTTGCAAATAAAGCAGCTTCATCACGACTTCGTTTGCGTTTCCGGTGTAGATTTCGCCTTGCAAAAACACAATGCGATTCTCCAGCAACAGATCTCCCAGGGTCATCTGCCGCTGCCTCTGGTAGCTTTGCGTCGCGTAGGAATTCGTGATGCTGTCTAAATGATCTAAATGCATTGATGGAATCATGTCCGCCCTGTGATTGGGTTCCGTGCCAAGTGGTGCCATGAATTGCGCGTCCCCGAAAACGTCAATCATCTTCTTCAATCCAGGAATTCAGCGAGCGTGCGTTCGCCCCGTATGGATGGAAGACTGAGATTGAACTTCGAAAAAGTAAACTCCCAGGCGTTAAACCTCTATAGGAGACTGTAAACCAAGCTCTTTACTATCAGGATGACCGCCTGAAACGTGGGCCGACGCGTTCTCGGCCAGGATTCCATGCTGTGCGACATCGAGTCTCGGACCCATTGAACCAGCACCGGCGTTCCCCGTGTATGCACAATGTTTGCGGTGAGTCCTGATTTGGCAATAGCAGGTTGCAGATTTTGCCCGCATATCGGAGAAGTGAGTTCCCACCAAATTGCCTTCCGCCAAGGATTCCCCCAAAGGACATCCCCGCAGAGGCATTATCCCGAATGGTGTTCCTTGCAAATGGCCGGGACTCGTCGCCTCGTCCACTACAGCCAACCCTAATTTTCAATGGAACCAAAGCAATAGGACACCGCGTCGGATGCAGAGACCGGCCAACCCTCTTACATGCACCGAGCCTCCCTAAATGCACAGAGCCCTCGCAGCACCGTTCTGGGCACGCTGGAGGGCTCGCAATTTTAAATTTTCACAGGAGTCTAGATTTCAACCGTGAAAGTTTCCCATGCGTCAGTTCCACAAGTGCCAACGCAGGTCCTGGACTTACGGCGGGGCCTCGGCCCAAACTGCGTTAGTCTTGCTTTTCCTTCTCGGGCAGTTTGGCGGTCTCGGGAACCGGCGAGGAACCCTCATTGTATTTGGCTTCTGGGATGTCGTCGAAGTCACCAGCCAGTGCCAGATCGATATCTGCCGTATCGCTCTCGCCCTTGAAGAAGCTCGAGTCGTCTTCGTCGGCTACCTGGCCGACTTCCGTGATTCTCTGAATGACCAATCTCTCGATAATTTGATTTCGCAGAGCATCCATCTGCCCGGACTTTTCGAGTCTTGCTCGAACCCGACGTGGCGAACTATCAGACTGCTCGGCAATCAACTCGACCTCGCGATCATAGTCGTCCGCGGAGGCCTCGATTTCGAGCTCCTCGGCGATTTTCTCCAGCACGAAGTGCTCCCGCAAAGCCTGAACCGTAGAGTTCCTAGCGTTGATTCGCGAGGCATTCAGGTAACTATTGATTTGCTCCTGATTGAAGCCGCTACGCTGCAACTCTAGTCGCATACGCTGAAGTTCGCGATTGGTTTGCCGCCTGACCAGCGATTCCGGCAAATCCCAGTCCGCGTTCTTCGTCAGCTCATTCACAATTTGCTTTCGAAGTGCTTGCTGCTGATGATACTCGAACTGCTTGCCCAACTCCGCCTTGACGAATTCTCGCAACTCTTCCGTGTCGTCGAAGCCCAAACTCTCGAGCATACCGGCACTGATCTCATCGACCTCGATTCGCCGGATTTCTTGAATTTCAAACTTGCCGTCAATTTCCTTGCCGCGGAGTTCTTCGTTCGCTGCCGAATCGGAAATTTGAATCTTGCATTCGAATTCATCACCTTCCTTCTTGCCGGTGACCAATTCACCGAAGTTCTCGATGACCGCGTCGCCGAAGGAAAGCTTCTTGCGTAGAGGAATCACTTCCTCTTCCATGCTGGCCAACTGCTTGCCATCAATCGAGAATTTTGCATTCAGCGTCAGCATATCCCCGAGCATGGCTTCGCCATCCACAGGCTCGCCCGGCATGAATCGCGTCAAAGTGCGTGACAAGTGTTGATCGACATGCTGCTGCGTCAACTCGCAAACAGGTCTGGTAAGCTTCAGGCCTTCCCATTTGGGAGTATCAAAGTCTGGGCGTACTTCAATCCGGAATTCGTAACGAAAATCACCTTCGCTGGGTAGCTCAACGGCCTCGTAATCAAAATCCGGTTCACTAATCGCCGAGAAGTAGTCTCCTTCGGTGACCTGCTGCAGGCTATCCATAACCAGCGAACTCTTGACTTGCTCGTCAACCTGATCTTTGAAGCGAGACTCAACCAACTTGCGCGGTGCCTTTCCAGCTCGGAAACCCGGCAATTCCGCCTTGGGTGCCACCTCGTCAAAAGACTCTTGACGGTATCGAACCACCTCGCCGGCGGGAATTGTGACCACAACATGACGCTCGCAAGTCGATACGACGTCTACTTTGACATCAATTTCCAACGGCTTCTTCAGCTCGTCTTCACCGACAGTTTCGACACCAGCATCGGCATCCGCAGAAGTCATCGCAACCGCTCCAATGTTTGAGAGAAACCTGATTCCATCGATCCATTCAGTCGAATCAGACGCTTCGAGCTTTACCCAGACCGGCAATCCAAGCTCGAAACCGTAGTCGCTGACACTCAATCGCTTGGCTAGCAGAATCCCAAGCGTCTTTGATCTGAAATGGATCTAATCTGAAATGGACCTAAAATGAAAACAGCGGCTAGACCGGAAAGAGCGGGCGATGGGATTCGAACCCACGACAACAACGTTGGCAACGTTGTGCTCTACCAACTGAGCTACGCCCGCACTTGTGCTAAAATACCGGTCTGCCGCAATTATGGACACACAGATCATTCCGCAATGGTGATCTGACTGTTGTACAAGTCAGATGCGAAATTATATGTCTCGCCATTTCTGTTGCAATAGCTACCAGCTAGCCTATTTGCTGGATCATTCTCTGTTCCCCTGAGCTGGCATTTGAGTGTAGCTTAGCACGCATTGGAGAACAGCCCTGGACGAACCTCGCATTTTTTTCCGCCATCAGGACAAAAATCCGAAGTTTTGCCAGGCCATCGACCGTTCCGGCTGACTGTCGCCAGGTCAAAAAGCCGAGGAAGCAAGCCCAGTAGCTCCAAGTGGAACCAGTAGCTCCAAGTGGAACCAGTAGCCCCAAGTGCAACCAGTACCCCAGGCGGAAGCCCCACCGTTGATGACACACGATTGATACCAGCGTGTGCGGCAGCTACCCGGTCGCCAAACCGACCACACGAGCCATGAATTCTTCCGCAATACCCGAACATCATGCCTGCCGCCTTCATGCCATCAAGAATAGCCCTCTGGAAGGAAAACGGTTTCATGCCAGTCACCCCACCATTGCCTCGAAGCCCGCTTAGGCGACGTCACTTCTTCCGGGCTGGCCGCAGCAGCGCTGGCCGAGCGGGCTGGCTGCCTCGCTTTTTGGGCCTGTGCTTGACACTCGTCAGCTGTCCGCAGCTGTTTGCCGGCCTGACGGCGAACGAAGTGGTGGTAGCCGTCAATGGCAGCTCTTTCAATTCACGCACACTCGCCAACCACTATGTGGCTCTTCGAAAAATACCAGCCATCAACGTGGTGGTTCTGGAAGATGTACCGAGCTCGGAAGTCATTAGCGTGGAAGTCTTTCGTACGAAAATCCTGCGTCCGCTGCTGGATGAGATCAATCGAAGAAAGCTATCGCGTCACATTCAATGCATTGCCTATTCCGCCGACTTCCCCACGGCAATTGATATTTCCACGGATCTGGCGGCCATCGAGAACCTGAACGCGGTGTTTACGAAGAAGGCCTCGATCAACGCTTTAACCTTCCTGTACGGACCCGTTTTGCAGGCGAATCCTTCCTATATCGACCTTCGAGGCAACTACTATGCCCGGGGCAGTATCGACGATTACTTTCGCAATCCAGGCGGTGACAGCACCTTCCAGGATTGGAAGTCGATTGAAGAGGACATGAAAGCCGGAAAGCATCAAGAGGCGGCCGACAAGCTGGAAGCCATGCTGAACCGTCAGCCGCACCAATTCCCACTGGCTTACCTGGCCGCGGCCGAGCGAGCCCTGGCAGGCCAATCGCAGGAATCAATTCAATTGCTGCAAAAGGCCGTCAACACCGGCTGGAATGCCGGTGGCTACCTGGCCCGAGACAAACGTTTCGACAGCCTCCGCGATGAAACGGATTTTCAAGTCATCGAATTCAGTCTCGACGAAGGAATCGTCGACCGCCAGCCCTCTGTAGCCTTCGATTCCAGAACGGCCTGGACTCCCAACGGCATCCCAGTGAATCGTCCCGAGTTTGGCATTCGCTTTCTGCTCAGCACAGTGCTCGGAGTTACCCGCGGCAATGGAACTTCGCTGAGCGAAGCCATGGATGCATTGACCCAATCTGCTTCAGCCGACTTTACACACCCTAAGGGCGGCTTCTATTTCTCTGTTACCCAAGACGTACGTTCCGAAACTCGAAAATGGGGATTTTTGTCGGCAGTCGACGAACTGAAAAAGCTGGGCTTTGAGGCATCCATCATCACATCGACGTTGCCGCAACGGCAACCGCGGGTGTTGGGGGTGCAAACAGGCACGGCGAGTTTCAATTGGGCTCAGTCTGGCAGCGAATTTGTTCCGGGAGCGATCGCCGACAACTTAACCAGTTTCGGCGGCATCATGACGCCCGGGGCCTCGCAAACCAAAATGACAGAGTTTCTCCGCGCGGGGGCGGCAGGCAGCAGCGGAACGGTAGTGGAACCCTACGCCATAGCTGAAAAGTTTCCATCCTCCGACCTATATGTGCATTACGCACGGGGAGCAAGTTTGGCAGAAGCCTTCTATATGAGTGTTTCGGGCCCCTATCAGTTGCTGATCATCGGCGACCCTCTCTGCCGTCCTTTCTCTCACGCCCCACAAGTCGATCTTGAAACCCAATTGAGGCGGCTGGACCCCGATGCTTCGCCGGACTTCGACATTCCGCCCACGGGCCAGCGATTCGCTGATTGGTCACTGGAAAAAGAGCCGCTGGCTTCCCGCAAATCTACTTTGGCGGCCGACATCGTCACTGCGTTTTTTGACGGCGCGGGGCCCCAAGCTAGCCGCATGCGGCCTCAAATTCGCATGAATCTGGCCGGCCAACCAGCCGGCTATCATGAAATCTCGCTGCAGTTTACCGCCGACGATCCCTTGCGACAAAAAAGCCAACTCACCATTCCAGTTTGGATTGGAGACCAAGACCTGATTTCGCTGCAGATTGAGGGTGGCGAATCGCGAACCCACCAAGCGGATGATCGCGTATTTACCATTCTGTCTTTGCAGCAAGAAAAGGTGCGAGTCGTGGTGCGAGCGGAGGGCGCGGAGCGTGTCTCCTTGCTGAATCAGTTTGAAACAATCGATCAGGCCGAAGGGGAAACGGCTGAATTTGAAGTGCAATTAAGTTCCCTTGGTCGAGGGCCCGTGCGACTTCAAGCTCAAGCAGATTTCGCGAGTCAGCCGAGCATTCGCAGCCTGCCCGCCTGGTTGCGGATCGATCCCTGAAAAACCGACTTCACAAGTGGGGGTCTGCCTCTATCTGTTGTGGCCGTCCGGGGCACAACACAAAATCTGCCTTGGATTCGCCGGATCACGCCTCTCTGGTTAGAATTTGCCCGCAAGCAGTCACTGGAACAGTCCGGCAGTCAGCTCGCAGCTGGCTAATTCGCAGTAGGCCAATTTGCAGCTGGCTACTGCGAACTCGGCACAGATCAGCGAAGCATTGTCATGGACAGAAGCCTGGACGGCGGATCTCAACCCGCCCCAATCCAAGGCGCAAGATCGATTTCTTCGAACGCGGCAGGGAGATATACGGATGGCAACAGCCGAGCACAGGAAGCCATGGCGGGGTGGCAATGAGGCTCCGCGGTCCACGCAGGCAATCCTGGACCGCACACCACCCTCCGATATTTCGGCGGAAATTGCCGTTCTTGGCAGCATCCTGATCATGCCCGATGTTTGCGACGATCTGGTCATGATTCTGCAAGCCGACGATTTCTACGATGATGCCAACCAAAAACTCTACCGGCACATCACCCAGATGGTCGATTCGAATCAGAAGATCGACGTGACGTTGCTGGTGAATCGCCTGAAATCGAGTAACGACTACGAGGCCGTCGGCGGTACGGCCTATCTAGCGAAGCTTGCCAACGCGGTTCCCAATGCCGCGCATGCCGTTTACTACGCTGAAATTGTCCGCAACAAGGCAACCTTGCGGCGGCTTATCGATGCTGGCACCAGCATTCTCCGCGACGCCTACGACGAAGCATTGGATCCGAAGCAGTTGTTGAGCCAGGCGGAACAGCGGGTTTTTCAGATCCAGGATGAACGCAGCAGCCAGTCAGCCTCATCGATCAATGACTTGCTCAAGCAGGCCATGGAGCGGATCGATGCCCGCATGAAGGGTACGCATGCTATCGGCGGCGTGGACACGCATTTCTCGGACTACGACGCGCTCAGCGGCGGCCTGCACAACGGCGAACTGGTGATCCTGGCAGCCCGCCCGAGTATGGGAAAGACAGCCTTCGCTCTGAATGTCGCCGAGAATGTTGCCTTGCTCAGCCACGCACCGGTGCTGTTTGTCAGCTTGGAAATGTCCGGAATGGAATTGGCCGACCGGCTGCTGTGCTCCGTGGCCCGGGTCAACGGACACAAACTGAGGAACGGTACGATATCGCAAGACGACCGCAAGCGACTGGTTGAGAAGGCCATTGAGATCAGCAACGCCCCGCTGTTCGTGGATGATTCCCCCAGCCGTACGGTGAGCGAAGTCGCCGCGGTTGCCAGAAGAATCCGTCAACGCGAAAAGAACCTGGGTCTGATCGTCATCGACTATCTGCAGCTGATTGAACCCGACAACCCGAAAGACCCACGTCAGGAACAGGTGGCTAAAATCGCCCGACGCTTGAAAGGCTTGGCCAGAGAACAGCGCGTGCCGGTGCTGTGCCTGGCGCAGCTGAACCGACAAGCCGAAGACAGCAAAGATCACCGGCCGCGCCTGAGCCACCTGCGAGAATCCGGCGCTATTGAACAAGACGCGGACGTGGTGCTGTTTGTCCACCGCGAGGAATACTACCATCGCGGCGAAGAAGCTTCCCAATATGCGGGACAAGCGGAAATCATCATCGCCAAACAGAGAAACGGACCTGTGGGCGAGATCGAGCTAACCTGGGAAAAAGAGTTCACCCGATTCCGTGACCGGGCAGCCGAACACCTGAGCGAGTTCGACAGTTACGGCGATTTCCAGTCACCTGGGGGCTATTAGCAACCTGTTGACCGACAGCGCCCGTTGCTTCCCAGTCAGAATCTTTCCCATTCTGACTGTCTGCCAAGCAGCCCGATTCAATGGCTGCTCAGAAGGTCGATGGGTCGTTGGGCTGGATGTTAATACGTAGTTAACAGCCACCTAGCGTCGATAACGGACCGGTTTAAAGGACAACCTTGGTCGCAAAATCCGGCACCAAGATCGGAACCGGAGACTATTCTTCAAGCCCATGTGCGGCAATGATGACTTCTGCTCCTGGAGTCAGTCGCCTGAGCTTGTCTGCAATGGCCGATTTCTCTGCAGGACTACCTTTCTCCGCCTTGGCGAGCAACTTGGGAACCTTCTTCGTCCGGTGACGCCGACGACGCAACTCACGTGCTCTTTCGCTTCCGCTCATCTCATATTCTCCGGTATTCTTATTCGTCCAATTCCAATCTTCTTTTCACCGCTCCGCCCCGCGGCCCGAGTCACTATGGGGGGCGACAAGGTGCGTAACGAAGAGGACTCAAATTAACCACGCAACAGAAAATGGTCAATCGCGCCGGCCGCGTGAAGCATTATCCAGCACAAACGTTGAACTTCGCAATTCGCCGAACCGCGATAAACTGACGGCTTGGTGGCTTTCAGGCAATGGCCAGCTCAACAAGCCACGTTTAGTCTTTACCAATACCTAAGCATTTACCAACCTCTTCTAACGCAGCTCTTGAAGCTCGACCTGGCTCAGCGGAGCCCCCTCATCAGACAAAGGAATTGACGATCCATGAGTGAAGCGATTGCGGTAATTCTGGCCGCCGGACGTGGCACGAGGATGAAGAGCGAACTGCCCAAAGTCCTTTTCCCCGTGCTGGGGCGTCCCATGATCCACTGGGTCTTGGATGCCCTGGAATCCGCCGGCATTCAAAAAAGCGTGGTGGTGGTGGGCTATCGCTCGGAACTTGTCCGTTCCGAGTTGGCCTCTCGGGAGAATATCGACTTCGCCGAGCAGCACGAACAGCTGGGAACCGGACATGCGGTGCAGATTTGTGGTCCACAACTTCAGCAACACGACGGTCCCGTGCTGGTGGTGGCGGGAGATTCTCCGCTGATTCAAAGTACATCGATCAGCGAGATTCTGGCCGAGTTTTCCGCAGGCCAATGGGCCTGTTTGCTCGGCACCTTGGTCAAGCAGGATCCCACGGGCTTGGGGCGGATTATGCGGGGCAAAGATGGTCGCTTTGAGCGAATCGTCGAGCACAAAGACGCCACGCCCGAGCAGCAGGCCATCCGCGAAGTGAACATGTCAACCTATCTGTTTGACTGCCAGGCTCTCCGCTGGGCGTTGGGACAACTGACCAATGACAATGCTCAACAGGAATACTATCTAACGGATTGCCCGGAGATCCTGCGAAATGCAGGACATAAAGTCGATGCCTTGCCGGTTCTGAAGGCTTGCGAATCTCTCAGCATCAATACAATTGTCGAGCTGGAACTCGTCG
>JANSWS010000278.1 GCA_024743355.1 bacterium
AAGGGTCGGAGTGAACACGGTTTCATCGTTTCGCGTCCAGGGCGGCGGTTTCCAAAAGCTGTGAAATCAAAGGCAACAGCTGCTTCTTGCGGCTGACCACACCATCCAATTGATACACGTACTTTTCCACCGTGGGATAGTTTACCGCTTCCCAGAAGTCTGGCTGATCGGACATCAGCAACAAGCTGCCGTTACTAACAATATCCGTTACCAGCAAGGCCGAAAAACTTAAGCCTCTCTCTCTGGTATAGTCCGCAAGTGCTCGCTGCAATTCCTCGCGACGTTCCCAGAAGAGCTCGAAGCCAATCTCCTCGATTTGCGAGATCGAAAATTTCTGTCCCCGATCTTCAAACTCCTTGCAGTCTTCGCGAATCACTTTTTGTGCCGGCTGCGTCCGCAGCGAAGAACCGACTTCAAAGAATTGGCGGGTGAATTCCTCTAAATCCAAATTGCAGTGTTCGGACAGCCATCTCAGAGTCTCGCGGTCGACATCCGTAGTGGTTGGCGAGCGCAGATTCAGGGTGTCGGACACGATGCCAGAAACCATGCACAAGGCGATTCCGGGGGTGGGCTGAATGCCCGCGTTTCGAAATTTCGTGGCCACCAGAGTGCACGTCGAGCCGACCGGTTCATTGATGAAGCGTATCGGCTGATCCGAGCGGAGACTGCCGCCAAGCCGATGATGGTCTAGAACCTCGACGATGTCCGATTCGTCCGCCCCGAGCACGGCCTGGCTCAGTTCATTGTGGTCGACCAGGACTAATTGCGTCTTGGGCGGATTGATCAAATCCGATTTGGAAAGAACACCAAACAATCGCCCTTGGTCGTCTAGCACTGGAAAGAGCCGTTGCGACGATCGCTCGAGCAACTCGCGTGCGTCCGCTACCGGCATTTTGGGAGAGAGAGTTTGACACTTTCTTTGAATGGCGGAATCGATTCTGCGGGCCGACTTGATCCGCATGGTGGTGGTCGCCGTATCGTAAGCGCTGGTTATCACCGTCACCTGGTTCAGCTTGGCCAGCTGCATCAAGCCCGGAGACAATTCGTAACCACCGGTAACTACCAGCACCCTTACACCATGCTCCAGAGCAGGTAGCTGAATTGTCGGACGGTCCCCACTGACCACGATCAATTCAGAGGGCGCGAACTGATGCAGTCGCTTGGTGAAGCCTTCGGCGCTCATCGCACCAACCATAACCATCAGATCCAGATTGTCATCCGGCGAGATGCCATGCTGGAGGTCGCCGCTGATGACTTCGCAAATCTTGCTGATGCTACTGGTCACACGTCGCGCCAATTTGGGATCCGAATCCCCTTCAAAAATGACGCGGAGCAAGTCCAGCAGTGTGATTAACCCCAGAAAACGCTGCTGCCGGTCCAGAACCGGCATGGCACCCAGGTTATGCTCCTTCATCCGCTGGTAGACTTCATGAAAAACCTCGTCGTCGTAGGCAACCACAGGCTGCTTGCGGCAGACGTCGGAGACTTCAGGACGTACGTCCATGACAATTCGGGGGGCCGCCAGCCGCGCCTTGCCCAGCGCGAATTCGGTACGCTGATTGGGAGCACCACAACAGGCCGCAACCGCATCGGGGCGAGTGGTTCTTTGCAGAAAATCGGCGTAAGCGATCGCCGCACAAATGGCGTCGGTATCCGGATTGCGATGCCCAAAAACGTATACGGTCATTCTGTCTCTCTAGAATGATGGCGATGGTATGCGAGTCCTTAAGGGCCTCAGCTATCCATGGCCGGAAAACGCAATCATAAGGGGAAGTCAGCCCGCTCCCGCAACGCCCCCTAGGTGGTTGCTACCTTGGATTGCCTGACCTCTTATTCATGAAAGAGTATAGAAGCCCCGAAAGTAACCAGCCGCGGGAAAATCGTCGATGCCCAGACCACCCAATGGAGCAGCCAGTTTTTCAGAATAATTCTGACATTTCCCTCAACTTTCGACCTTGCTCTGAAATCGGCCGGTATGCCATACTCGCAGCAGCGTAATGGATTGCGCGCGTGCATTTGACGCAGATCCAGAGGTGCTGGACATACCCCGCTGGCCAGCACTTGTGTCAATTGGACGAAAACAGGAAGGAACCTCCCACGACACGGCGGATTCGGTGCTGGCAAGTAGTCGGCGACAAGTCCATAATCGAGTCACTTTCGCGGTTGCTGACCAGCGTACTGCGGAACTCAACTGCGATTTTGGTCTTTCCCAGTTTTTGGGCAGCCACTCATCCACCCCACAAACCGCCAATGGAGTGCCCGTGTCGTTCTCGTTTGACCCAGATACCAAAGAGCAGGTCCGGGCCGCAACCGACATTGCCGAATTGATCGGCAGTAGATTGGAATTGCGCCGCCAGGGACGCCATTATGTGGCGCTCTGTCCCTGGCACCGCGACACCCGACCCAGCCTACAGGTGAATACCGATCGGCAGATCTGGAAATGCTGGGTTTGTGACATCGGCGGCGATGTCTTTAACTTCTTAATGCAGGACGAAGGCCTGAGCTTTCCCGAGGCTCTTAAGAAGCTGGCGGATCGAGCCGGAATCGTTCTGAGAAATACTCCCCAGAACACCCGCTCTCAAACGTCACCCGACGTGAAGGCGGAGATATTCCGTGCCCTGGAATGCGCGCAAAAATTGTTCCAGCGGAGCTTGCTGGAGGGCGCGGAAGGAGCCGCCGCTCGCGACTATCTTGCCGAGCGGGGTATCAACCAAGAATCCATTGCGACTTTTGGAATCGGCCTGGCACCCAATAGTTGGTCCGCCTTATTGGACAGCGCTCAACGCGAGAAGCTCTCACCTCACGTGCTGGAATCGGCGGGATTGGTGATCAAACGCGAGCGAGGCGGTCATTACGATCGTTTTCGCAATCGCCTGATGTTTCCCATTCGAGACCGCGAGAAACGCGTGATCGCCTTCGGGGGGCGGATACTGCCCGGTAGCGAAGAGGGGGCCAAGTACATCAACTCGCCCGAAACGCGGTTGTTCCACAAGAACCAGCAGCTGTATGGACTGGAACTCGCTTCAACCTCGATCCGACAAGCCAAACAGGCCTTGATCGTCGAGGGCTACACTGACGTCATCCTGGCACATCAGCACGGAGTCCAAAATGCGGTTGCCGTATTAGGCACAGCCCTGGGCAGCCCGCACCTCAAGATATTGCGGAACCACTGTGATTCAGTGGTGCTGCTGCTGGACGGAGATGAAGCCGGACAGCGCCGCAGCGACGATGTACTGGAGTTGTTTTTGCACGCCCAATTGGACGTACGGGTACTGACCCTGCCTCAGGGCATGGATCCGGCCGATTTCGTACTGAAACACGGCGCGGACGAACTCCGATCGCAAATCGCCGCTGCCGGTGATGCCCTGGAATTCAAGCTCCGCCGCGTCAGCCAGGGATTTGACCCTTTGCTGGATACACACCGTGCTCATCAGGCCGTCGAGGACATGCTGGGCTTATTGGCCAAAGTGCCTCACAGCAGTCTGATTTCGAATGAGTCGTTACGGCTCAGGCAGAATCAAGTCCTGCCGCGACTGGCGCGAGAATTCTCGATTTCCGAGGAAAGTCTCCGCGAGCGGCTATCGGCACTGCGCGAACGTCAAGGCCGCTATCAGCAACGTCCGACTGCCGGCGACACGGAAGCGAGACCACGCTTGCTGCGCCCTGGCGATCTATCTCCCTTTGAAAGGGAACTGCTGGAGCTCATCATCCTGGCACCTCAAGTTGCCCCCATTGCACTCGAACGGGTGCAATCGGGCTGGCTTGAGTGTGAAGCCGCACGCGCGATGCTCGACGCTTACCAGCAACTTGAATTCGACGGAGAATCCTTGGAATTCGAGCACGTCTTAGTAGCACTGGAAGACCCCTCGCTAAAAAGTTTACTCGTTACCCTGCATGAGCAGGCTCACGCAAAACAAGCTTACACCAAAGCCACCGCTGAGGAGCGATTGCGCGAGCTGACGCACCGCATGGGAGAACGACAGGACGCAATGCGTCGCCAGCGAAAGGTCACCGAACTGCAGCAATCCACCCTCTCCGAAGAGGAGGAAATGGACGTGCTTCGAGATTTCATTCAGCAGGCTCGTTTACGACAAGGAGTACCCGGAGAATAGCCCTTCATCGTCTTCGATGCTTGTGCTGGCCGGCGGGAATGGAAGCATCTCGCAGACCGCAGCGTCAATGAGAGAACTCATGAGTGAGTAGCCCCAATCAGCAAGTGAGCGGCAGGGGACGATGCACGGCAAAAGTGTTGCACGCGAAAGCTTGACGGACTCTAGCTATCGCGAATGGCAATGCAATGATCGCAAGTCGCACTATTTTTGATTTCCACAGTCTGACGATTGCCCCCGCAGCGGTCAGACCCAAGACAAAAGGAGTTGTATTGTGGAACTGCTAGAAATCAATCTTCGTCAACTGATCACAACCGGCAAAGAGCAAGGCTACCTGACCTACGAGCAAGTCGGCCACTATCTGCCCGACGAGGACACGAGCAGCGAGAAGCTGGACAAACTTCTGGTAGCCCTCGACAAGAAGGGCATCCCACTGGTCGACAAGGCGCCTGCGGCCAATCGCTCCATGGAACAGGAATTGGCCACTATGGAAGCAGAGCTGCCTGGCGCAGAGGACGATACCGATGCGGCGGAGATCTATTCGGCCGAGGCCGAAGGCAGCGAGACTCCCGCCGAACTACCCAAGTTGAGCGACGACCCTATCCGGCTGTACCTGAGCCAGATGTCCGAGATCCCCTTGTTCTCGCGGGAAGAGGAAATCGCTCTCGCCAAGAAGATTGAAATCACTCGCAAGCGGTTCCGCAGAAGTCTGTTGGGCAATGCCATGGCCTTGCGGCAAACCGTGCAAATCTTGACCCGCGTGCATAAAGGCCAATTGCCCTTTGACCGAACGATCAAGGTTTCTCTTACCGAGCGGCTGACCAAGGAACAGGTTTCCGCTCGCATGCCTCACAATCTGTCGACTCTCCGGGCTTTGATGGTCAAGAAGCGAGCCATCTTCATGCAAATTGTCCGCAGAAGCACCGATCCGCAACAGAAACGCGAACTGGCTCGCCAGTACCAGCGGATCCGCGAAAAGTGCATCGTTCTGGCGGAAGAGTTGAGCCTTCGCTCACGACGCGTGATCCCTAATATGCAACAGCTGGAGGAAATCCGGGATCGCATGGACGTGCTGCGAGCCAAGCTGTGCGAATTGCAACATGACCCGAGCCAGGCAAACGAACACCGTCGCTTGCAGAATGAATATCGCCGTCTCATCGTGCAGACGGAAGAAAGCCCGCGTTCTCTTCGCAATCGTTGCCAAGCGTTTCGCCGTCACCACAATGACTTTGAAGCGGTCAAACGCGAGCTCTCTCAGGGAAATCTGCGATTGGTAGTCTCAATCGCTAAGAAGTACCGCAACCGTGGCATGAGCTTCCTGGACCTGATCCAAGAGGGCAATACGGGCCTCATGCGAGCGGTTGACAAGTACGAATATCGCCGTGGATTTAAGTTTTCGACTTATGCCACTTGGTGGATCCGTCAAGCCATCACCCGCGCGATTGCCGATCAAGCCCGCACGATACGCATTCCGGTGCACATGATTGATGTACTGAGTCGCTTGCGAAACATTCAGAAGCAACTCGCACAAAAGCTCAAGCGCGAACCATCTACCGATGAAATCGCAGCGGAAACCGACATCCCGGTCGAAGAAGTACGTCGAGTACTGGATATCGGCCGACACCCCATCAGCCTGGATCGCCCCGTCGGTGAGGGCGAAGACAATAGCTTCGGCGAATTCATTGAAGATGGGGATCACGGAAACCCAATCCGCAACGCCAGCAATGGCCTGCTCCGCGAACGCATTGATACCTTGCTGAAGTCCTTGACCTATCGCGAGCGTGAGATCATCCGCCTGCGTTATGGATTGGTCGATGGCTATTCCTACACGTTGGAAGAAGTTGGACGCATCTTCAAGGTAACCCGTGAACGTGTCCGACAGATCGAAGCCAAGGCGGTTTCCAAAATGCAAAATCCCGTCCGGGCTCAGCACTTGGCCGGCTATCTTAAGTCCTCCGCCGCCTAACACAGTCCATCTTAGAATTCGAACCGATCCGAAATCCGAAGAGAACCGCGACTAGCGCCGACCGACGGATGGCTTTCGGATAGTTCCCAGCCACGTCCCTGCCTTTGGCCACAACCGAGGGCAGGGCAAGCGCTATCTACGAAGCACTCCCTGCGTGAGCCCCCTTTCTTGCTCAGGCTGACTGCAGTCTGTAGAGGCACGACCGCTAGCCTGGAGTATTCACCGGTGTTCGAGGTTGAGGGCTCAAGTCTCATGGGTGCCGTAACTTCGGTCGCGAACAATCCGGGAGTTGCAGTCGCATACGGCGTTTAGCTCAGTTCCTTTTACACTCCCTCTCCGCAGCCCACTTGCGACCTTGTTGACGGCCTACGTAAATAATCCAGGCTAGCTGGTACGCGGATTGCATCCTAGCGATGCAGTTTATCTATTGCTCAACGCTGTGCCGTTTCAGCCCACCACGGGATGAGTGAGTGCGGTTCTGCACAGGGCTCGTCTCGTTCCCCCAAGGAGACCTTCGCGATGACCTTTTCGGACGAAAGCTATAACCTGAGAATCGAGCTGAATACGCAAGGCTGTGAATTGACGGAGAATGAGATTTCCGACTTGGAGGATGGTTTATTCACCCTCCGCAATCTGGTCGAAGAGTTTCCGGTTTCCAATCTTTACATCACCGTGGTCCATCACGGTCGCACGGACGACTATCACGTGAAAACCAGCTTGGCATTGCCCGGCAAGAAGTTGTTCACCGGCGATCGCGATACCCAGATCCATCCTGCCTATGAGCGCTGCATTCGAAAGCTGGTAAAGAAAGTACAAGCCTATAAACAACAACTGCGGGGAGAAACCGAATACGTCAAGCAGGCGGAAGGGACCCACCAACGATTGTCTCCCAGCCAGAACGTGGACGTTTTGGAGCTGGAAGCATCCGTGAATGCGGATGACTTTGCTTCCTTTCGTCGGGCAGTGGATGTCTTCGAATCCGCTCTATCCGATCGCATCGGTCGCTGGATCCAACGCTATCCGGAGATCGAGTCGCAACTCGGACAGGGGATTACCATTTCCGACATTGTGGAAGATGTCATGGTCAATGCCTTTGACCGCTACCCGCAGAAGCCAGAAGGTGTGCCAGCCGGAATGTGGCTGGAGAGCCTGATTGATCCGACCGTCCAGGCTTTGATTCAATCACCAGACGAAGAGTTTGCCAACATCAGCTTTGCTCGAGCCGTGATGCAGCGTTCCGGATGAGTCGCATTGCCGTCAACGATAGCGCTCCTCCGGATTCATGGGTCACGGCTGGTACGCTGAAGCTGGGTAGCCAGCACGAATAACCAGGAGAATTGAATTGTCCCCCATTGCATTCAACTCGCTTTTAGTTCCCGTGGATTTCTCGAACGCCTCGATAGAAGCCATCCAACAGGCCGTTCTGCTGACGAGTCGTTCCAATGCTGACGGCCCGGGAGTCAT
Source organism: bacterium (assembly GCA_024743355.1). GTDB lineage: Bacteria > Planctomycetota > Planctomycetia > Pirellulales > Pirellulaceae > Aureliella. Next base: position 7,540 of record JANSWS010000278.1, read on the forward strand.
CGCCCTGCACGTGATTGACGAAGGGCTTATTGAGCTCATGACGGAAAACGGCCTGGAGGAGCGTGAATCGCTCGTCGCACGCTTGCGTGAACGCGCGGGCGAGCGGCTGGAATCACTTACCAGCACCTTGAAGGCGGAAGTGCAACTGGATTGCGTGGTTTCCGTCGGCAAGCCGTTTCTTGAGATCATTCAGAAATCCGAGGATTTCGACGTCGATGCGATTGTGATGGGTAAAGTTGCCGCCAGCGACAGTTTTGAGAAACTGCTGTTCGGCTCGACTGCGGAACGCGTACTGCGGGGTAGCAAGCGTCCCGTGATTGTGCTGCCGAAAAGCGAGGCCTAGCGATTTGTTGCAGATCAATTTTTAGGTAGTGGACGAGGCGACGAGTCCAAGAGTCTTGCAAATTCGCTTGGAAGAACTTCCTCGGCAACGCTTTCCGCCTCCTCGCTAAATCGATCTGCGTACGCGGTCTCCTTCCCAGGAATAGAGCCGTTACTTGTTCCTGGCAACTTGCACTGCCGTTGCTCCCCAGGGCTCGATCAACCGCAGTTGCTTGCTTTTCAACTCCGCATAGCAGTCGGGAAGATCGAACTCCGCCAAAATATTCGGAACGACGGTCGACAGCGGCCAGCTGTAAGTCTCGCTTTCCGCAACGTCTTGATATGCGGTTAATGCGTGCTTGAGGGTCACTTGCGTGACTGTCTTGGAGAGGACAGCGGCAAACGTGGCGGCCAATGCACCCCAACCCATGCCAAGCAGGTGGATGTCATCATGGCCAATGGATTTCAACCAACTCAGTACACGCAATAAATCGAAAGTCTTCTGGCCCAGGTAGGGTCGGTCCAACATGAGACTATGGATGGCATAGAAGTAATCGCTCCCGTAGGAGTCGTGAAAGGATCCGGGCTGCGAGGTAGCCGGTAAGGACTCGCCCACCCCGCGCACATCGCAGCTGAATAAAGGCGCATCCTCAGCTTGCATGGTGTCGCCAATCCAGGACTCATCTCGCAATTCCTGGTCCGCAGACAAATGCGATACGTACAGGAGAGCGCGGCGACCAGCCGCCGGCGGCCGCGAATGCCAGCGTTGTTCCGTCATACGGTAAACAACGGCGAAAACTCCAGGCTCCGTTTCCAGCGAATAGCCCATGGCGTATTGAGTCGGGTAGCCCCGAGAACCGAGAAAACGGTAGTTGCGATAGTCGGGCGGAGACTCTTGAAAACTGGGCAATTTCAACACATCAACGATCGACTTTTCGAGTGCACTGCCGCTTTTCGGCATGCGATTGGCTTTCAGTTGAACAGCTTTATCGCGAGTGTACTCAAAGATGCTTTGAGTTCCCTCGAGCTCGGCAACTTGTCCGCGGGGAGTGCACCACAGATCTTGCTCGGGCTCCATCTTCAGTGCGGGCTCAGGCACAAAGGCTAAGTCTTTGTCGACTTTCAAAACACCGGAGAAGCTTCCGGACTCGGCAGCGGATTGACCGGCACTCCCGCTCGACGACGCGTCCAGGAACCAGGCATACATGGCTTCCCGATTCTCTTGCGAGAAGCCATGCTCGGAAGGGCCGATGAACAACCCTACATTCCCCTCTGCCCCCAACAGTCGATAGAGACGTTTCAAACGCGAATACGTTTCCTCCGCGCCGCGGACATCGAAGTAATCACGCTCTTTGGCCAGGATGATGACTGGCTTGGGAGCCATAGCTGCCAGAAAATCGCAATGGTCAAGATTAAGAGCCAAGGCCTTGGGCGGACACTGCTCCGTATCCTGTGGCAGTTCGTTCTCCAGATTGCGACGAAAGGTGGTCACAAAGCAGCTTGGGGCAGCCATCGCCCAGCGTGGATCGAGTCCACAGAGCCAGGTTGTCATTGTTCCGCCGCCCGAATTTCCCGTAACGCCGATACGATTCGGATCAATTTCCCCTCGGGTTTGCAGGTAGTCGAGGGCTCGGATGCCATCCCAAGCTCGCCACATACCGAAGAACTCCCCGACCAGAAACTGCTGGTTGCCGGCGTACAAATGCTCGCTGGTACCCGTCCCGACCTTAGGCTTCAGATCCTGCGTCACGTATTGCAGTCGTTCTCCCTGCCCAATCGGGTCGTAGATCAGACATGCAATTCCAAGTCTTGCCAGCCCCTGGGCAAAACTCTGATAGGCTTCGGCAGCCTTGCCGTTGACCGAATGCCCGCAGGTTCCAACCGCCGCGGGGACGCGCTTGTCCTGGTTCTTGGGCAGATAGAGATTTGCTGTTACAGGGAAGCCGGGCCGGCTTTCGAAGATGATCTTCTCGATGCGATAGTCTTCCCTCTCGATGACCCCCATAATCTTTGGGTTCAACGGCGTTCGTTCCGGCATGGGCCCAAAGGACTGTTGGATTCTCTGCCGGGCAGATTCAACGTAGACCTCGGCATCTTGCCGGCTGGACAGCTGCTCCAGAGCCATCTGGTTCCTTTCGCCAGCAGCCTGCGCCTCCGCGACCAGGAACTCATGTACCATCCGCGGAAAACGGTTGAGCGGTGTGAATTTATCTTCGGCCAGACAGGAACGTTGCCAGAGCGGCATTGCCGAAGCAGCCGCCGCCACCGCGCCGATCTGCTGGAAAACCCGTCTCCGTGTACGTAGATCGCGCGTTTTCATCGCCCCGGTTCTGGTCACGTCATGGCTCATGGTTTCTTCTCGCACACGATTCTTGGTCGTTCGAATAAGCTTTGGTCAACCAAGGGAGTTTAGCATAAATGCATGACCAATCGTTGCGCGGCATCGATACGAAGGCTCGTAACCAACGAGCGCCTCGGGCAAGGTACGGTCGGGCACAGCTGGTGTAGGCTCGTAACAAGCAAGCACCCGAGCAAATCCACTTTCGGGCGCAACTATTGAAACACAGCCGCCAAGTGCGAAGTGCCGTTACGGCGGGAGTGAACGCGTTCGCTGTAGGCTCGTAACCAACGAGCACCTGAGCCCATGCGCGTTCGGGCGCAGCTTTGAAGAACAGCCGGCCAGTGCGACGTGCCGTTACGGCCGGAATGGACGCGTTTCCCCGGGAGGTTGGAATTACCCGGATAGCGACGGTGAACGGCGGCGATCCCAGAATCGGTGTTGGGTTGCTGCTGGAAGCGCTCTATGGAATCTGCCCACGGCCATCGGGGTGGTACGGGCGTACCGGGTCGCGTGCGGCCGCACACCAGCCGTAACATCGCGCCGCAGCGGTGTTTTGATTG
>JANSWS010000378.1 GCA_024743355.1 bacterium
CAGGCCTCCAAGTATCATCGCAAACGGAGAAGGAACCGTTTACTCAAGTTGGGAATCGACCCCGACAGAATCAAGTCCGTCGACGTGAAACCCCGCAAAAGCTAACATGAAGAACTTAAACCTGGCGCTGTCCAGCTAGGCAGAGCCCAGTAACCAGTTGCTGGTGAACCAGGTCGTGGTGAACCCGTTGGTGGCAATTAGATCTTGCTGAAGGCGTCCTTCATCGCCTGACTGGTCGCCTTCACAGCGGCGTCATTATCCATGGCGTTTAACGGCTGATTGAATGGCTCGGCACGAATCGGGCCATCATAGTTCAGCTTGACCAATGCTTGCAGAAAGGTGCCGACGTCGATTACGCCAGTGGCGGCGGGCAGCTCACGTCGGTTGTCGATCTGCTCTTCGACTGGAATTCCCTTCGGCGCGTCGTTCAGATCCACGGCAACAATCTGCTCTGCAGTTACAGACATGAGATCATCTTCGGATTCTTCAGCCGTATACCAGTGCCAGCTATCCAGCACAAAACCCACGTTGCCTGTTCCGATGGCACCGATTAACTCTTTGGTTTCCCGCATGCTGTGAATAAATGCATAGCGTTTACTGGACCATAGTGTCCTGGGGCCAACATACTCCAGGCCTAGAGCAAGGTTGTAATCTGCTAATACTTTAGCCACGGCCGTGAGACGTTGCGTGTGCTGTTTGAAATTCTCAAGATAGGTCAGTTCATCATGAGCCGGCATCAGCCAAGTTCCTATGCGGGTGACACCCGCTGACTGCAGCGCCTTGGCGATCTTAGGCAGGGCTCTGATATCCTCTTCAAACTTGGCTTGCTGCTGGCGGAATTCTACGGGCAAACCAGCTGCTCCCCAGACCAGTTGTTTTTCTTCCAGGTACGCCAAGAGCTCGCCTAATTCATCGCCAGATAGCCCAGCAATATAGCCGCCGTTGGGCTCCACCGACTCAAAGCCGTATTTGGCCGCTAGATCGATGGTCCCCCGTTGATCGGTGGCGACTCCAATCCGCCCGGGACAAAGGTCCATTGTGAATTTCCGTTGGGACTCGGCAGCCTCACTGGTCCGCAGCGTTGTCGCCAGCGCACCGCATGCGCTCAATGTGAGCAAAGTTCGTCGATCTATGGCAGCTTGCAGCTTCATAATGTTCCACCTGCAATGAAAGGAGGGAGTGCTAAGGCAAGGCAAGTCAGATCTTCTAATCGGGAGATCTACTAAACCTGAGGGATCAGCCAGACATAGCAACGAATTACCAGCTGAAACCCCGGTTTACCGAAGATACCATGCCAGAATACCAAACGAACTCACCCGGAGTAGTTGAGGTCAGAAGCTGACATTCTAGCCGCTCACAAGTAACTTGTGCTTCGAAGCAGCGGGAATGGCCGGTTCTGGGCAGCCATGATTGGCCGCGATGTCAACACGATCGTACAGGGGCCCAAAAGCCGTTGCTGGCCCAAAGTAGCTCCCAATCCCGGCCTTCTCGGCGATCGCTGACCTCGGGCATCAGCTAGTGTAAAATAGACATGAAGCGTTGTTTGAATCCTTCCTCTCGAAACTTAGATCCTTCGACGACCTATGCAGTCCCCTCACGTGCGACATCGACCGATTCTTTCCCGCCTGGCTTTCGCGTTACTGGTTGCCATCTGCGTTCGCAATGGCCGCGCCGACGAAACCACTTCTTTCGAAGTATTGCCCGCAACAATCAACTTGCAGGGGTCCATGGCCGAGGCCAATGTACTCGTCCAACACAAGGTGGCTTCCATTCTGGGCAGCCCAGTTGAAGGCGCTCAACTTCGAATTCTAGATGAATCGGTTGCCCGCATCGAAGGCCATCGCGTCTTAGCTCTCAGCGACGGCGCTACGCAATTGGAAGTCTCCATACCGGACGGTTCCAAGCAACAGATTCCGCTCAAGGTGAGTGGCTGCAGCGAAAGCTTTCCGTGGCAATTTGATGCTCACGTGCAGGCCATCCTATCACGACAGGGCTGCAACAGTGGGGCCTGCCATGGAGCCTTGGCCGGCAAAGGAGGATTTCGACTGTCGTTGCGTGGCTACGATAGCGCAGCCGATCATTACACCATCACCCGTGAAGACCGTGGACGTCGGTTGGAACCTGCCGATCCCGGCCGAAGTTTGATTCTGGCCAAACCTGCCGGGATGATCCCACACAAGGGCGGTTTGCGTCTGCCCGAAGACTCAGAGAACTACCGGATTCTGGCCGAATGGATTGCCTCCGGTGCTCCGGGTCCACGTCCGGAAGATGCACAACTGCTGAGGATTGAGGTTCTACCGTCCGCATTGCAACTGAAAATCCATGATCAACAGCCTTTAATCGTAAGAGCTCACTACGCTGACGGCCGTGTCGAAGATGTCACTCGTTGGGCAAAATTCAGTTCCGCCAATGAAGCCGTCGCCCAGGTGGACGAAAGCGGTGATATTCGAGTGCTTGGCCCTGGCAAGGGTGCGATTGTCAGCTGGTTTGCAAGTCGAATCGCCATTTCATCGATCGTCGTTCCCTATGACAATCAAGTCAGCGAACTGGCTTATCGTGACTTCCAACCAGCCAACTTAATCGATGAGATTTTGTTGGACGAATGGAAGTCACTGAAACTGGTGCCCTCAGCTGGTTGCTCCGACGAGACTTTTATCCGGCGGGTGCATCTGGATGCCACTGGAACGCTGCCCGCGCCGGATGCGGTGCGGGAGTTCATTGGCGACCATTCGGTTGACAAGCGGCAGCGCCTGGTCGAGCAATTGCTCAACAGCGAAGCCTTCGTTGACTATTGGTCCTACCAATGGTCCGATCTGTTATTGGTGAATGGCAACTTGCTCAGACCGGACGCCGTGGCTTCGTTCTATCGCTGGATTCGAGAGCAAGTACAACAGAACGTGGCTTGGGATGAATTTGCGCGGTCGATCGTATTGGCTCGCGGTGAGAGTCTGGAACAGGGCGCGACGAATTTCTACGCCATTCACCAAGATCCTGAAGCCTTGACGGAAAACACCTGCCAGGCCTTTATGGGGCTGTCGATTGGGTGCGCCAAGTGCCACAACCATCCATTGGAAAAGTGGACCAACGACCAATATTATGCGATGGCCAACCTCTACGCCCGCGTGCGGGCCAAAGGCTGGGGAGGTGATGCTCGCAATGGTGACGGCAAACGCACCCTGGTCGTGCTCGAGCGGGGAGACTTAATCCAGCCGAACACCGGCCAGCCACAACCGCCGGCCCCGCTGGATGCCGAACCTATCGACATCACTAGCCCCGAAGATCGCCGCGAAGTCCTGGCCGATTGGCTTACGAGCGGCGACAATCAATACTTCAGTCGCTCGATCGTGAACCGGGTTTGGGCAAACTTCATGGGCGTTGGTCTGGTGGAATCGGTCGATGACCTCCGCGTTAGCAATCCAGCCAGCAGCCAGCAATTGCTGGACGCGCTGGCGAATTTCTTGATCGAAAACGATTATGATCTGAAGTCCCTCATGCGACTCATTCTGAATTCGGCCGCATATCAGCGCTCGGCTGAGGCAAACGCCCAAAACATAGACGACCAGCGATTTTACTGCCGCTATTATCCTAGACGTCTAATGGCCGAGGTTCTGCACGATGCCGTGGTGACAGTTACCGGCGTACCCACCAAATTTGACCAAATCGAATTCCAAGGTGCCGACAAGAAGGCAACAGATTTTTATCCGGAAGGCACGCGCTCCATCGAACTCTACGACTCGGCGGTGGTCAACTATTTCCTTAAAACCTTTGGTAGACATCAGCGACGCATCACCTGCGAATGCGAACGCAGCAATGAACCGACAGTTGTCCAGGTACTGCATTTGAACAATGGCGATACGATCAACGAGAAACTCGCCGACGAAGCCTGCGTTGTCACCCGGTGGCTGCAAGACAATTTGCCCGCGGAAAGGGTAGTGGAGCAGGCTTATCTCGCTACACTTTCACGTTTCCCGTCGGCACAGGAACGCAAACGCATGTTGGACTTGGTAATTGCCGCCGATACGCAGGGGGTAGAGCGACGAGAAACTTACGAGGATCTGCTTTGGTCGTTGATGACCAGCCGCGAGTTTCTGTTCTCGCATTAAGCGTTGTCAGAATTAGAAACGGTTGCCCTCAATTGGTTCAGACACCCTTTTGCATGCCTCAGCCCCCATTTCCCTGCCGACCCCAAAATCACGCATTGAGAGAGCACCAGGCGGAGAACCAGCTTGCGAACCCTGATTCTGATGCGACACGCAAAAAGTGACTGGAGTCATGCGGAGCTCTCCGATCATGACCGGCCGCTGAACGCGCGAGGGCTGAACGCTGCGCCCAAAATGGCGATCAAACTCGCCTCCGAAGGCTTGGAGCCAGACGTGATCTTGGCCAGTTCCGCCGTTCGCGTGCAGCAAACAGTAAGCTTGTTGCAAGAAAACTGGAACAGCAAGCCCGAACTGTTGACGGAACCTTCGCTTTATTTGGCCAGCCCTGAAGCCATCGCCAAGTGTATCGAAGGGTTGCATGATTCTTGGAGCACAGCTCTGGTGGTGGGCCATAATCCCGGCATCCTGGGGCTGGTCAGCTATCTGGCGCAAGCCGACATGGAGATGCCCACCGCTGCCATGGCTGTGTTCACCAGCCAGGCCGACAGCTGGCTGAACTGTATCTCCGGCAGCCATTGGCAACTGCAAGCCTTCTGGAAACCCAAGGCCCTACCCGGCGACTAAGTAAAGGATGATCAGGAATTGCCATGCAATTATTCATGATCGGGTACCGTGGCTGCGGCAAGTCCACCGTCGGCCGGCGTCTCGCACAGCTCTTGAATCGCCGTTTCGTCGATACCGATGATCAAATCGAGCAACGGGCGGGTCTGTCCATACAACAAATCTTTGCGTCAGAGGGGGAGGCCGGATTTCGGGATCGCGAGGAACAAGCGGTTTCCGAATGTGCTAAGCAAGACGGACTGTGGGTCATCGCTCTGGGGGGCGGCGCGATTTTGCGTGACGCCAACCAAAACGTGATACGCAACTGCGGAAAAAGCATCTGGCTGCGAGGCTCGGCCCAGGAACTCTACCAACGGATTCACCAGGACCCCGCCACCGCGGACCGCAGGCCTAATTTGTCCGCTGGTGGCGGTTATGACGAAGTTTTGGAAATATTGACCCAGCGTGAGCCCATTTATCGAGAACTGGCCGATTTGACTATCGACACCGAGGGCCGTGTTCCCGATGAAATAGCGGAGGAGATTGCCGCTTGGGCAAGACTGCACTGTTAGCCGGTTTCCAACGACAAGCTCCCACTGCATGGCGTGGATGATGATGTTGGTGACCATGCACCTGTACTGAGACAGCATCTTCACTGGGATCCCAACGCATGCCAATCTTGGTCCGAGCGATCGTCGTAGCGCTGCTGGCCCTAGCTGCTGCTCGATTCGCCAACTGGGCCATCTACAGCTGGGCCTGGAATCGCAAGGAGCTCGGCCCGTGGACGCCTCCCAAGGACGCTCCACCCCGCAGCCCACTGGTTCAGCTCCCCGTCTTAGGTTGGCTGCTGCTCCGCCAGGAAGCCCCGCTGCACGGTAAAGGCTATTGGATTCGGCCACTGCTGATTGAGTTGCTGTTTCCGGTCTTTGTGGTCTGGTATTACTGCCAGTATGTGACCGCCGGCATGCTGCCGGAACAGCAAGTGGTTACACCGCTACCTGCGGTTTTGGTGCAGCAGCTGCACTGGCAATTTATCGCCCACTTTGTGCTGTTCACTCTGATGTTGGTGGCCACCTTCATTGACTTCGACGAGCAATCAATTCCCGACTTCTGCACGGTTCCCGGCACCGTGATCGGATTGCTGGGAGCCGCTTTTGCCCCGGCATGGCTGCCCTTTCACCAGTCGCTTCCTGCCGGCCGCCCCCCGGCGCCGCCGGAGGAACTGCACGCGAAAATCCCCGAACTCTGGCCAGCTTGGCTGGATGGCACCTATGGTCTGCTGATTGGATTGTTGGTGGTGGTCGTTTGGGGGTTCGCCTTGCTCGATCGGAGGTGGATTACGCGTCGCGGCTTCAAGAATGCAGTCAAGTATTTTTTCGCCAGGCTGATGCGCAGCCGCTCTCTGTGCATGGGAGTCACTGCAGTGACCCTGTTGCTGCTCTTGCTGGTTTCCTTTGCGTGGACCTTCCTGAATGCTCCCAATGGTCGCTGGCCCTACTTGTTGAGCAGCCTGCTTGGCCTGGCCTTTGCCGGTGGTGTTACCTGGGCCGTGCGTCTTTCCGCATCCGCAGGCCTGGGTGTCGAGGCTTTGGGATTTGGCGACGTGACGCTGATGGCAATGATCGGCACCTACATCGGCTGGCAGCCCAGCTTGTTGGTGTTCTTCATTGCCCCGCTAGTCGCCATTCTGTTCGTGCTGCTGCGAGCCATCATCACGGGAGATACCGCCACTCCCTATGGCCCCTATCTGTGCGCGGCGGCGGTGATCTTATTGGTCTATTGGCACGAACTGTGGACGACTTGGGCAGCCCGCATGTTTGTGCTCGGGCCTTTGATTCTGGGGATCCTGGTTGCTTGCGTCGTACTGATGGGAGTCATGTTGTGGATTTGGCGATTGATAAAACAGGCTCTGGGCTTCGTGCACCACTAGTCTACCGGATGAGCGAATTTGCTTTGCGGCCGGTAACCGATCCCGACCGACAGTTCACACAGTTGGAGCGCCGAAGCCATGGCCGGATCGTGACTCAAGCCGGTCAGTTGGAGGCCGTTTATGGTCGCTGGCTCCCCTATCACAGCAATCTATGGCGCGTCTGGTGGGATCAGCGGACACGGCGTTTTCCCAGCGACCGCTGCGAGCTGTATTATCACACGCCCTGGTCAAGTCCTGGATTCTTGACGCTCAGCTATGTTCGCTCAGGCCCACGCACTTCGTTGAGTACTTTTTATGCGGCCACTTTAGTCTTGGATGAGATTGCACGCTTGAAGCATGCCCACGCCATCGTCTGCAATGTGACCAACCAGCGGATCAGCCCGCGGCTGATGCAACGCTGGGGCTGGCAAGCACACTGTAATCAGTGGTCAGGGCGACACTACATTAAGCGCTTCTACGGGCAATATCCGGCGATTCCCGATGCTTGGATAAAGAGACTGCGACTGTGCCCACGATTGGCCAAGACATTGCCTCCACGGCAATCCTGCTCAACCGTTGAGCAGCCTTTGACATAGTCGCCGATCGCTCCGAGATCGTAGCGCCTCGGCCTGAATGCCCGTCGATCTCCGAGCGGTCGGCGACTTTCGATCCTACGTAATTTCTGAAAATGCTTTCACTGGACAGCGTCACTTTCGTGAAAAGTACCATTCTTTGGTAACCCGACGCGTTAGTTTTGGACGCGTTAGTTTTGAAGGTGCTCTAAAGCGTGAACAGGTGCAGATTTTTCATGCGAACGATTGGACAATCTACTCTCCCAGAGTGAAGGTTAGTTAACGAAAAAAAGTCATCCCGAAGAAACTAACTCTCCCTCGGGAGAGTCGGCCGTCGCAGCGGCCGGTGAGGGGGAGAACCGACCCTCTCTGGGCCCCGACCCGCTTCGCGTGTGCCCGGGCCCGACTCTCCCGCACAAGCGCCCGCTGTACCACACAAGTTCGGCTGGGAAAGAATACATTGCAAGCTGGCGTCTGCGAGTTATTCCATTGACAGCTTGTCAGCAGGCTAGTTGATGGAACAGGAGAAAACCGAGAAAACA
>JANSWS010000674.1 GCA_024743355.1 bacterium
AGCCGACACTTGACCGGCCGCAGCTTCGCTCCCAGTTCACGCCTGGTTCGTACCGCTACGCAGACGCAGGAAAGTGTTCTGCACGTCTGGAACCACAATGTGGCGGCGAATGTCAGCTTCACGCACAGTGAGAATGTGGACTGGGCATTTTGCACACCGGTTGTTTCCGATGCCTGTCCGGGATGGGCCATCTATGTTTCCGGGGTTTTTGATACGGCTACGGTTTTTCAGCATGATCCGATGGCTCGGGAAACCGAATTACTGCACGACGATCTCAAATTTGCCGAGTTGACGGCAACCACGCTTGGAGCTCTAAGGCAAGTGCGTGCGCTACAGAGACGGCAGGATAGTCTGCGGAATTTCTTCGCGCCGGTGGTCATGCGAGCTCTCGATGGGCGAGATCCGGAGCAGGTCTTGGCTCCACGCGAGACGGATGTTTCGATTTTGTTTTGCGATTTGCGGGGCTTTTCGCGACGCAGTGAGCAGGCGGCGGATCGCTTGCTGGAATTGCTACAGCGCGTCAGCGGAGCCTTGGGGGTCATGACGCATCACATCCTGGCCAACAGCGGTGTCGTGGGAGATTTCCACGGCGACGCCGCCATGGGATTCTGGGGATGGCCCATCGCGACTGGCAATCCGATGCAACAAGTGTGTCAGGCCGCGCTGGCGATCAGTCAAGAGTTCGAGGCGTCTTCCGCCCAACCCGGCCATCCATTGGCCGGTTTTCGAGCGGGGCTGGGCATCGCCTCGGGACCCGCGGTGGCGGGCCGAATTGGAACTGCCGATCAGGTCAAAGTCACGGTTTTTGGTCCGGTGGTCAACTTGGCTTCCCGTCTGGAAGCCATGACCAAGCAATTGCAGGCTAGCATCCTGATTGACGAGCCTACCGCCAGCTGGGTGCGAAGTCATGTTGCGGCGGATGTGTTGCGCGTTCGTCGAGTCGCCAAAGTACTTCCCTACGGCATGAGTACTCCGCTGGTTGTCAGCGAGTTGATTCCTCCCGAGAGTGAGCACGGGCTACTGCGGAATGAACATTTAAAAGCCTACGAGGAAGCGCTGGACAGGTTTCTGGAGGGAGATTGGAACGAGGCTTTTCGGCTGCTCCATCAGGTGCCCGCCGAGGATCAGGTCAAGGATTTTCTGACTGTGTATATCGCTCAGCATCGCCGAGAGCCGCCGCCTAATTGGCAGGGCGTGATCGAGCTGCCCGGCAAATGAAGAGTTGCCCTGGAGACGAATGCAAATCGCTTAGGTGATTGCGAAGCTCGGATTTCTGACAGCCGCCGCGGCTTACATGGTAAGGTGTGGCTAGCCGAGCAACTCATGAACCACCTGGCCATGCACGTCGGTCAGGCGGTAATCGCGGCCTTGAAAGTGATAAGTCAAGCGTGTGTGCTCGATGCCCAACAGATGCAGAAGGGTGGCCTGGAGGTCGTGCACATGCACTGGGTTTTCCGTGACGCCGAAGCCGAATTCGTCGGTCGCTCCGTATTCGAAGCCGGCTTTCGCACCTCCGCCGGCAAGCCACATCGTAAAGCAATCCGGATAGTGATCTCTTCCCAGCACCTTGCTTTTAGCAGTGCGTCCCTCACGGAAGGGCGTGCGGCCAAATTCGCCGCCCCACACAATCAGTGTGTCCTCCAACAGGCCCCTTTGTTTGAGATCGTGGATCAAGGCTGCCACGGGTTGATCCATGCTGCGGCATTTTTCGGTCAAGCCAGCCCCGATTCCCGATTCGGGACTGGTGCCATGAAAATCCCAGCCCCAATCGAAGAGTTGTACGAAGCGAACCCCTGACTCAACCAGTCTACGGGCCAGCAAGCAATTGTTGGCCAGGCTGTTCGCGCCTGGAACGGCACCGTAGGCAGCCAAAGTCTGGGGCGATTCACGCGAGATATCCATGACTTCAGGAACACTGGTTTGCATCCGAAAAGCGAGCTCATATTGGGACATGCGGGTCAGCGTCTCTGGATGCCCCATCTGAACCGCTTGCGCATGATTGAGTTCATTGAGTGCGTCCAAGGTTGCCCGTCGGAGTTGACGACTCATGCCCGGTGGATCGGAAGCGAACAGTACCGGGTCTCCTTTCGATCGACACTGGACGCCCTGGTAGATGCTGGGCAGGAATCCGCTGCCGAAGGAACTGTTGCCCCCGTTGGGCTGTACGCCGCTTGAAATCAGCACTACGAAGGCGGGTAGATTCTCATTTTCGGATCCCAGGCCATAGGTAATCCAAGAGCCCATCGACGGGCGGCCCGTGCGAGGTGAGCCGGTGTAGATGAGCAGCTCCGCGGGCGCGTGATTGAATTGATCCGTTGTCATGGAGTGGATGATGCACAAGTTGTCGGCTGCATCGCGGAGGCGGGGAAT
>JANSWS010000152.1 GCA_024743355.1 bacterium
GCGGTACTGCATCATTCAATTGCCCTCAGAATCAGTCGGTTCTGCACGCTTCACTCGGATGGAAAGGAAACCACCGGAATGGCCAGTCTCGCTTGGTATCGTCTGTAGGGCTTGGGACGATTGAGCAAATTCTGCTGTGAAACTGAATCGATTAGGAAATTGCTGCGCATTAGCTGGAGCATTTTGCAACAAGTGCTGCAAATTGCTTCGCCTGCTTTCCCCAGGGCAGGGCACTTTCTGCCAATTGAGGCACAAATCCCGGTGGGAATTCTCACCAGGAGCAATTGGTACAGGAGTTGCTAGCTAGGTGTTAACGCAGGAAAAGACGGCGGTAATCTGCCATTGAGTCACCTCTGACGGTGCATTTTTCGACTGATTTTGGTAGCGGGGTCGGAAAGAGGCAAATAAAATGCAACGTTGGAGGGACTTCTTTTCCGTTTTCCGATCGGCCTTTCTCCGATTGGCACTGTTCGATTGGCATTGTTCAGCTGGCCACGTTGGGAAGTTGCACTTTGCGAAACTGCGATCGGTTTCACGATGGACGTCGCAACCGGGGCTATGCTTGGGTTGGGCGCTTTTTGCAGTTCGATTGGCAAATTGCGGTTCCACTTAATCCGCATGATCGGGAACAGGTCTTAGGCTTTGGCTGAGACGGCCTGATGTCGACCACTTGTTTCGAATCTCCTCAAAATCACCTGGGAGTTATCAAGGTATGTTGCTCGCGCAAATTCGTTGTTTTTTATGGCTGCTGGCCGCCACGGCAGCAATGGCATGCGTTGCCCCATTGAATTGGGCGGACGAGCGTCGCGTTGATGCCGAATCGCGCTGGGCCACCTTTGAATCCGGTAGCACTCAGTATTTTGCGGTCTCCGTCCAGGCCGATCCGACAGGAAGTTATCCGCGTCCTGAGGCTTATGAGATCGTGGTGCTGATGGACACCTCGGCCACCCAAACGGGTCCGGTTCGAATTGAGTCCATCGAAGTGCTGGAGGAATTGGCGGCATCGCTTCCGGATAATGCCACGATCAGCCTGATGGCCTGCGATGTGGATACGGTCGATCTTTCGGGTGGACTAGTAGCCGCATCCAGCGATGCCTGGCAGACCGCGTTAGCTCGCTTGCACAGCCGGATCCCCTTGGGTGCGACCAATCTGAGCAAGGCCATTCGCGTTGCGTCGGAGCAATTTCGGAGCCCTAATGCTCAGAAAACGATTGTGTACATCGGCGACGGTGTGAATCGCAGGAATTTCCTGAACACCAACGAACATCGCCAGCTGGTGGATCGCTTGGTATCCAATCAGATTACGTTATCGTCCTTGGCGATTGGTCCGATTGTTGATGTGGCCACGCTGGCCGCCTTGGCGAATCAAACTGGCGGCGTGCTTTATTCACGCAATGAGATCCAGGAAACCACGCAAGCGATTGGCCATAATCTGGGTCAAAGCTGCTTGATGCCGGTCGTATGGGTTAACGACGCCCAGTTGCCAAAGGCGCTGCAAGGCCATTTCCCTCAGCGTTTTCCTCCGCTTCGCGCAGATCGTGATTCGGTGATCGTTGGGCGCAGTTCGGCTGCCGCCGAGAAGGGTCAGATCGTTCTGCACGGAAGTTCAGCTGGACAGCCAGTTGCCATCGTGGCCAAGGCGGAGCCGGAAGCGAGCCATCCGGACATGGGATTTTTGGCGGCTATTACCGAGAACGCCGCGAACGACGGTGGCTTGACCATGCCCGCTTTGGGTTCTGATGGTTTGCGGGCCATGAGCTACATGCTTGCGGATACCGCAACTTCCATGGTCAAGTCCGGTCAATTCGCGTTGAAGGCTGGCGAGGTCGAGAGTGCTATCCGAATTGCGGAGGAAGCCCTCAAGAGCGATCCAAACAACGCGGAAGCGGCCAGTCTGTTGAACGCGGCCAAAAAGGCGGCTGAGAAGAAGATTCCTACCGGCAAATTCACCCAGACCAGCGCTCCGATTGGCGGTAATGACGATCTGTTTAGCGAAACACTCAATGCGGGCGATTTGCTGGCCGCCGAACAGGCCCAACGGCGTGTTGCGGCTCAAGCCTTGGAAGCTGATGTACGTGGCCGTTTGAGAAACGCTCAAGAGTTGATGCGACGCGACCCACTGGCGGTGAAGAACTCTCTGAAGCTGCTGTTGGAAGAACTGGATTCGGCCGTGGAGGTCGATCCTACCTTGCGTGCACAACTGAGAGATCAGGTTGGATCTGCCATTAAGCTGGCTGCTAATTCTGAGGCTCGCTATTTGGATGATGTACAGCGGGCTGAGACGCTGCGAGCTCAGGCGGATCAGGCCCAACGCTTGTTGGCTGAAACCAATCGCCGCGATGAATCACTCAAGCAGTTGGTCGAGCAGTTTAATTTCCTGATGGAAAGCCAGCGTTACCGCGAAGCCAACAAAGATGTTGCACCGGAGATCAGCCGGGCAGCCCCTGACACGGTTTTGGATAACGTCACCCGCGAGGAAAGCTCGCTAGCCGCGAACTATGCGTTGGTGCGTCAGGCCTTTGAGGCTCGGGAGCAAGGCTTTGTAGATGTCATGACGGCAGTCGAAGAAGCCTCCGTTCCGTTCGGCGGAGATCCACCGATCGTCTATCCTCCACCGGAAGTTTGGCAAGCTCTGACGGCACGCCGCAAAGAACGCTACGGAGCCATCAATCTGGCTGGCGGCAATGAGTCGGAATCCAAGATTTACGCCGCCTTGAAACAACAGATTGAACCGGAGTATCCGGGCATTGCCCTGCAGCAAGTCATTACGCAACTGGCAGACGAGTTGGAAATTCCAATTTGGATCAATCAAGCCGAATTGGATTTGCTCGGGATCAACCCCGATACACCGATCACTCTGCAACTCCCGCCGGTTTCTGTCCGCAGCGCCTTGCGGCTGATGCTGGACCCACTGGAACTGACGTACATCATTCGCAACGAAGTTTTGGAAATTACCTCCAAGGACAGCGCTGAGAATGATCCCATCAACAAGGTCTACCCAGTCGGCGACTTGGTCGTACCCCCCATGCCCATGGGCGGCATGATGGGCGGTATGGGCGGCGGCATGATGGGCGGCATGGGCGGCGGCATGGGCGGCGGCATGGGCATGGGCGGCATGGGTGGCGGCATGGGCGGCATGGGCGGCGGCATGGGCGGCATGGGTGGCATGGGCGGCGGCATGGGCGGCATGTTTGCCGTTCCCGATGACAAAGCCAAAACGCCCCTCGCCAAACATCACTCCGCAAGCTCGGTAGACGTGTCGAAATGGACAGATCAACTCAAGGACGCGGATGAAGCACAGGCGGCCGAAGTCGATACCGCAATTCGCCGTGAAGTTGAACAACACGTGGCTTTGGCGGAAGCACATGTGGATGCCAATAACCTGGCGGCGGCTCAGCAAGAGTTTGAGCAAGTCATCGGTTTAGTTAGCGGGCTGCTCAGCGCCGGCTATCCACAACCCTGGATGTATCAGGCGCTCAGCCTGAGTATGGAAGCCTGCGAATATCCCTCTGAAGATATCAAGCGGGTCTTGCTGAGCAGCTTGGACTTCGAAGGTAGCACCGAGCATTCCCTCCGCATTGCCAAATATTTGGCTCAGAAGGGCATGCGTGGCGAAGCCTTGGAGTTGCTGCGCGACGTAGCGTTCCTGGAACCTCACCGTTATGACGTATTCAGCTTGGCGATGCCCCTGGCCAAGGAGACTCAAAACTTTGAGGCCTTGCAGTGGGTCTGCCTGGGAGTGTTGAGCAAGGCCTGGCCCAAGGAACAGGCTGCCCTGTACGACGAAGCAGAAATGCTGGCGAAAGTCACCAAGTTAAAACTGACTCAAGAAGGTCGCGTCATGGAGGCGAACGCATTCGAGGAGCAAGTGAAGCAAGCCCGTAAGCGAGACCTGGCAGTCCGTGTGACTTGGACCGGAGACGCGGATCTGGATATACGCGTCAAAGAACCAGCTGGCACCATTTGCTCTTTGTCCAATCCTCTAACCGTTAGCGGAGGTGTGTTGCTGGGTGACACGTCCAGCCGCAGCGAAGCAGCCAGCGTTGATGGCTTCTCCGAATTTTACGTGTGCTCTCAGGGATATGCTGGACAGTATGATGTCCTGATTCGTCGCGTTTATGGTGAGGTTACCGGCGGAAAGGTGACTGTCGAAGTCTACACCGATTTCGGAAGTCCCGAAGAGACGCACACGATTCGTCAGATTGATCTGAGCTCGGAAGGTGCCATGCTTCAAGTGGCCGTCAAAAACGGACATCGCGAGGAACCGATCGCTGCCGCACAACTGGCTCACATCCGTACCGAACAGTTGGAAACCGGGGCTGCGGTTCTGGGGCAATTCGCCGGCAACGACGCCGCCGATTCCAGCAGCGCTCAGGACTATTTTAATTTTCGGCGAATGTTGGCAGCCAGTCAGCGACGCGGCTTTGGCTTCCCTGTCGGTGGCGGTGCCGTGGGTTATCGCCCAGTCATCACCACGCTGCCAGAAGGTGCTTTCATGACGGTAACTGGAGTCGTGTCTGCAGACCGCCGTTACGTACGGATCTCTCCTTCGCCCAACTTTAACGGTATCGGCGAGATCTTCACCTTTAACTTCGTCAGTGGCCAAGCTGGTACACAAGGCGGTGGAGCCGGTGGTGGACTTGGCGGAGGCGGAATCGGCGGCGGCGGCGGCGGTTTCGGCGGCGGTTTCGGTGGCGGCGGCGGCGGTTTCTAATTCGACTTCACGCGGATTAGCAGCCTGACATCCCCTTGCGATAGCAGAGGGATCAATACAATCAAGTCTCACGAGGGGCGGATCATTTGGATCCGCCCTTTTTTTGTGCCGACATTCTCGGACGCTCGTAGGGACAAACAAAAAGATGAAACAGAAACTGGGACGAGGGCTGGCGCTGGCCGCCGTGGCCTTTTTCTTGATTGCCGCCGAGTTCGATTTTTTGTCCTACTTTGAGCTCAGCCAGCCGGGCTATGTGTCGCTGGGCATCTTGCTAGCCGCCGCCACGCTTTGGATTACGGAAGCCGTTCCGCTTTTCGTTACCAGCCTGATGGTTCTCTTTCTTTGTCTGGTGTGGCTGGTTCCGGTCATGCAGCAAGATGGAATGTCGGTCAATAATCAGGTTTTTCTGTCGCCGTTTTTTTCTGATATTGTGCTCTTATTTCTGGGCGGCTTCGTGCTGTCTGCCGCCTTGCACAAACAGCGGGTCGACGAGTGGCTGGCTAGATCGATCATTCAGCGTACCGGTACTTCCATTCCGCGTCTCATGCTGGGCGTGATGTTGGTGACTGCCTTTCTTTCCATGTGGCTCAGCAACACAGCCGCAGCTGCCATGATGTTGGCTCTAACAATACCCATTGCGAATCGACTACCCAATCAAGATCCGGCCCGCAAAGGGCTCGTGCTTTCCATTCCGTTTGGCGCTAACATCGGAGGTCTGGGGACGCCGATCGGTAGCCCGCCTAACGCAATCGCCATGCAGTATATGGAGCGCATTGGCGAAGCGCCTGGATTCGGAACCTGGATGGCCTTAGGCGTTCCCGGTGTAATCGTGATGACCTTGTTGGCTTGGGGCACGCTGCTAGTGCTCTTCCGCCCTCTCACGCAATCGCTACAGGTGGAGAAGGACTCGATAGATCTTCCGACTTCGGTGCCCTTGAATATCTTGCTAGTGACATTGGCAATCACCGTATTCGGATGGGTCACCTCACAGTGGCATGGATTGACCGCGGGTACCATCGCGTTGATTCCGGTGCTCGTCTTTTTCTCGACGGGACTGTTGAATCGACAAGACCTGCGTTCACTTTCCTGGGATGTTTTGCTGCTGATGGGAGGTGGATTGTGCTTGGGAACGGCCATCTCGGAGAGTGGCCTGGCATCTTGGTTGATCGAGTTGCTGCCGGTCGATGGCATTCCAGATTATTGGTTGATGGTGGTCTTTGGAAGCGTCGCTTGTCTTATGTCATCCGTGATGAGCAATACAGCGACAGCCAACCTGATATTGCCGATTCTGTTGGGTCTGAGCGTCGAGAGCTACACGCCACTGATGCTGGGTACGGCGTTCGCCTGCAGTCTGGCCATGCCGCTTCCGGTCTCCACGCCACCCAATGCCATGGCCTTCAGTACCGAGCAAATTTCTGTTTCCGATATGGTTCGCCCGGGTTTGATCCTGACGCTGGTCGGCGTCGTGCTTGCTTTCACGACCGGCTATTGGTGGTGGGGACTTCTCGGCATCTAGGGTTTAACTCGGCGGGCAAACGGACGGAGCATTTATTCCCTCTCGTTTTGATTCACAGTAGGTCCACCCCGCATGTTAGAATCAGCCACACCGATGGGCTTTAGCAAGCGGCGGCTCGGGATTTGGTAAGATCCTCCGCCCGCTCGCGATTCCCCGATGGGTTTGAACCTATCCGAAAACCGAAGAGAAACGCGGCTAACGCCAAAGCGGCTAATGGTTCTCGGAAAGGTTCTTAGTTGGCCCTCTTCGTTACGTGTTCCCACAAGCTCCTCTCCGCGTCGTAGACTCTCCCCCAACGGTCACAAGGGCAGCAACATGCAAGTGAATCGCCAAACCTGTCAAGAATGTGGCAGCCGCGAAGCCAGAAACATCATCGTACGCGAGGCTGGTCGACCGATGACCGTCTATGTTCGCTGCGGCAATTGTGGCCAGCTGGTAGCCGCTTACGAACTGAAGAACTACTACCACCATGGCAAGGGCATCGAGTCTTACTTGCGAGGCCATGGAGCTGGAGCGGAAGACAGCGGACGTCGCTGGCTGGATGAATTCAAGCAGGTTCAAGAGCGGGCACAAAGCGGTTATCAGTCGGCTTTGGAGAAACTGGCACAGGACGGTAAGGAAATCTGATGCGATCGATCGCCAGCCGGCCGGCTGGTACCGCAGATTGAAAAAGCGGTCCCACCAGGGAAGGAATCCACCAGGGCTTTGCATCCGGCGTATTTAATGATCGCATTGCTGCCTTTCCAAGGTCTGATGAGGAACCAAGAAGGAATGGCGGGCAGGAAAATGAATTCGCAAGGAGCTGCCGGCCCCCGCAATCATCTGATTGATCTTGCATCTTTGCCGGCTTTGCTGCGAGACTTCCCGCCGTAGTTCCAATGAATTACCGGGAACGCCAGCAAAACTATGACTCGGATCGATCGCTATCTGCTGTTTCTCTACCTTCGCGTGCTGACGATTTGCTTTTCCTCCATCGCGGGCATGTTGATCGTAGTTTTATTCTTTACCAATCTGGATGAATTCCTGCGATTCGCCCAACAGCAGCAACGCGCGCTCTTCTGGATAGTACTGGAATACTATGGCCCCTATTTGCTGTCATTCTTCGAGCGTCTGAGTGGCCTACTCGCTTTGCTGTCGTTATTGTTTGTCGTTGCTTGGCTCAACAAAACCAATGAGTTTACGGCCTTGCTGTCGGCAGGCATTACGAAGCGGAGAATTGTGCGGCCACTTATGCTGGCATCCGCCGTTGTGATTCTCAGTGCCTCGGCACTGAGAGAATTTTCGATCCCCTATTACCAAGACCGCTTGGATCGCAATCCCCAGGATCTCACCGGTGATTTGCCGCGGCCCATGCGACCGACCTTTGAGCATCAGGCCATGGCCTTGTTTCAAGGCAAGAGCCTGTTGCCGGCAAACTTCGAGATTGTCGCACCGATTCTGACGATTCAAGGTGGTCCGCTGGCCGACTCTTTCGGCAGTAAGATACTGGCGAAATCCGCCTTCTATCAGCGGCCGACGGAGAATAAGCCCCGCGGCTATCTGTTCAAGAATGTGACTGCACCGTCCGGCATTGATCAGCGCGATTCGATGCACGCGGTCGATGGGAAGCCCATCCTCTTAACATCCAAAGACACGGATTGGATCGAGCCTGGTGACTGTTTTCTCGCCAGTGACGTCGAGTATGAAATGCTCCGCGGGGGAAGTGCCTGGAAGCAGTTTGCGGCTACTAGCGAACTGATCCGCCACCTCAAGGGCGAGAACGTGCGTAGCGGTAACGACCTCAGAGTTCAAATCCATAGCCGCTTTCTGAGACCGCTCATCGATTGGACTGTCATACTACTGGGGGTACCGGTATTGCTAACGCGTCCCGATCGTCACATGTTCTGGGTTGCCGGAGCTTGCTTGATTATTGTTGCCGGCTTTACCGGCATCGTCGTCGGTCTTAACGCGCTGGGGGCAACCGGTAGCTTTGTCGCCCCGTCCATCGCCTGCTGGCTACCGTTGGTCATCTTTCTTCCGATTGGCTGGGCTAGAACATCCGCAGCCATGGATTCTTAAGCAACAATCACTGCCCAACCGAAGACTTCTGCCGGTACAAGTAGGGATTCAACGTGGGATCGTTGTACATCTTCATCTGCCGATAGGTCTTATGCCGACAGACTCCGCCCGCGATATCCTCCAATAACTCCCGTAAGGATTGACTTAGATCCTGACGTTGCTCGAGACACAAAGAGGTCCGCTGCTGCACTTTCTGACGATGCGAATCGTCCGCATCCTCGCGTTCCAGTTGCTCACGATAATGATAGAGTCTGAGGGCCATAATGCTCAGACGATCGACCACACTGCCCGGTGTCTCCGTTCGCAAACGAGCATTTTCCGAGCAAACGATTCCTCGCCTTTCAATCTCCTCACTGAGCCAATCGTCAATTTTCTCGATATGATCGTTGCGGGCTTGGTTAAGACGGTCAATCGCCCGCTTCACTTGGGCGATTTCAGAATCTTCAACCTCGGGACTGCGAGCGATGTCCTCCTGATGCCAAAGCTCAAAATTAAAACGGTGCTGCGTACAGATCAGCCCCATGATTCCATCGTAGGAATTCTCGATCGGTTGATGGTGCCAAAGAGCCACCGTTTCTTCTTGTAATTTCAAGACTTGAGAAACGTCAAACATTGCATTCCTTTCAGAATTTGACGGACGGCGGACTTAGAACCTATCCGAAAACCGAAGAGAACCGCGCTAACGCCAAAGCGGCTCACGGTTTTCGGATGTGTTCTTCATACAGCTTGCCCAGGGCTGTGCTGGCTTGATCGCAACCCCATCGAAGCTAGTGGCCAAGTTGTAACCAACATCCACCACACTAGGCAAGACAGATCAAGTTTAGCGGGCGGGGCAAATTGAGTCGGCAAAAAAGGCAAATCGTGGATCCCAAACTACCGATACAGACGGTAAGCCCCGAGGATTTTTGGGGAACCACCGCAACGTGCGTTCAAGTCGAGCTGCAATAGCAGCATTGCTGACGGCTCGCGCGGCCTAGATCGGAAGCGCCCCAGCGTGGTGGCGGACCTGTCGAGTGTGGTTCCCAGGAAAGGACGCCCAAAAAATGCGGATCTGGAAATTTGCCATCGTTACCAGCTTGCTGTTACTCATGTGCCCGGCTTCCGCTTTCGCCCAGAGTCGAGGCTTTGTACCTGGAACGGGAGTCGAGCTCACGAATGTGGGCGACGACTTTGAAGATCCGGATTGGAGCTTTATTCCCAATGCTCCCAAGAGCACTGAGGACATTAACGAGAGGCAGAACACGCCGATTGGAAAATCGGCCAATGGCCGGTGGTATGAAGGCATCAAGCGCGGCTATCCCGACATCGTGAAACGGGTGAACACGCCACCAGGTGGCTTGCCGGGCAGCCAAGGTGCCCTGTTGCTGCAATCTTTGTACACCGGGATCCCCAATCGTCCCAGTAATACGATGCACCAGGAAGACTTCATCTGCAACGTGCAATACAGGGCCGGTAAGCTTTCCGTCAGCCAGGAGCCCAGCGTCACCACCCGCGTATTCTTGCCCCCAGTCGAACAATGGGAGCACCGGAACGGACCGCATTTTGCATTCCGGCTAGCTCTGGAGACGACCAAGACCACCACTTCGAATAAATTTCTATTCAGCTCGTCCAAGGAAGAAAACGAGATTTACTGGCCCGGTCTGTTCATATTGTTCGAAAGCAAGCACAAGACCGGCAAAGATCATGACTACGCCTATTTCCGCATCCGCTCGGATCGCAACGGCGGTGACTTCAAGGGTCCGCCGATTACGACAACCGGCTGGTGGACTCTGGGGATGTCTGTTACCGCCGATGGGGCCGTTCACTATTATGCGAAACCCGGCGTCGAAGACTTAACGGAAGCCGACTATTTGGCCTCACAGTACCCCTATGGCTATCGCTGCGAACGCTTTCGATCGTTCTTCTACAATGTTGTCAATGGCGACAATGGCAGGGACTGGACGACTCCCTTTATCGTGGACGACCCGAAGGTATTCGTGCGGAACGGCGGGCGTGTTGCTTCTCGACGCTGATCATTCAGAATCCGTTTAAGCGTCCATGCCTTCGATTTCGGTGTTCAGCCACTCCAAAGCCTGTTCCCGATTTCGTAGTCGATCGTCCAATTGCAAAGTACGAACGCGGTCGAGCAAGACCCGGAAGGCGGGGCCGGGTTTGAGTCCCAGGTTTTGCAGATCCTGGCCGACCACCAAGGGCGGCGGATCCAATTCAGGTATGTTGGCCAGTTGATGTCGCAGCCAGTCTCCGCAGTGCGGATCCAGGCCTAATCGGCAACGAGCATCGAGCAAGGCCAACGCCTCGGCAAAGCTGGGGTGAATCACCCGAGGCTGCACTTGGGACCAGGGAAGCCGATGGGCTTGCTCCAAAACGGGCTGGCTGGTTACGGTAAAGGCAATCGCATTGGCATCTGAATTGGAGAGCTTGAGCCGCGACTTCATCAGCTGGACTGGCTGCTCCTGTGCTCCCCAAGTCGCGAAGAGCAGCCCACCCAGCTTGGTCTGCCAGGTCGCCGTGGGCATCGCATTCAGCAACCTGCTAGCTTCCGCCGCTCGCTCTTCCCATCGCTCCGCGAGCTCTGGCAAAATCACCGGCAACAGCCCCAAGTCAGCCCATTCCGCGACCGCCCATGCGGCATGCGAAGTTTGCAATGAGGCTTGAATTTCACTCGCGATCCGCTCCCCGCTGACCACCGCGACTTCGCCCGCGCACTCACCGATCGCGTTTCGCGTGCTAGATTCGATTTGAAATGCAAAGCGTGCTGCAAACCGTATGGCTCTGAGCATTCGCAACTTATCTTCTCGAAATCGGTCGCGAGCATCGCCAATTGCCCGCACAAGTTTCAGCTGCAGGTCGGTCTGGCCACCAACATAATCAATGACGCGATCGTCAAAAGGGTCATAGAACATTCCATTGATCGTGAAATCACGGCGTTGAGCATCCTCTTCCGCAGTGCTGAAGCTGACTGAGTCCGGATGGCGACCATCGGAATAGCTGGAGTCGGTGCGAAAGGTCGCAACTTCAACACTCTGGATGCCGCGTTTGGGAGCCCGGACAATAATCACACCGAACGAAATCCCCACAGCATGAGTCCGCCGTCGACCAAAAAGCTCTTGGACTTGCAAGGGCAAAGCGGAGGTCGCAACATCGTAGTCGGTTGGTTCGCTTCCGCGCAAAAGGTCGCGAACACAACCACCTGCCCACAAAGCCTCGTGCCCAGCCTGCCTCAAACGATGGACCACCTCCATGGCGAATTGTCTTGCGGGAAGATTTTTCACAAGCGTAATTCCGTGGGATTGCTAGCTAAAACCTGCTGGGATCGTCGGGCCAGAGGCAGATTCATTGGTAACTCGACTTACGCTCTGGAAGTGCGAGCTATCAGCATATGCTGGCTGGCGGCTCGTATTCGCTGCAGGCAATCCGACTCCAACTCGGGCTGCTCTTCATCTGGCGGAGAAACCCGCCCGTCCACAACTAAGCGGCCGGCTGCATGCAGCGAGACAATTTTAGTCAACAGCTGCTGATACGCGTCCAGTAGCTGTTGCTGACGGTCGGCAGTCAGGGACTCACTCTGCAACTGAACGCGGCCCCCTCGCGACAGCCTCTTCAATGCTTCCAGCCGTCCGTGTCTGGCTGCCAACTTTTCACCGCGCCAGAACACGCGACGCAGTTCTTGTCGGGAGTTGAATTGCAGCACGAAATCTTCATCCACATACAAGCTCCATCCGCCATCACGACGCAAACCGCAGAAGACTTGGTTGACCCGACTGTCATCTGCAGCGTTGGCGTTTGGCTGGCATTTCCACCGCAACCGGTTGGGAAACTGGACCGCTTCGCGAAGCAGGTCTTCTCTTGTGTGTTCATTCAGAGCCATGGTGGGCAAGCCAATGCTAGTAACTACAAAAACGTGTGCCAGGCCATCCTGGCAAAATTTGCTGGATAGCTGAAGTTTAACGGTCGATAAGAGTTTGCGTGGGCTGGTACTCCGAGTTTCGCGGCCCAATCCGAGCAGATTCAAGGACTGAGGATATCTCGATGAACGGACTCCGCTCCGCTGCAATTTTGTTCAGCCTGGCTTCGCTGCACTTCGCCGGTTGCTGCTGTGTACCGAACTCCACCTCGATGAGCCCCTTGGGAGGCTGTGGGACGGGTTGTTGCGACGACGGAGCGCCCCGACATCCAGGGCTATTTGACTGTGCCTGCGGAGGCAGTGGCTGCGGCTCATGCGGAGGTCATGTGCTGGCCAAGATCGGCGCGCACAAAAGCTGCCAGGGAGCCTGTGGCGAAGTGTACTATGACGAGTGGATCAACGAACCTCCGGTCGCCGACAACTGTGGTTTTTCCTGTGGTGGTTGCGGCGCCTGCGGGCAATGCCGACCCTTGCTGAAAAAGCTCAGAATGTTGTGGGGCACACCCTATCACGCCTGCTGCCCGAGCCCGTTTGAATGTGGGGGCAGTTGCGGTTGCGATAGTTGCGGGCACGCGGGACACATCGATGCTGGCTACCACGCTTCCACCACTTCATCGGGCTGCAATTGTGGAAGTTCTCACGGAGAGGTGCTGCACAGTAGTCCATCAGGATTGCAACCCGTGCCGGCCCCGAACTACATGCCCCAGTCTACGGCCCCCGAGGCGCCTTACGAAGAGGTAACGCCAACCCCGGTTCCGGATCCAGCAGCCGATCCCGATGTCACCTCATCTTCAGCTCGCCGGCTGAATCCAGCTCGTCAGAAAGGCGGGGTGCGGTACGCCAGTGCTCAACGCAGACGCTAAGGCGAGCGGCAGATAAATTCTTACTCGTAGCCACGCTCGCCAGAGCGTGGTCGACAAAGCACGCTCGCCAGAGCGTGGTCGACAAAGCACGCTCGCCAGAGCGTGGTTGTCAGACGGTGGTCGACGTCGTCCACCGTCTGGCGACGGTGGCTACGAATGGCAAATTTTAATTTGTCCACCGTCTGGCGACGGTGGCTACGAATGCTGGCAGGTACGCCAGCGGACGCCTAAATGGACTCGATGTGCAGACTGCGGCGTCGACGCTCCTCACGGCGCACGTCATCGATCAAGGTGGCAATCTCTGGGACACGGTCGATACCGTAGAGCAACAGTTCAGGATGCGAGCGGTCTGAACTGCTGACGCGGATTTTTCCTACGCCCAACATACGTTGCACGATCCCCTGCGAGTAACTGACATCATCGATATCGATGACCTCAATACGATCCGTTGTCCTGCTAAACAAACCCGCCTGGTGAATAAACCGCTGAGTCGTCAACTCATAATGCATGGCCAAACGCCGGTAAAAATAAACGCAAATGGCGTAACACCACATTAGCATCACCAACGTCAAGGTAACCATCCACGCAACGTTCGCGGACTCCCCTGTGGCAAACAAGGCCGCTGCCACCACCGCAATTATTGTTAGAAGGGCGCAGGCAATCCACGTGCCATACATTGCCTTGGCACTAAAGCCGCCTTTCCACAAGGTTCTCTCAGGGTCCGAACTATTGGCGGCCGCGACGCGCTCCGCAGCCACCTGCGAGAACTGCTCTTTGGCAGGGTCTGATTGTTCAGCCATCGTGCATGTTACCCCAAATTTAAGTTACCTCGGATGAAATCAAGGTGTGCCGCTACCTTGACCGGTGCTCGTGTTCCTATTTTAAGCATTTGGTGCAACGTCGACAGGCCAGCCAGCGAGTTCGCGATTCGCGTGCCATCTCACGGCCGCTCCGACAAGTGACCGCAGCTAGCATTTCCTTCGTATTGCAGGCCGCATTCTTTACTGTTCGATCGTTTTTTTCCCGATGCGGGGCGATTTCGGGTACGCAATAATCTTGGCCAATCGCGAGAGACGTTGGGAGCGAACAGGCTACAATACGACAGCATTCTAGCTTTTGAATAGTCGCCGATCACTCCGTGATCGTAGTGACTCGGCCTGAAAACGCATCGATCGCGGAGCGATCGGCGACTTTCGATGCTACTTCATCTCGAAAAATGCTCTAATCCCTGCCTGCAGCACGCATATGACTCGCCTTGACTGGAAACCACTATGATCTGTCCCTACTGCTCATCGGATAACGATCGAGTAACGGACTCGCGGGCGTGTGAGGACGGACGCGCAATACGACGTCGCAGGCTGTGCAACAATTGCAAACAGCGATTCACGACCTACGAACGGGTTGAGCAATATGCGCTCCAAGTCATCAAGAAACATGACGAAATGCGGGAACCATTCGCGCGAGAAAAAATTGAGCGCGGACTTATTCGAGCCTGCTGGAAACGTCCCATCAGTCCCGATCAGATAAGAGAACTGGCAGCCCAAATCGAAACGGACATCCGCGGCGACTACGATTCGGAGGTGCCCAGCACGATCATCGGCAGGATGGTTTTGCAGCGTTTGGCAAAACTCGATCAGGTAGCCTACGTTCGATTCGCCAGTGTCTATCGCGAATTCACCAACGTCGAGGACTTCGTTGCTGAACTCGACCCGCTTCGCAATCCGAAGTATCCGCCAGACGATGAGCACGATTCCGAACACCAGCGGCCCGAATAGAGGCTGGCGGAAGCCGCTGAGAACACCGGACTAAGCGCCCGCCTGGAAAATCCTGGCCATGCTGCCTAGGAAATCCTGGACACGCTAAATCGGGCGATTTGTTGCAAACAGGATTTGGGCTCGCAGTCGGGCAGGACGTTCAGACTTTCCACCGCCTTGTGCACATATTGCCCTGCGGCCTGCAGAGTGTATTCCGAGGCATCACTGGCATCCAACATCTCGCGAATACGCAGCCGCTGCTCATCGCTATGCTGGCCGGGCTGCAACAGGCGGATCAGCTCTCGACGGGTGGCCGGCGAGCCTACGGCAAGCAATCGCAACAGAGGCAACGTGGGTTTGCATTGGGCCAGATCCGTCCCCAGCGTCTTGCCTGTTCGATCACTTCCCCAGTAATCGAGCCAATCATCGAACAGCTGAAAAGCTAATCCTAGATCCAAGCCAAACCTGGCCAGGCAACGTGAATACACATGCGGGCTGCTGCCGCCGGCGGCAAAGGCTCCTAACCGGCAGCTCACGGCGCACAGGGCGCCGGTCTTCCGCGACAGCAATTCCATGTAATGCTGAATACTGATACTCCAATTACCGGCGGAAAGCTGCTGCTCAAGCTCACCTTCGCACAGCGCCGATGCGGCCTTCGCCAGGCGACGGGCTGGATACCGCAAACGGCAGCGGGCCGCCAGGTCATAGGCCTTGGTAAATAGAAAGTCGCCGAGCAAGATCGCCGCATGGCCTCCCGCAACAGTGCCCACCGTGGGACGATGCCGCCGTGTGTCAGCCTGGTCCATAACATCGTCATGTACCAAGCTCGCAGCATGCACCAGCTCGAGTGCGGCACCGATGTACACCAAGTCGCGAGAGGAAGCCAAGCGTTCGCTCTGCGGCCGATGGAGCAAGCTGGGATCTGCATATTCGCAGGCCTGGGCGCTGAGCACAGCCAAAATGGGCCGGAGCCGCTTGCCGCCGAGTGACTCCACGTGCTCGCATAGATGACTGACCTCCGCGGAACGACTGCGACACGCCAGCCGCATGGTGCGTTCGATTTCCAGCAAATGGTTGCCGACCAGACTACGGATGGAATGTTCAACTCGAAGCTTGCTGCCACATTGATGGTCCGATCCGTCCCTGTCCGCTTGATGACTGGAAACGACATCGCGTGACGCATCCGAGTTCAGGTTCACGGACGTGGCTGACAACCTGTCGATGTCAGTGCCGGATGCGGACGAACTATCTCGAGCCGTATCAACGCATTGTGCGCGTTGCAGCATTAGTGATCTCCAGACTTCGAATAATCGCCGCGTACTCCACCGGTTTTGGAGAGTAATTCCACCGACTCAACCCGCATGGCCCGGTCCATGGCCTTACACATGTCATATACCGTCAGCGCGGCGATA
>JANSWS010000035.1 GCA_024743355.1 bacterium
CAGAATCCAATCGCCCACGTGGACGCGGTCTTCCACGTATTGGTTCGACAATAAGCGGACACGCCCTCCATTGCCTCCCCGGAAATCTCCGGACAATGGTTGAACCCAAACTAAACGCTCACCCTGAGGCTTGCTTTCCGCTTGTCCGGGAGGTGGGGAAGTCCCCGGGGCAAGATACTGTCGGTCACGTCGCTGGAGAATGACTAGCGACAATACGTAATCCGTGGTGGTGTCCGTCAGCGAAGGCGTTGGAACTGGCTCCGGCGTTAGGGTGGCCATCCAGGTGTAATCGCCGGTCGTCAGCGATTTGACGGCCCCCTGAGAAAACAATCGCGAGGCCGGAATGGTTTTATCGTCGTCGCTGATAAAGGTGGCCACGTCGTCACGCGAAACGAAGAGATCCTTGACCAGCTTATTAGGAATCTGGCCGGCGTTACCGCCGAGTGTTACCCGCAGCATTCTGGGTTGGTCCGGCCAAGCATTGGTGGCCGGCGCAAAGCCATCTTCGATGGGATTATGACCGTCCTCATAGTAGGGGAACACACTGGCGCGATAGCCGTTGTACCGAGCGGCACCCGTATTGAACGAGCGAATGACGTCCGGATCGGACATGAATACCGGATCGATGCACACCGATTGCTGAGCCCAGATCCGTGCCCCTGCCAACGAGGTTACCGCGGAATTGGTGGGCGTCAGGAACGAATTAGGAATTACATTACCAGGAGTGTTTTGGATGCCGCGCTTGCTGAAGTTGTAGAAGCCGATTGGAACTGGCACGTTGTTACCAGTGGTGAACGCCGTGTCGTTGTACCACTGCCAGTTAAAACCCGAGCCGCGACGGGTGAAGGAATTGGGGCGGTTCAATCCGCGGGCCAGAAAATCGTTGAGCCAAATCTGACCTTGAGCCAGGGATTGGTTATAGGCATTGCTCTGCTCGGCATTGCGGGCTGCCAGCGGAATCAGCGAAGCGATGCCCATCAAGCCCACGATCACCACGAAGATGGCGAACATGACTTCCAACACCGTCGCTCCGGCACGCCGCAAGCGACACATGTCCCGAGGTCGGGTCAGAATCAATTCCCGAGAGTGGCGGCTACTTCTGCACATCATTCACTCCCACGGAAGCAAAGGTTCGAGCCGAATTCACGATGTCGGCGTAAGTGGCGTTGTTCGACTGAAAATCGGCAACCAACGCGTCAGGCACCGAGTAGACCGGCGAGGAAGACACTAAGCCAGTCAGTGGATTGATGGAGATCCATGAATTGGACGCGTCGAGAATATTCGACAGCACGGTCTCGCGATCACTTTCCGCCGGTCGCGAGGCTGTGTTGTTAACTTGATCGGTGCGTCCCACCAGCAAATACAACTTGGATTCCAGCGGCAGTCCGGCAAAGTCGTCCAGGGCCACCCGTGTGCCCGTGCCGTCTTGCACCACCACCCGATTGTCCTGGAAAATTCCGTTGGGCTTGCCGGTGGGATCAAACACGATCGCAATCCGACTGTAACTGGCCGGCGTCACTGTTTCGTTGGCTTGCAGCACGGGTGTCGGAGCATCCAGAAGTCCCGCGCCGCTGCGACCGGTTCCAGAAGCCCATAGATCAATGCAGGTTCCTCGCGGCAGCGTGATCGCGCCGACGAGTGACTTGGTAGGCCGACGGAAAATGCGAAACTTCACGCGACGAGGCGAAGCAACTGAGGGTGTGTCAGCCCCTGGACCCATTAGTGATGGTGTAGAGCCAAAAATCGGCAAGGCCGGTGGTTTGGTGGAGTAATTACCGGATGCAATGCAATTGTTGTATACGTCGGGGCGGGGCGGATTGAAAAACGTCAGCGCAAATTCGCTATTGCCGCCGCTGCCCGTGACCGTTTCCGCCACGTACTCGGGTGTATTGGGAGTCAGGTCCTCGATCAGAAAATACTCCGGTGAACCCTCGAATTGAATCAGGTCGCCGGCCCGCACGAATCCAGGCTCTCCGGTTTGCGTTCCCAAGCCTGAGAATACATCCTCAGGAGCAAAGCGAATTTGATCCGCATGGCGATCCGCCATGCGACACGGGTTGCCGGAGGAGGTGAAATCCACGTCCCACAGGGTGCCTGTGGCGTCGATGATGTCTCCCGCATAGGCTGGAAAGACCTCACCCATGCTCAGTCGTGTGGCGGTGAAATTGGCTGGATCAAAAGTGCCATCGCTGGTCTTGCCAACCCGTTCCACAAAAACAGCCACCGGTCGCCGCGAGGTAATAGCGCGAATCTTGGCGGTTTCTATGTATTGCTGAACCAGACGCGAGGCCTGCGTTACCTTTTGGTCCTTCAGCAAGTTCTTGACGGTTGATAACGACAGCGTTGCCAGCAGCGTTAGCACACCGATGACCACCAGCAACTCAATCAGCGTTACGCCGGAACGTAAGCCACGTCGGCTACTTTCGATTTCGGTTGCTGCATTTCCAGCAACGTTTCTATCTCGACAAGCGGCCAAGGTCGGGCCGCATTGCTTGATTGGCAAATGCATGGACTATGGCTCCAGGATAATGTCGTGATTGGTGATGTTGTCCGACCATACATCGTTGGGTGTGCCATTGGCATCGAGCACGTTGGGTATCGCTCCCAACTGGTTGGCCCGAAAACCGAGTGCGATGCCGCAGGGTTCCGAACCATCGAAGGGCTTCTCACTCCCCGGACCATTTGGCAGACCGTATTCGCAATTGCCGGAAGCAACTTCCCAAGTGAAATTGGGATCCGGATAGTAGTAAGGCCCGCCAGCATAATACGGGTTGGGGGCGCCGTAGGCCGTGCCCGCCGACGCCGTGGGCCATCGCATGGTGGCGTAAGCCAGCGGAGGAATGTTGCGAGCGGGATCAAAGCGATCGCGAATGACTCCCAGTTGTCCGTCTTGGCCGGGCGAAAGGATCAGCGGAACCAAGGTCCGCGGCTTCCAGTCTTCTTCCACGTTGTAATTACCCACCGTGGTGCGGAATCGCCAGTCGGTCCGCAGTGGATCCATGGCATCGCTGTCGGCGTAGCGAACCAGATCACCCCGGTATCCTGCAGGCCAGCGGATCCACTGAATCGGCTGTCGCCAGGCATCAATGAATTCCAGCAATCCATCATTATCTGTATCACCCACTTCGCTCGGACGGAAAAACTCCAGACCGGACGAGCCGTTGTAGTTGCTGGATGCCACAATCAGATACAGTAGCTCTGCGCTGCTGACCATCTCATTCCACTCGTAGGGGTCGCCGCCGACGCCGACCCAAGCAGGTGCTGCGTTGGATCCTGGAAGCGGGCCTCCGGCGTAAGTCGGCGGCAATGAGAGTCCCAGACTGGCAAAGGCTGGACTGTTGTTGACGCGACTGCGAAGGGCGTCGTAGATCACCGACCAACCCGTGGGCACAGGGCGATTGAGATAGGCGGCACCGTACACATTCGAAACCATCTTGTACTGAGTCGGCTCGTACAGCAGATCGCTGATGCGGTCGGGCATTTCCATCCGCATCGTGTCCCGCAACATGATCATCTTCAGCCGAGCCAATTCGCGCGGCGAGTAGGGAAGCCGTGTGTCCGTTGCATTCGGATTGTTGGCGGGTGCTACCGGAATCTTCCAGCCGGGAGGAAGTTGAACATTGATCGGGCGGTAGCGATATTCTTCCCATCGCTGTAGCACGATTTCGTTCAGCTTCTGAATGGTGCCTCGCGTGCGGGCTACCCGGGCGTCGGTCTGAGCTCCCAGCAAGGAGAACAGAGCCAGACCGGCCAGCGTGCCGAGGATGGCGATGGCCACCAACAACTCCACCAGAGTGAAGCTCGGCCGGTTGGGCCAGCGGCAGCGCGGTCTGTGGGGGCTCGGGTTCATGGAACTGTTGTGGATCTCCAAGGTGTTTCCGTTGAGTTGGACTCGGGAGTGGGGCACACTCGCTGGCGCGTCGTGCTCGTATGCGAATGGGACTCGTATGAGACACACTCGCTGGCGCTTCGTGCTTGTATGTGAATGAGCCCAATGGGACCCACTCGCTAGCGCGTCGTGCTTGTATGCGAATGGGACTCTTGATTGAGACTCACTTGCTTGCGCTTCGTGCTTGTATTCCGATGCAGGGGGATGTTTTGGGTGTCTCAGTCTGAGACGCTGTTCTCAGTTCGGAGCAGTAATTTCCGGGGTTTAAGCTCTATTTCAATTTGGTTGCAAAGGTCGTGCCTTGATCGAAAAACTTTGCTTCGATGAATTTGATTTTCAAAGACAAACGTAAAAACATTGGCCATGTAGAAGCTATCCGAACACCGAAGAGAACCGCAGTTAACGCCAAGGCGGCTCACGTTTTTCGGTCGTTTCTTAGTTCTCCATGGCGTCTTCCAAAATGCCATCCGCAAAATTGGTGACGTTATCCAATTGGGCGCTGGGAATTCCTGGAACCTCGGTATATCTGGAAAAACTGGAGCCGTTCGGGCTGCGTATGTCGACCGCATCACCACTGGGAAATTTGTAGAGCAACGGCGGTTCATTAGCTGCTTGAGCAACGCCGCCGTAATCGTCGTCCAGGCCCGCGGAAATTATTTGAAAGGAATTGTCATTTGCATATCTGACAAATGCATCGTTCGTCTTCCAGTCGTTTTGATTCGGAATCACATTCGTATTCAAGTTGTCTGACTTATAGGGACGTGCAAAACCACGCAGGAGTGTCCCGTAGTAGACATTAAAAAACAGTTGACCCGGCGAACTGGCATTGGAAAAGCTGTAAGTTCTGCTATCGAAATAAACGAACGGGGCCAATCGTCCAGTTCCAGGAGAATAAACCGGCATGAGATCATTTCGTGAGGGTGTGTCCGCAAGTATGCCTTCGTCAACGGAAATGGTACGAAAGCCACTGCCGGTTTCTTCAACCTCCAGCGAAAGTTGCTCCTGCTTAAATTCAAACATCGCATTATCACGGGTTACGTTGTATTGGAATGGCGGAGAGAAGCCTGCGGGGGCGGCGGTGATCGGTCCGCCAGGACCTGTAAAGGGATGCGTTGGATCAGAGCTGAACCCGCCAAGACAGAAAACCAACGCTTCTGCTGCGTCCATCACGGTCTCCTGACCACTTCCGGACCCGCCAACTGCACGTAGCCCCGAGCTTTCACCACTTAGGTTATTGGCGACCTGATACAGAATCGTGAACTCTGTGGCCGCCATGTTCGGAAACGCTTTGCGAAAGTGCCGCTCGAATACCGCGCGATTGGAGCCATCGGGCGGATAATCGCCGTACTTGTTCTTGTACTGCTCTACGGCATTCGCAATTGTCTGTGCCTCGAAGAGAATCGCCGAGTTGGCGACGTAGCGCCGCGCGGCGCCGATGGCTGGGATCAATAGCCCGACCAATATGCCGATGATGGCGATGACCGTCAGGATCTCAATCAAGGTAAAACCCTGGCGTCTATTCGTTCGGCGTCTCGTTCTTGCTGCTCTCATGACACCCAGACCCCTGTGTTTGAAAAGTTGGTTGTACAGTTCGCTATTTGTGTGGCACTGGCTCGCCAGTGTTGGCTTCGTGTTGCCAGCTTGCACTTTCCTAACTCGATTACATTCGCCGAAGCTCAAGAGCCAGCGATGTTGTTGTTTGTTTTTGTGTCAGCTGGGCAGCTTTGCGTTCTATTCTGCTTGCTGACGTTCTGCTTTCTGTTCGTTCGATTCTCTTGGTGTCATTTTTGGTGTGATGCACGTGCAAGCTGCTAACTTGGCTGCAACACGGGCAAGCCCGTGCCACACTCAGTTCTTTGTGTGGCACTGGCTCGCCGGTGTTGGCTTCGTGTTGCCAGCTTGCACTTTCTTAAATCGTTTGCATTCGCCGAAGCTCAAGAGCCAGCGATGCTGTTGTTTGCTTTTATGTCAGCTGAGCAGCTTTGCGTTCTGTTCTGCTTACTGACGTTATGGTTTCTGTTCGATCGATTCTCTTGGTGTCGTTTCTGGTGATGCACGTGCAAGCTGCCAACTTGGCTGCAACACGGGCAAGCCCGTGCCACACTCAGTTCTAGCTTCTAGCCACTAGCTTCTAGCCACTAGCTTCTCTCTTCTCTCTTACGCCAAGGACGAAATCATGGTTACCAGAGGCATGAACAACGAAATTACAATGAAGCCTACCGAAACACCCAGGAAGCAAATCAGCAAGGGCTCGATCAAACGCGTCAAGCCTTCCGTCATCACGTTAACTTCGTCGTCGTAAGTATCCGCTACCTTGTACAGCATGGTGTCCAATTCACCCGTCTCTTCGCCGACGTCCACCATGTTCACGACCAATTCGTCAATCACGCGATTGCGCATCTTGACCAAGTAGAACAAGCCACACAGGATGGCACCCAAGCCGCACATCGCGCCGCCGACCAGCGTCAGGGTTTCCATCGAGTTTTCCGCGGCATCCCGTCCAGCCGTCAAGGCAACCGACAGAACCATCACACCTGGAAAGCTGCCCATCAGCATCCAGAAAAACAACGCCAGGGGATGGAAGCCGGGTACCGAATGGTCACGCATCGGCTTGCAAATCACCTCGCCCTCACGAATCGCTTCAATCACTTTCGTGAAGATCCGCTCGAAGAGTGCGTTCCCGGCGGTTTCACGAGTAATGTTCAAGGCCTCCAAAATCGGCACACCGGAGGAGATCAAGGTGCCCAGCGTACGCGTGGTTCGAGCCAAAATGTTCTTCTCCACCAGAGCCCCAAACACGGGCAGCTTGAGGATATACATGTCGAAGCCCATGCGGCCGTGTTTGAACTTGCGGATCAGTTTGGAGAGCAGCCAGTAGCAGAACGGGATTAACAACATCAAGAACCAGTACTTGACGATGTAATCGCTCATCGCGATCAACAGCAGCGTCGGTGCTGGCAGCTCTAGACCGAACTCTTCGAACATTTCCTTAAAGGTGGGAACGATAAAGGTCATGATCAATGCCAGAATCAAGCCGGCGATAATTACCACCGCGATCGGATAGATCAAGGCTCCTTTGACCTTCCGCTTCAAAGCTTCGGCGCTTTCTAAGAAGTCCGCCAAGCGTTTGAGGATGGTTTCCAACGCACCACCGGCCTCACCCGCCTTGATCATGTTGACGTACAAGCGGCTGAAGACCTTGGGGCATTTGCTCATCGCCTCGGACAGCGTGGCACCCGTTTCAATCTCATCGCACACGTCCATGAGCGCGTTCTTGAGCTTGCCTGGCTTGCTGTTGTTTTCCAGGATCTTCAAGCTGCGAAGGATCGGCAGACCGGCGTCCTGCAGAATGGACAGCTGTCGTGTGAAGGCGCAGATGTGCTTGGTCTTGGCACCGCCAATGGCAAAGGGACGCTTCTTCTTTTGTCCAGCCGCCGTCTTGGCTTGACCCTTCTTGACTTGGATCTTGGTGACGAAGTAGCCCATCTGCCGGATGGTAGTTTGCGCTTCTTCTTCGCTTTCCGCCTCAATGATGTCTTTGATTTCCTGGCCCGTTGCGTCCATCGCTTCGAATTGGAAGGTGGGCATGGCAATCGTCCTCGTGTTTGGAAACGCTTAGTGATCTAAGTTGAAGGAAGTCAGTCTGTCAGTAACTGGTTTATGTTCGATAGTCGCCTTTCGCTCCGCGAAAGTAGCGTTTTTCCGCAGCTTTCGCGGAGCGAAAGGCGACTATTTCATACTCAATTTCTAGTCTGCGATGGTTTCTCGCAGCACCTCGTCGGCCGTGGTAACACCTTGGAAAACATAGTTGATTCCATACAGCCGCAATGGAATCATGCCGTAGGTCTGCGCTTTGTCGCGGAGATCGTCCGTGGTGGCATTGTTCATGATCATCTCTCGCAAGTCGTCATTCAGGACCATCAACTCGAATAGTCCGACACGGCCCTTGTAGCCGGTGTTGTTGCATTTTTCACAGCCTCCGCCGCGGTAGAACTTTTTATCGGCGACGCTGTCCGGGTCGATACCCAAGTCGATCAGGATCTCGCGACTGACTTCGGTTTCTTCACGGCAGTTCGAGCAAATACGACGAACCAGCCGCTGCGCGAGAATGGCTTCCACGCAGGCGGTGATCAAAAAGGTCGGGATCCCCATGTCCTTCATGCGGGTGATGGTGCTGGGGGCGTCATTGGTGTGCAGCGTGCTGAACACCAAGTGACCGGTGAGCGATGCCTGGACGGCGATTTCGGCGGTTTCAACATCGCGGATCTCGCCCACCAGAATCGTATCCGGATCCTGCCGCAAAATGGCTCGCAGGCAGGAAGCGAAGGTCACGCCAATTCCGTGGTCGATCGGGATTTGGACGATTCCATCGATGTCGTATTCCACCGGATCCTCGGTGGTGATCAACTTGTCCTTGATGTCGTTCATCTCGCTCAAGGCGGAGTATAGAGTCGTGGTCTTGCCGGAGCCGGTGGGGCCGGTAACCAGGATAATTCCGTTGGGACGATCGATGATCTTGCGGAACTTGGTCAGCGTGTCCTCGTCCATGCCGACGTTTTCCAAGCTGAGCGAGACTACGGAACGGTCCAGAATCCGCATGACCGTGCTCTCGCCAAACATGGTTGGCAGAACGCTAACCCGCAAGTCGACCGGGTGCCCACCGACCATCAGCTCGATACGTCCGTCCTGCGGCAAGCGACGTTCGGCAATATCCAGATTGGCCATAACCTTAATGCGGGTGGTAATCGCAAAAGCCAAGTGTCGGGGCGGAGGCACCATTTCGTACAGCACGCCTTCGGCTTTGATGCGGATGCGAAACTCATCTTCGAAGGGTTCGAAGTGAATGTCGCTGGCATGATCCTTGATGGCTAGCAGCAGCACCATATTGAGCAGCTTGCGAACCGGAGCGCTATCGGCCAGCGCCTCGGCGTCCGTCAGGTTAAAGGGACCGTCGCCGGTTAAGGCGCTAGCCGCCTGGAACAATTCCTCGTCTTCATTCAACTCGGCGATAATTTTCTCTACCGAATCCACATCCGAAGAATAGTAACGCTCGATGCAGGTTTGAATGTCGCGTTCGGTGGCGACAACCATCTGGATGTCGAAGCCCAGAAAAGTTCGCAACTCGTCTTGAACCGTCAGGTTCTGGGGATCGCAGGTGGCCACGGTCAGCGTGTTGCCGTCGAATTTCAATGGCACAATGCGATACATCTGAGCCATGGTTTCCGTGACTTTCTCCAGCACATCCGGAGGCAAACTCACGTCGGACAGCTGAACCGTTTGCATGTTCAGCTGCTCGGCCAGTGCCTGGGCCAGCTGATCATCGGTGATCAGACCCATGTCTTCGGCGATCTTGCCCAGCAAGGCTCCCGGACGCTGCTGCTGCTCGTCCAGAATGACTTCCAGCTGCTCGTCGGTGATAAAGCCCAGGTCGACCAGGATTTGACCGATTCTACGAACTACCATCTGTGGCCCTCAGTAGGCGTTTGGCCGACCGCCTTCAACGTGAAAGCGATCGGTGGCTGTTGTTTAATGTTCGTACACCTGGTTACCGGGCTCTGCCTGGTAACCGAATATCTTGCAGGCTCTGCCTGCGGTAACCGTGATCCCAGCCATCTTACACCTGGTTACCAGGCTCTGCCTGGTAACCCAATTTCTTGCAGGCTCTGC
Source organism: bacterium (assembly GCA_024743355.1). GTDB lineage: Bacteria > Planctomycetota > Planctomycetia > Pirellulales > Pirellulaceae > Aureliella. The sequence goes on from JANSWS010000035.1 coordinate 9,557, forward strand.
CTGCCGTATTCGTCATCCCGGCGATGCAGTCGCTTGGCCTGTCGCCCGAGGCGGAGCCTCGAAGACAGCGCGTTCCAAGGCAGAGCCTTGGAACGAGGGTTGTGCAAGGTGGTGATCAGCGATAAGTGTCCTGTTTTTTGAGGTTTCAATATGCGTTTGTAAACTCAAGGAAAACCTATAGCTCGTCGTCATCGTCTTCGTTGTTGTCATCCGTGATACCGCGGCGGACATTGACGATTCGCTTCGCCAAGTCATCGGGGCGGTGGCTCTTGGACAGACAATCCTCGACGGTGCACAAGCCTTCCTTCCAGAGTTTGAACAAGGCATCGTCCATCAGATTCATGCCAAACTTGGCGCCCGTCTGAATGGCCGAATTAATACGGAACGTTTTGTTTTCGCGTATCAGGTTGGCGATACCTGGCGTGACGACTAGCACTTCATAGGCCGCAACCCGCCCGCCCCCGATTTTGGGCAGCAGCGTTTGGGCCACTACGCCGATCAAGGCCGTGCTCAGCTGCGTGCGAATCTGATCTTGCAGGTTGCCGGGGAAGGCATCGATGATGCGGTTGACCGTGCCTTGAGCGCTGTTGGTGTGCAGTGTGCCAAACACGACGTGACCGGTCTCGGCCGCGGTAATGGCCGCGCCGATGGTTTCCAAGTCACGCAATTCGCCCACCAGAATCACATCCGGGTCCTGCCGCAAAGCCCGCTTGATGGCCTCGGCAAAGCTGGGCACATCGACTCCCACTTCCCGCTGATTGATCGTCGATTTCTTGTGATCGTGGTAGAACTCGATCGGGTCCTCGATGGTGATGATGTGGTGGTCATGCGTCTCATTGAGGAAATTGACCAGGCTGGCCAAGGTTGTACTCTTGCCCGAGCCCGTCGGCCCTGTAACCAACACTAGTCCTCGAGGCCGCTGCACCATCTCGACTACCGACTGTGCCAATCCCAGTTGCTCGGGCGTCAGCTTGTCGTTCGGAATCTGCCGCAGCACCATGGAAATGAAGCCACGCTGCTTGAAGACCGAGACGCGAAAACGGGCCGCGTCACCAAAGGCAAATCCAAAGTCCGAGCTGCCCGCTTCCTGCAGCTCGCGTTGACAGCGTTCCGGCGTGATACTCTTCATCAACGCCACGGTATCGTCCGGCTCCAAAACCTTGGTTTCCAGCTTCCGCATCCGTCCGTGCAGCCGAAATACGGGCGGCTGTCCAACGACGATATGCACGTCGCTCGCGCCCTGCTTCACACACGCCTGAAGAAGTTTGTCAATTAAAACCTGTTGGGCCATACCGTTCGGGGTCGCTCGCGAAATGGGAATCGCAATCGCAGTCGGCATGTCCGCGTGCTTGTCTTCGAATATTCAAGAGCGTCCAACCCTGCCCTGTTGCCACGCTCGGACGATGCGTGAGCGTAGCTGCGGGTACTGGATCGCCCAGGGCGTCCAAGCGACGCCATCGCGACATGTGCTACAGACAAACGGCGCTAAGGCCGCGAGCCGTGGGAATTGCGGGAAGCTAATAAGTTGAAAGGAATGGGAGAAAAGTAATCGATGAACCGTGGTGGAGCCACTAAGTCCTATGGTAAAAGGCCAATCTTTTTCGAGATCTCGGCTGGCGAGTCCCGCTCGGCCTGTTCAATCGCTTGTAGGGTGCGCAAACCAAGGCATTCGCAATCGCGATGCAGATCTGCGTTGGCGGTCTCCGAGGTAAGTGCCCATTCGAAAACCGAGGAGAACCGCAGCTTCGATTCTGTTCTCGGATCGATTCTAAGTGTCGGCAACGCCGCCGTTCTCGGGATTCTATGATCGCTCGCGGGCCTATGTCCAAATTCCATGTGATCTCCGACCCGTAACTCCACCCGGATTGGGGTATACGCCATCCCGCGACCCAGCTTTGACTCGATACCCATCCGAAAACCGACGAGAGCCGCGGCGACAGCGTCGAGCGGCTGATGGTTCGCGGCAAGGTTCTGCATGGGGGCATTCTGGATCTTGGGTTTGGCGCCAGGCTGGCCCATCGCGTCCTTAGGTGGAGGCTGCCTCTGCGGTGAATTCGTCGAATATCAGTTTCAGTGCGAGTTGATCTTGCTCGGTCGTTTTTGCGACTCGATACACCTCTTCCAGCGTAGTCAAGCCTTTCATGGTCTTGCGGATTCCATCGCAGTACAGGGTAGTCATGCCTTCTTTGATGGCCTGCTCTGCGATCTGAATCGTCGATTTTCCTTGAAACATCATTTCGCGAATGCGGCTGGACACGACCATCAGCTCGTAGATCCCCATCCGCCCGCGATACCCGGACTTCTGGCAATACCCGCATCCCTTACCTTTGGCGAAGGTCGCTCGCTCGGCGACTTCCGGCGGAATGCCCGCCTCGCGGAGTACCGCCTCCGAGGGCTTGTACTGGGTCTTGCAGCGCTTGCAAATCGTCCGCACCAAACGCTGTCCCAGCACCGCCACCACGGAGCTTGCCACCAGATAGCCGGGTACGCCCATGTCCACCATGCGTGTAACAGCACTGGGCGCATCGTTCGTATGTAGTGTACTGAAAACCAAGTGTCCAGTCAAAGAAGCCTGGATTCCCATGGATGCGGTCTCGGTATCTCGCATCTCTCCGACCAGGATGATGTTGGGAGCTTGTCGCAGCATGGAGCGAATGATGCGGGCAAAGTCGAGGCCGATATTGTGTCGGACCTCTACCTGGTTGATCCCCGGAAGGTAGTACTCGACGGGGTCCTCGGCGGTGATGATTTTGCGGTCTGGGCGGTTCATCGCGTTGAGGGCCGCATAGAGCGTGGTGGTCTTCCCGGAGCCGGTTGGTCCGGTTACCAGCATGATGCCGTTGGGGCGTTTGATGGTCTGGGTAAAGATTTTGTAATCGCGTTCCGAGAGTCCCAGCTGCCGGACGCCCACTTTGATGTTGTCTTTGTCCAGCAGTCGCATCACGGCCGACTGTCCGTGGTTGGTGGGGATGATGCTGACTCGCAGGTCCAGCTCTTTTTCTCCCACGGTAATTTTGATTCGACCGTCCTGGGGCCGGCGGCGCTCGGCGATGTCCATGCTGGCCAGGATCTTGATGCGGGACAGGATGGCCCCCAGCATCCTTCGGGGTGGGCAATCGCGTTCTACCAGGATGCCGTCGATGCGATATCGGATGCGAACGCGATCTTCGAAGGGCTCGACGTGGATGTCCGAGGCCCGCAGTTGAACTGCCTCCTGAATCATCAGCCCCACCAGGCGCACGATGGGAGCGCTGGCTTCATCGGCGAATTCGTCCTCGCCCCCCACGCCGTCTTCGGCCGTTTCGGTGAAGTCGATCTGCGTGTCCGTGAACTCCTGCAGAATCGAGTCGGCGGATTCGCCTTCCACCTGACCGTAGTAGCGGTTGATGGCTTCTTGGATGGCCTCGCGAGGAGCAAGTGCGGTCTCGACGCGGCGGTTCAGGATAAATCGCAGTTTTTCGATGGTTTCCAGATCGAAGGGATCGCTGACTAGCACGTGCAGTACATCGTTCTCGTCCTTGTAGGGGATGATGCTGTTCTCGCGTGCGACCGATTCCGGGACAAGCTGGATGACCTCATCTTCTATGCGGACGTCGTTCAGGTCCACGAATTGCAGTTTGTGGAACTTGGCTAAAGCCGCGTACACGGCGTTGGGTTCCGCGTAGCCCAGTTGAATTAAGGCATCTGCGAGCGACGAGTCGCTATCGCGAGCGACATTGGTCGCCTCAGAGATCTGGTCCAGGCTGACGACTCCGTTCCGCAGCAGCAGGTCGGTAAAGTCGCGCATTGGCTGATCCATTCAGGTTCTCCCGGAGAGAGCAGTTTCTTTTTGGTGAATCTTAAGAGTCTTGTTGTTTCGCTGAATTCGAAGCCCGGAACTCTCGGCGTTGAATTCTAAACGTTGGGCCCACGTTCCGCAGCTATGCTCGGATTTTCGTTGCTGCGAGGCAGCGAGTCCCGCATGGGACGGCCGTGTTGAGGAGAGCCGTTTCCCTATGCAGGATGGTTCGGGGCGGCGTGCCGCCATGCTGGAGGCATAGCTTTGTGCTGTCGCGTTCTGTTGATAAGGATTTTCTTGTGTACTGGCAATAACGCCTGGCTTGCGACTATCTCCGAGTGTTGGAGGGGGCGGCCCTTGTTGCGTTCGGATGGCCGCGCGATTGCTGGTTGCAGGTTTCAAGCTGCCGCGGAGCTCCGGCTCGTAGCCACGCTCGCCAGAGCGTGGTCGACTTGCCGTAGCCGCGCTCACTAGAGCGTGGTCGGCGTTGTCCACCGGCGACGCTGTCCACCGTCTGGCGACGGTGGCTACGGTAAATGTTCATCTGCCGCTCGCCTTAGTCGAAGCGATGGGAAGCAGCCCTCGTCCCCCGCACCTTCGAGGTCGCATGTTGGCGTGGGGGTGTTCTGCGGCGCTCGATAGAAACATCTTGACTGGTGTTGATTTGGTTTGTCAACGATTTCTGCAAGTTTCAAGCGATCTGACATCCAGCAGTCAGTCGGCCTTTCGGCTTTGCCCGTAGCCACGCTCGCCAGAGCGTGGCGGGCGTCGTCCACCGTCTGGCGGCGTTGTCCGTCTGGCAATGCCTTCCACCGTCTGGCGACGGTAGCTAACGTTTGGCCATACTGTCCACCGTCTGGCGACGGTAGCTACGGCTGGCGATGCTGGCCACCGTCTGGCGACGGTAGCTACGGCTATCGGCGCAGCACTTTCGGGGGCCTGTAAGCAGGGCCTGGACGGGTGAGTTAAGGGTTTTGTTGCGGATCGGAAAAAAATGTTGGATGGAGGGGTATGGCCGCCTCAAGGCTGTGGTAGGGCACAAACTGTGCCAAAAGAGGCCTGTAAAGGCACGTGTCGGCCTGTTGGGGTGGGTTAGGCGGGCCTAAAATTCTCCTAAACTGCTATTGCACTTGGGTTTGTCAGCCTCTTGAAGGTCGGATATATTAACGCGACGCATGTTGGCACGCTCGCATCTCACCCCGCAAATTTCTTTCTCCGGCCCGGATTGTGTCTGGAACACGTTCTTTGCTGCGCATTCAGGCTGGCTTTCTGCGCCCAGCGTATATTCCGAGTTTCATTCCGTTTCCAGTTTCCAGGCGGTTGCTTGGCTTGCCCGTAATGGCTTGTGGTTCGTAGGCGGATTGAGCGGACAGGGTGGATTGAGGGGACGGGGTGAGTGAGTGTTAGCCGGTCGGCGAGCCTGTCGTGTAGAAGAAGATCTTTTAGGAGAACGTGACGTCTATGGCCACACCATCGAAGCGTCGATTAGAACCCACAAGCATTCGCAAGTTCGGCTCCGGCATGGATGCTTTGGATATACCGAGCTTGACCGACCTGCAGACGAAGAGCTATGCGGCTTTCTTGCAGGAAGATGCAGCTTCGGATAAGCGGAAGGATGTCGGCTTGGAGTCCGTCTTCCAAGAGATTTTTCCGATCGAGAGCTACGACAAAACCGTCACGCTGGAGTACCTGCGGTATGAGTTGGGCAAGCCTCGCTATACGCCAGCTGAATGTCGGCAGTTGCGCCTGACCTATGGCAAGCCGATGAAGGTTTGGCTGCGGCTGAACCGTGAGCAGCCCATCGAGGAAGAGGTTTACCTGGGTGACATTCCGATCATGCTGGGCGGTGGTGAGTTCATCATCAATGGTGCCGAGCGGGTAGTTGTCAGTCAGTTGCACCGCAGTCCGGGAGTTGATTTCGTCGAGGAGATCGAGGCCACGACGGACCGCAAGCTGCCTAGTTGCCGGGTGATCCCCGAGCGTGGTAGTTGGATTGAAATCAACATTACCAAGAAAGACAGCCTAAGCGTTCGTATCGATCAGAGCGGTAAATTCTCCGTGATGACGTTGCTGCGAGCTATGAGTCCTGAACTGAGTACGGACACGGACTTGCTGAAGGTCTTTTACGAGGTCAAATCGGAGAAGGTTGTTGACGGCCGCAGCGTGGCCAAGCTGGAAGGCAAGGTGGCTGCGGACGATATTGTTTATCCCAGTGATTCCGAGCGTGCCGGCGAGGTGATCATTGAGGCGGGCAACAAAATCTCCAAGGATACGGCCGAATTGATCTGCACCTCGGGTGTTGGCAAGGTCGAGGTCATGGATGCGCCGCGGACGATGCTGATTGTCAACGCTCTAGCCGAGGATAATACGAGCAGCCACGAAGAGGCTTTGCTGCGAATCTATCAGCGATTGCGACCGGGTAATCCACCGCAGCTTGAAAAGGCTCGCACTCTGTTCCATGAGAAGTTTTTCGACGTCAATCGCTACCGATTGGGGCGGGTTGGTCGTTTCCGTTTGAATCGCAAGCTGGGCTTGGACGTCAATGAGGACGAGATGACGTTGCGTCCGGACGACTTGGTCGCGGCAATCAAGTACATGATTGCTCTGTTCGACCCGGATTCCGAGGCTCAGTTTGATGACATCGACCACCTGGGGAATCGCAGGCTGCGGACGATTGATGAGTTGGCCAGCGAAGAGTTGCGAAAGGGCTTCTTGAAGCTGCGGCGAACGGTTCAGGAGCGTATGAGCCTGAAGGAAGCCGACGAAATGTCACCCCGCAGTCTGGTGAATCCGAAGAGTATCAGCGCGGCTATTGAGTATTTCTTTGGCCGGGGTGAGCTGTCGCAAGTTGTGGACCAGACCAATCCGCTGAGCCAGTTGACGCACGAGCGGCGTCTATCTGCCTTGGGGCCAGGTGGTTTGAATCGTAAGCGAGCCGGCTTCGAAGTGCGGGATGTGCATATTTCGCACTACGGTCGTATTTGTCCGATCGAAACACCGGAAGGTACGAACATCGGTTTGATCAGTTCATTGGCGATCTACGCTGGTGTGGATGATTATGGCTTCCTGGTGACGCCCTATCGCACGATCAAGAATGGCAAGGTGACCGAAGAGGTGCAGTGGTTGCGAGCCGATCAAGAGGCGGACGCGCATATCTGTCCCGCGGATACCGAGGTGAAGGATGGTGCCTTGGTGGCCGGGCCAAATTTGATTGCTCGCTATCACGCGGACTTCCAAATCGTGCAGCCGGAAGAAGTGCAGTACATGGACATTGCTCCCAGCCAGATGGTGGGAGTGTCTGCCGGGTTGATTCCCTTCCTTGAGCATGACGATGCGAACCGTGCCTTGATGGGTTCCAACATGCAACGTCAGGCGGTGCCGCTGCTGGTTGCCGAGCCGCCGATTGTGGGCACGGGTCTGGAGCGTGAGGTTGCCAAGAACAGCGCCATGGTCGTGCGTGCTCATCGGGCGGGTACGGTCAAGTACTGTGACTCATCCCGTATTGAAATCGGCACGGATGTTTATGAGTTGCAAAAGTATCAGGGCCTGAACGAGCGAACCTGTCTCAACCAGAAACCGATCATTCAGGTGGGTGACAAGGTGGAAAAGGGGCAGATCATTGCCGACGGTGCGGCCACTTATCTGGGTGAACTGGCTCTAGGGCGAAATGTGCTGGTCGGCTTCATGTCCTATGATGGCTACAACTACGAAGACGCGATCATTATCAGCGAAGAGCTGGTGCGAGCCGATACCTACACTTCGATCCACATCGAAGACTTTGATGTCGAGATTCGGGAAACCAAGCTGGGTCGCGAAGAGTTCACTCGGGATATTCCCAACGTATCCGAGAAAGCATTGGCCAACCTGGACGAAACCGGGGTGGTTCAGGTCGGCACCTACGTGCGTCCTGGGGACATTCTGGTCGGTAAGGTGTCTCCAAAGAGCAAGACGGAGCTGACTCCGGAAGAGAAGTTGTTGCACGCAATTTTCGGTCGGGCCGGCGAAGACGTGAAGAACGATTCGCTGGAAGTGCCCTCGGGAATTGAAGGCATCGTCATCGATACGCAGAAGTTCAGCCGGCGGATGAGTTTGTCGGATGACGAGCGGAAAGTGTTCGAGAAGGAACTTAAGGAGATCGAGGGCGAGGGCAATGCGGAAATTACCACTGCCTTCACTGCCTTTGTGGGCGAGTTGGAGAGCGTGATCGGTTCGAAGTTGACCGATGACGACGGTACTCCACTGGCCGGAGATCAAGATCCGAAGTTCGTGGCCGAGAATGCTCAGACATTCAATCTGTCGCGATTGATCAACAAGCTGGATGAAAAGCATCACGCCGAGGTGCGCAAGGTTTATCGGCAGCATTGGGCGGCGGTTGAGGATGCCATTGATGCTCGCGATCGTCGCTTGAACAGCATGAAGCGGGGTGATGAGCTGCGGAGCGGCGTGTTGCAGATGGTCAAGGTTTACATTGCCACCAAGCGGACCATCAGCGTGGGTGACAAGATGGCGGGGCGCCACGGAAACAAGGGTGTGATCTCGAAGGTCTTACCGATCGCGGACATGCCGCATCTGCCGGACGGCACTCCCCTGCAGATCATGTTGAACCCTCTGGGGGTTCCCAGTCGAATGAACGTGGGGCAGATCTTGGAGACGCACCTGGGTTGGGCCGGAGCCAAGTTGGGCTTTCAATCGATTACTCCGGTATTCGATGGGGCCAAAGAGGAGGATATCAACAACTGTTTGGAAGAGGCGGGCTTGCCCAGGCACGGCAAGGTGCGATTGATCGACGGTCGCACCGGCGAGCCGATGGAGCAAGAGACCACGGTGGGCTACATCTACATGTTGAAGTTGCACCATCTGGTGGATGACAAGGTTCACGCGCGTAGCACGGGACCGTACTCGCTTATCACACAGCAGCCTCTGGGTGGCAAAGCTCGCTTCGGTGGACAGCGTTTCGGAGAGATGGAGGTATGGGCTCTCGAAGCCTATGGAGCGGCCTACATTCTGCAGGAGCTGTTGACCGTGAAGAGTGATGACGTCGAAGGTCGAACCAAGATCTACGAGTCGATGGTTAAGGGTGAAAACACGTTGGAAGCGGGCACGCCAGCCAGTTTTGACGTGTTGACGAATGAGATTCGTGGGCTGGGACTGAACATGCGGTTGGAGAAACGCAAGCTCTAGTCGCTCGTCGTGTCACAGGCGTGGTCGGGCCGCCCTGGCCACGCAGCCATTGCTCAGTTCTGGCTGAGAAAGCGGATGCCGGGCAATTTGAAATCGCAGCTATTCCGAAATTAATTGAAACACAGATAAATCGGTTGGGTCCATCGGTTGGTGAGCCGAGCGCAAGCTTGCCTTCCGTATCGATCGAGAACTTAGGAGCCGCAGTTCATGTCGACAGCTGAAACCACCAGTTACGATCGCGTTAACGACTTTACCTCCGTCAAGATCAGCCTGGCTCGCCCTCAGGACATCCGCAGCTGGTCGTTTGGAGAGGTCAAGAAGCCAGAGACGATCAATTATCGAACTTACCGACCGGAGAAGGACGGTTTGTTCTGCGAACGTATCTTCGGCCCTGAGAAGGACTGGGAGTGCGCCTGCGGTAAGTACCGCGGCATGAAATACAAGGGCATGATCTGCGATCGCTGCGGGGTCAAGGTCACACATTCCCGGGTTCGCCGCAAGCGGATGGGCCACATTGAGCTGGCCGCACCTATCGTGCACATCTGGTTCTTCAAGGCCATGCCCAGCCGCTTGGGGGCCTTGCTGGGAATGAAGACTTCCAGCCTGGAAAAGATCATCTACTTCCAGGACTACGTGGTTCTGGACCCTAAGGAAACGGAACTCGAGAAATTGCAACTGCTCAGCGAGGCTGAGTACCGCGAAGCCCGTACGCAATATGGCGATGGGGCTTTCGATGCGGCCATGGGTGCGGAGGCGATCCGTACCTTGCTGACCAATCTCGACCTGACGGCGCTCGGCGAAGAACTGCGCAAAGAGCTGTCGGAGACGAATAGCAAGCAGAAGAAAAAGGACCTCAGCACGCGGCTCAAATTGGTTGAGTCCATTCGCGACAGCGATAATCGGCCCGAGTGGATGGTGCTCGATGTCATTCCGGTCATTCCACCGGATCTGCGGCCGCTGGTTCTGCTGGACAGTGGAAACTTTGCCACCAGTGATTTGAACGACTTGTACCGCCGGATCATCAACCGTAACAACCGTTTGCGCAAACTGGTGGATCTAAATGCTCCGGAAGTCATCATCCGCAACGAAAAGCGTATGTTGCAACAGTCGGTGGACGCCCTGTTTGACAACAATCGTTGCAAGCGACCGGTGTTGGGCAGCAGTAACCGTCCGCTGAAGTCCTTGACCGACATGATCAAGGGTAAGCAAGGTCGCTTCCGCGAAAACCTGTTGGGTAAGCGGGTCGACTACTCCGCCCGCAGTGTGATCGTGGTTGGGCCGCGATTGAAGCTGCACCAGTGCGGCTTGCCGAAGAAGATCGCTCTGGAACTCTATCAGCCCTTCATCATTCGCAAATTGAAGGACTTAGGGCACGCTGACACGATCAAGTCAGCCAAGAAGATGTTGGAGCGCAAGGACGAAGAAGTTTGGGATATTCTCGAACAGGTCATTCGCAATCATCCGGTCTTGCTCAATCGTGCTCCGACTTTGCACCGAATGGGTATCCAAGCCTTTGAGCCGATCTTGGTAGAAGGTAACGCCATCCATCTGCACCCCTTGGTCTGCAAGGGTTTTAACGCGGACTTTGACGGTGACCAGATGGCGGTCCACTTGCCGCTTTCCTTGGAGGCACAGGTGGAAGCTCACACGCTGATGATGAGTACCCACAACATCTTTGCACCGAGCAACGGTCGTCCGATCATGAGCCCGTCGCAAGATACGGTGATGGGCTGCTATTTCATCACCATTGACAAGCCCGGCATGCCAGGTGAAGGCATGGTGTTCTCGTCCATGGAAGAAGCGGATTTGGCCTTCAATCAGGGTGTGATTCACATGCACGCCCGGATCAAGGTCCGCTTGCCCAAACACCGGCGGCTGAAGACAGAAGACAACAACGCCAAGTTCGGCGATTTGATCAGCACCACTTATGGTCGCGTGTTGTTCAACATGATGCTGCCCGATGGTTTGGATTTCTATAACTTCCCGCTTCGGGGTGGCGATCTGGCTTCGGTCATCAGTGACTGCTACCAGCGTCTGGGGCGACGAGCCACCATCAAATTGCTGGACGACATGAACCAACTTGGATTCCGTGAGTCGACCCGCAGCGGTTTGTCCTTCGGTACGGATGACCTGGTGACGCCGGATTCGAAGTTCACCTTCATTTCCGAAACGGAAAAGCAGGTCATGAAGCTCAAGAAGAGCCATGACCGTGGATTGATGACGGCCCAGGAACGCTATCGATCGGTGCTCGACCTGTGGACCCACGCCCGCGAAAATATCACCAAGGATATGATGCAGGCGATGGAACATGATGAGCACTTGGGTGCCTGGTACGTGAATCCGGTGTTCTTAATGGCTCACTCCGGTGCACGAGGTGGTATCGAGCAGATTCGCCAATTGGCAGGCATGCGAGGTTTGATGGCCAAGCCAACCGGCGAGATTATCGAAACGCCCATCAAAGCCAACTTCCGCGAGGGGCTGAGCGTTTTGGAGTACTTCTCGAGTACGCACGGTGCCCGCAAGGGATTGGCGGATACGGCACTCAAAACAGCCGACTCCGGTTACCTGACGCGAAAGCTCGCGGACGTGGCCCAAAACGTGGTCATCACTCTGGATGACTGTGGCACAACCCAAGGCATCACCAAGGGGGTCGTCTACCGTGGTGAGAAGGTCGAAGTGCGGTTGATTGAAGCCATCAACGGCCGCGTGTCACGGCAGAATATCGTGAACCCGGTAACGGATGAGGTAATCGTCCGTGAAAACCAGATGATCACCCGCGAGATCGCTCGCAAGATTGAAGAGATGGGGCTGGAGAAGATTCAGGTGCGGAGCCCGATGACCTGCGATGCCTCTCTCGGCGTGTGCCGCAAGTGTTACGGCATGGATATGTCGACGGGAGCCGAGGTCGAAGAAGGCATGGCCGTCGGTATCATAGCCGCACAATCCATCGGTGAGCCGGGTACCCAGTTGACGATGCGTACCTTCCACATCGGTGGTGCGGTGAGCACGACCGTGGAAGAGAATGAGATCAAAGCCAAGACGGGCGGTGTGGTCAAATTCGCCAAGATGCGGAGCGTGACCAATGAAGAGGGCGTCGAGATTGTTCTCACTCGAAACAGTGAGATCATCCTGATGGATCCCAAGGGTCGGGAAATCGAGAAGTACGATATTCCCGCCGCGGCGACGCTCAAGGTAAAGGAAGACGAACAGGTTCAGCCCGATCAAGTGCTGTGCGAGTGGAATCCACACAAGATTCCGATCATCTGCGAAGTCGGCGGACGCGTGCGATTCGACGATGTGGTCGAAGGCGAAACCATGCGATTGGAGCGTGATCCGGGCGGTGGATTGAGGCAGCAGATCGTCGATCACAAGGGTGAATTGCACCCGCAAATCGTGATCGAAGATGCCGATGGCAAGCCACAAGATGTTTATTACCTGCCCGAGCGAGCGGAGATTTCCGTTCAAGAGGGCAAGATGGTGGCCGCCGGTACCGAACTGGCGCAGATGCCTCGTGAATCCAAGGGCGTGGCCGACATTACCGGTGGTCTGCCTCGAGTGACCGAGATCTTTGAGGCTCGCAAGCCGAAGGATCCCGCCGTTATCGCTGAGGTCGATGGGATCGTGGAACTGCAGCAGACCAAGCGTCGCGGAAAGCGAACGATCATCGTTCGCACCGAAAGCGGTACGGAACACGAGCATCTGGTGCCACACGGAAAACGCTTCCTGGTGCACACCGGTGACGAAGTCAAGGCAGGTCAAGCTCTGGTCGACGGTCCCCTGGTACCGCATGACATTCTGCGGGTCAGTGGCGAAGAGGCTGTTCAGCAATACCTGACGCACGAAATTCAGCAGGTCTATCGCAGTCAGCGGGTTGAGATCAACGACAAGCACGTGGAAGTCATCATTGCCCGCATGTTGCGGAAGGTGAAGATCGAAGGCCCCGGCGACACCTCACTGCTGCCAGGCTTGGTGATGGACAAGTTCGAGTTCCGAAGAGTCAACGATGAGATTGGCAAGTGCTTGAAGATTACCGATCCTGGCGATAGCGATTTTTCCGAAGGATCTTTGGTACCCAAGGAAACCATCGAACAGACGAATCTTCAAATCGAAGGTCTGGGCGGTAATCCTGCCAAGGGTAAGAAGCCGAAGCCGGCAACAGCCAGCACTCAGTTGTTGGGAATTACCAAGGCGTCGGTGCAAAGTAGCAGCTTTATCTCGGCGGCAAGCTTCCAAGAAACCACCAAGGTATTGACTGAGGCGGCTCTGGCCGGAAAGGTCGATAAGTTGGTCGGATTGAAGGAAAATGTGATTCTCGGGCACCTGATTCCTGCGGGTACCGGCTTCCGCACCTTCCAAGAGTCGGAAGTTTCCTACCGACGTGAAGCGTTGGAAGACTTGGTCAATCGAGGTTCGGCGGCCATTGATGAAGAGTTCTCGCTGCTGCAGCAGAGCCCGCCGGCCACCGCCGCGGAAGCAGCGGGAGCGGTTTCGGAATCCGGCTATGCGGCTACCCCCGCCCCTGTTGACTCGGGAGCCATGGACTTGAACGCTCTGGTAGGCGGCGCGGAGGCTTCGTCTCAGCCGGCATCGGAGTCATCCTCTGGCGGCGATGTGAGCGATGAATCGGCCGTAGATTCCACTCCAGCGGACGAGAATCCCAACGCCTAGGATCGTTCGATCAAGAAACCCAGTGGGACTCACTCTCCTGCCGAAAGTTAACCCTCGTTCCAAGGCTCTGCCTTGGAACGCGATTTCTTTCAGGCTTCGCCTGGGTGTGCAGGCCAAGTGACTTCATTGCTTGGATGAGGAGCACGGCAGGCAGAGCCTGCAAGCACTGGGTTACCAGGCAGAGCCTGGTAACCAGTGAACCCAGTGGGACTCACTCTCCCGCCGAAAGTTAACCCTCGTTCCAAGGCTCTGCCTTGGAACGCGATTTCTTTCAGGCTCTGCCTGGGTGTGCAGGCCAAGTGACTTCATTGCTTGGATGAGGAGCACGGCAGGCAGAGCCTGCAAGCACTGGGTTACCAGGCAGAGCCTGGTAACCAGTTGGTCGCTGGGAGAATGAGCATGGCAGGCAGAGCCTGCAAAGACTGGGTTACCAGGCAGAGCCTGGTAAGTGACTTCATCGCTGTGAGGACGAGCACGGCAGGCAGAGCCTGAAGCCATTGGGTTACCAGGCAGAGCCTGGTAACCAGTGGTTGTTTCCCGTTCCACGTCGAGCGACGAAGCCCAAGCAGCTTGCTGCTATTCGTAGGGCCATTCGTTTTTGGTCCAGAGTCCGCCGTCAACAAAGAGTGTTTGACCGGAAATGAAGCTGGCCTGGGGACTGACCAAAAAGGCTACGGCATCCGCGATATCTTGTTCCGTGCCTACCCGTCGCAGCGGTGTAATCGAGCCCCAAGTCTCCCCGTAATTCGGGCTTTCCGCTTTCGTACGCTCGTTTTCGATGGCCCCGGGCGCGATACAGTTGACTCGAATGCCCTGAGGCCCCAGTTCCACGGCGGCGACTTTGGTGAGCATCTCGATGCCCCCTTTACTGGCGCAGTAGTCTCCCAGTTTTGGGAATGGAATCTGGTTGGCGCCGGAACCAATGTTCACAATCGCTCCCCCTCCCGTACCGGCCATGAGTCTTGCGGCTCGTTGCGTGCACAGGAAGCTACCTTTCAGATTGGTTCGAATCGTGCGATCCCAGTCCTCTTCTTTGAGTTCCATCAGCGAAGCAAAGGTTTGAACGGCAGCATTGTTCACTAATACGGCCAGCTTGCCGCGATTTTCAATGGCCGTGAAGAGCCCGTCGACTTCGCTCGCATTGCCAACATCGGCTTCGTAGGTCCAGCCGTCACCATCCACTTCGCGAATTCTGTCCAGCGTCGTTGCGGCCCCCTCAGGATCACGGTAATGATCAATAACGATACTGAACTTCCTTTTCGCCAGTTCGATGGCGATACAGCGGCCAATTCCTGAGCTGGCACCTGTCACCAGAGCCATGTGCGGGGAAGCTTCGGAGGGTATTGTCATCGTGCTTTCCTGAGTCGTTTGGTTACCTGTTGTCGAATGCGCCCGTTACGGCTGCTACATCGCTCCATGCTTGGAGCCCCGGCATTGGGCAGGAAAATATCCCTCTCCGCTCGCCTCACTGGCGAATATGAACTTGCGGATGGCAGAGGAAATATCCAACATTAGCATTAGGGCGATGTGATCTGGAGATCCGGCTAGCCTAACTTGACAGCGTCACACTCGGTTAGCCGCATGGGCGTTAGCTCCGGTTTTCGAAAGGCTTAGGCACCACTTAGCCAGAAATCGTGTTTACACGGTTAACCAAGGAATAGCCGGAAGCTTTATCGAATGTGGCGTTGTCCAGCTAAGAACCTATCCGAAAACGACTAGCTCTGACAAAGTACCAGCCGCTATGACCCGAGGTTCAACTCGGTTTTCCGATAAGTTCTAAGTCTGTCCTGCAACACTGTAAACATTTGTTAACCCAGGTTGAGAGTGATCTTGGCAGCGAACTCGGATTCGAAACGGCGGTTGTGGATTTTAATACCGATCTTGGTCGGTCTGACCTTGCTCGGATTGTGGTTGCGCAGCACGCAATCGTCATCGCGCAGCGGCGTGGACGAAGGTAATGCAGCCATTCATTACCTGGGTCCGGATGAATATTATCTGAATCGAGGGGCCTACATCCAGCAGGCATCCGGCGAGACACGCATGGACACGGTGTTGTTGCCTCTGATTCCAGATCCTGTGTCCGGTGCACAAGCTGCAACGGACGGAGGATATGTGGGCCCCGATGTGTGTGCTGAGTGCCATCGCGAAAATTATGAAGGACAGATGCAAACTGCTCACGCGAGAACCACCACTCTACCCTCCAGGGAAACGGTCCTGGGTTCATTTGCGGATGGCGAGAATGTGCTGCAGACCGCCAGCCCCAATCTGCGGATCGAAATGATTGAAGACCAGGGGAAGTTGTTTCAGCGGATGGTGCTGATGTCGGATGGTCAGCCTCAGGGAGGTGACTTTCCCTTTGACATCGTGACCGGATCGGGACGGGTCGGGCAAACCTATCTGTACTTCCAGGGTGAGCATCTCTATCAATTGCATGCGTCGTACTTGAGCGGCCAGGACTCGTGGATGAACAGTCCGGGGTATTTGGACGGGGTGGCCGATTTTGCTCGACCAGTTTTAGCGGCATGTCTTGAATGTCATACAACTTACTATCAGCCCTATGAAGGGGCCGCTAATCAGTATCATCGCGAGCATTTTGTTTTGGGGGTGACCTGCGAAAAGTGTCACGGCCCCGGCGCTGAGCATGTTGAGTATCATCGACGCAATCCGGAGCAGAAGAGTGCTCATGCGATTGTGAATCCGGCCAATCTGTCAGTCGAGAGATCGCTCGAATTATGCCAGCTCTGCCACGGAGGAGATCCACTCCGCGAACTTCAGCCGCCATTTTCCTACCGTCCCGGCGAACGACTGTCTGAATACTATGAGTTTCCTCAGTCGGATGGCAGTCAGTTGAGCACGGGTGTGCATACCAATACACAGCTGCCGAGGCTCAAACGCAGTGCATGCTTTCAACAAAGTGAGAGCATGACCTGCATCGATTGCCATAACCCGCATCAGCATGAGAGAGGCGATTTAAAGTTGTTTTCGGAACGCTGTATCCGCTGTCATGAGCCGCAGGCTTGCGGCAAATTCGAGCTGTTGGGGGAGCAGCGAATTCGCGAGAATTGCATTGACTGTCACATGCTGGAAGTCGATATGAGCGATATCAAGCTCAATAGCGGTGGTCAACGTCTGATGCCAACGATGCGTGATCATTACATTCGCGTGTGGGACGAGGCCACGGAGGAGTACCTGCAGCAGCTCGACCGGGTTACTCAAGGATTTTGAGTAGATTGAGCATCAGATTGGCGGATTCACTCAACTGCGTTGGTTTGGCGCGGGTCAGATCCCAGGCCGGCAACCAGGCGACTTCCGAGCGAACAAACCCAAAGTCTTGCATCAGACGTGTTTCCATATCAGGCAAATGGGCTGCGCCATAAAAGATGCCGATCTTCTTTTTGCCCGCAACGATTTGCTTTTGTAGTCCACGCAAGGCTTCTGCATTGCGGTCGACGATGAGCAACTGGTTCAGCGATTCACCCATGGCCATATCCAAGGAACCGGTAGTGGCGAACTGCTGGGCCAAGAGACGCTTCATCTTCAAGGGGTTGCCGATCATGTCTGCCAGAGTCAGCTCGTCGCCGGACAGGAGCAAGTTGTTCGCTTGCGGATTGGAGCTAGCCAGATTCTGCTGACGCATCACATCCGCCAGCGTGTCCAAGACCAGCGTGATTGCGGTGTCGCCCCGTTCGGCCATCTTTTCCGCAATTTGATTGGGGGACATGTCGGCACGTACCAAGTGTGATTTGGTGTAGTCAATTTGTTCCAGCTGCGATTCCAAACCCAGCATGTTCTTTATTCCGTCTTGCATCATGCCCACGGGATTAAAGCCTGCTTCCGGGCGTTTGCCTCCCAGCGGAATCTGGGTGCCCTCGGGCGCTACCAATTCGTAGAGCAGTACATCGTAGCTGTCGAACAGCTGGTTGAGGGCTGCGTAATACTCCAATTCACCGACATGTACGGCACCAATCAAATCGACTTGAATATCACCCTGGTTGGGAGATCGATAACTCGCCACGGCAGTATCTAAAGATCGTGGCTCGCCCTGTTCCGATCGCAGCCTGAGGAACTCAAATTGAGTGCTATTGCTCTGTTCCTTGGCTTGCCCAGTTGGGGACGAAGACCCGGAAATGGATTCTCCGGAAGCTGCATTCGTATCGTCGGCCGGCCTGGGAGAATTCTGGTCCAGGAAAGCCTGCACCTCGGCTTTGAAGCTCTCGTTATCCAGATTGGATGTTGGCTTGTACGGCTGAGGCGGTTTGCCGTCTTGGGACCAGCACAAGGTCGTGGCACCAGTCAATAGCATGCCCATGACGAGTGGCGAGAGGGTCGTTAGCCGCCAGCTGGAGCGGACATACGTGGTGCTTTGAAACATGTTGTTTCCCTGAACGAAATACGGGAGATTTTCGACCTAGGCTTGGGGGCCTTGTCTTGGCCCGACAGAACAGGCCCGAAGTGCCATTCGCTTAGCCGGTGCGTATATTGTAGCGCTAACCCAGTTTTCGAACACTTTATTCGGCAGGTAGGATCCGCTTGCCGAGCGGTTCCTTGCGACGTTTGATTTTGGCCGGAGGGTCGTTTGTGGTCGGACGCTCGACTGCCGCCGCCCCTGGGTAAACGGCCTCACCCTATTCACGACGGCCTGAAAGGCCATAACATACGGCGACGTAAGATAAACGACGCGAACAGGATGGGATCGCAATAGTCGGAATCGCCGCGATGAAATCCCATCACAATCGGTTGGCATTCGCACGGCGGATGTTGCGTCCTCGCAGGGCTTCTTGCTGGAAAATCACACTTAACCCAGGGCGACGCTCTGCGGCTACGCCGCGGCGCTCTGCCCTGGGCTGGTATGTCGTTGGCCCTTCGGGCCGTTCTTTTGCACTATTAGGTGGACATTGCTCGGGCGCCTAAGCCTTGCGGTCAAGCCAACTGCCACCGCGCAGCCACGCTCCTGTTCGGCAACCGGGAGGTACAAGTAGGATCCGCTTGCCGAGCGGTTCCTTGCGAAGTTTGCTCTCTGCCAGACGATCGTTCGCGGTCGGACGTTCGATGGTCTAATATATCGATAAACTGATTGCTGCTGGTTGTTTGCCCTGCCCCCTCTCAAGACATGGTTGGATCAATGCAAAAGCAATTTCGCACGATCTTTGTGGTGTTTTTCGGGACCGCTTGGACGGCTTTGGGACTTTTGCCCCAGGCGGAGTGGACGCCGGCCCAGGAGAGACCAAACATCCTGTTTGCGATCGCCGACGATTGGTCTTACGGCCATGCAACAGCTTATGGATGTGCATGGGTTGAAACTCCCAGTTTCGACCGCTTGGCACGCGAGGGGTTGTTGTTTCAGAACGCGTATACACCCAATGCGAAGTGTGCTCCTTCGCGAGCAACAATTCTCACCGGGCGCTATTCCTGGCAATTGGAGCAGGCGGGCAATCACATGGCCATCTTCCCTGCCAAGTTCGGAGGATTTGTCGAGCGTCTGGCGAGCGACGGTTATTTTGCAGGATACACGGGTAAGGGCTGGGGGCCCGGTATTGCCAACGATGTGAATGGCGCGGCAAGAGAGATTACGGGTAAGCGCTACAGCGGACGTCAAGCTCAGCCTCCGGCCAAGGACATTTCTCGCATCGATTACGCGGCGAACTTCGGTGACTTTCTCCAGGACGTGCCGGATGGGCAGCCGTGGGTTTTCTGGTATGGAGCCCTTGAGCCACATCGCAGTTACGAATTCCAATCGGGGGTCAAAGCCGGTAAACAATTGAGCGATATTGACCGAGTTCCCTCCTATTGGCCGGATACGGAAACGGTTCGGCACGATATGCTGGATTATGCCGTTGAAGTCGAGCACTTTGATGCCCACCTCGGAAAGATTCTAGAACAATTAGAAGCATCTGGGCAGCTGGATAATACGCTGATCGTGGCGACCTCCGACCATGGAATGCCTTTTCCCAGGGTCAAGGGGCAGGCTTACTCGCACTCGAACCACATTCCTCTGGCGATACGCTGGCCGCGAGGCGTTCAAGGAACTGGACGTGTCATTGATGATTTCGTGAATTTCACGGATTTGGCCCCCACATTTCTCGAGGTCGCCGGTGTTACCGAACCTGGACCGATCATGCAATCGCTCAGCGGAAGAAGCCTGACGGATATCTTTGAATCCGAAGCCTCTGGGCAAGTCAATCCCGAGCGAGACCACGTTCTGGTTGGTAAGGAACGACATGATATTGGGCGGCCGAACAACGGCGGGTATCCGATTCGCGGCATTGCCAATGGTGATTTCTTGCTCGTTCGGAATTATGCCGTCGATCGCTGGCCAGCCGGAGACCCGGTTACTGGCTATTTGAACTGTGACGGCAGCCCAACCAAGAGCCTGGTTTTAGAGCTCAGACGCAGCGGTGAGAACCGGAGTTGGTGGGACTTGTGCTTTGGCAAGCGGCCCGAGTTAGAGTTGTACAACCTCAGGACCGATCCGGATTGCGTGACGAATCTGGCCACGCTGGATCGTTACGCGGACGTACTCAGCCGCCTGGATCAGCAGATGCAACAAGAACTCAAGCAACAGGGCGACCCACGTATGTTTGGCCAGGGAGATGTATTTGATCGCTATGAATATTCGGCCAGTGAAACCAATAATTTCTACGAGCGATTCCTGAGTGGGGAGGCCTTGAGGGCCGGCTGGGTCAATCGCAGCGACTTTGAGCCGGAGCCAATCGACGACTGATTGTCCGATAGTCGCCTTTCGCTCCGCGAAAGCTGCGGAGAAGAACGCTACTTTCGCGGAGCGAAAGGCGACTATGGTTCGTGTTTGCGATAGTAGAATTCGCCTGGCTTGAGTCCGGCTTTGTGGGGATTGTCCGCGATGTATCGTTTCAGATAAGCGTATTGCTCCGGGCTGCGGACAAGATGGTCGAAAGGTTCCTGTTGCCAGAACTTGCCTTTCTCACCGATCGCTTGATGGATTCGGAATGCGGTGTAGTGAAGCCACGAATCACACTGGTCTCTCATGCTGTGCTCCGTTGCGAACGCCGCCAGCAGGTGAACGTGATTCGGCATCACGACAAAGTCGCCCATCCGGTAGCGGTGCCCATCGAAGTACATCAGAGCATTAGCCACGATTGTTGCCAGTTCGGGACGGCGAAGCAGACAACGCCCGTGACAGGTGTCCAAAAAGTCCTCTCGAACGCGGTTGAACTCCATTTTGAATTGTTGCTGCTCCTTGACATCCAAATTTGGCACCACTTCCGACCAATGACCTGGATGGCCGCGTCGATAAATCCACTCTTGCTTCTCACGTTCCCATCGTTCCAAGACGTTGCGTGGAATGGAATCTTGCGTCCGAAAAGTGATGAAGACGATCGCGCCGGCTTGCGACCAGTGAGGTCGATAGTGCTCGCTGATGGACAATTCCGCTTTCGGATCGAACAGTTCGCCAAGCATAAAAAGTCGCCATTCGCTCCGCGAAAGAAGCGGGTGAGGTGAGTGTAGCTGTTGCGAAGGCTAGTGTCCGAATCCTATGCAATAAAGCTGCGTTTCGCTACTTTCGCGGAGCGAAAGGCGACTGTCTAGCGTCAATTGATCGGATGCTCTCGCTACTTTCGCGGAGCGAAAGGCGACTATAAGGAGCCGAAATGGGAGTCAGAGGGCTTCCGCGGGAATGGCTGCCCGCATTTCTTCGATCACTCTTTGAAATTGTGTCTGACGAATCAGGTTGGTCCATTCGTGAGGATCTTTTGTCAGGTCATACAGCTCTTCACTGCCATCGCGGTAACGGATGTATCTCCAGCCTTGGGATCGTAGGCTGACATTGCCAGCGTCGAAACTGGTGACAATCCGGCGATTCGCAGCGGGTGTCGTGTCGGGGTGGGTTTGGCCATGCAGTAGCGGAACCAAGCTCAAGCCATCCAAATCATCCGGGGCTGGCAGCTGGCACAGTTCTGTCAAGGTTGGATACAGATCGATCAGGCTAACGGGCTGATCAATCGTGATTCCCCGCGCGTAAGCCTGGCCGGCCTGAAGCGGCGGGACAACGATCAAGGGGACACGCGTCGAGCGTTCCCAGCCGGTCCATTTTCCCCAGTGCTGTTTTTCACCCAGATGCCAGCCATGGTCGCTCCACAGTACGATCCAGGTGTTGTCGCGATAGCTGCTCTGCTGGAGCGCCTCGATCAGACGCCCAATTTGCGCGTCCACGAAGCTGGTGCAAGCCAGATAAGATTTGACCGCTTCTTTCCACTGGTCGTGCGCGATGACCGTTTGGTGAGAGCCGGCAGTGATCGCTTCTAAAGCCCAACGTTTTCCGCTGGGGCTGAGATCTTCCAAGTCGTCCGCCAAATGCGTCGGAAGTTGGATCTCAGTTCCCTGGAAGCGTTCAAAATATTTTTTGGGTGCCCAGAGCGGAATATGCGGACGGTAGTAGCCCACGCATAAGAGAGTGGGTTGCTCCGAGGGTGCTTTTAGCTGCTCCATGGCCCAATCGGTGATTTGGGTGTCGCCCATATCAGCATCGGCAACGTCGAAAGGCCCCCAGTCAAAGGATTCTCCGTCTCTGGACTGAGGGTTGCGATCCGAGGGCATGCGATTGAGAGGAAGAACGATCTCGGTGCCCTGGAGTTGGAGCGTATGAATCGGGTTTTGCGTTCCCTTGGTGGGCAATTCTTCCTCGGTGTAGGCGACCGACTGTTTGGTAAGCGGACTCCAACGTTGTTCGACGTTGAAATGCGCATCAAACATTTGGCGGTTGGCTGCCTCTCCGGAGTGCATCAACTTGCCGGTCCCGAATGTGCGGTAGCCTGCTTCGTGAAAGGCTCTTGGAATCACCTTTACAGCAGGCTCCAGCTGGAAGAGTTTCTTGCTGTCGTTCGACCACACCCCGGTTTTCCACGGCATGCGTCCTGAAAAGATTGCTGCGCGAGAAGGATTGCATGCGGGCGAAGCGCAATGCGCATTTGCAAATAAGACCCCGCGGCTCGCCAATTGATCGATGTTGGGTGTCAAGGCCTGGGGATGTCCACCCAAGCATCCGATCCAGTCGTTGAGATCATCGATGGCGATCATGAGCACGTTGGGCTGACCAGCGGTCGGTTCCGCGTGGAGCTTGGTAAGCCCACCCAGCCCGGCCAGCAGCATCGCGAAGTAAATCCACGGCATCACGGAACGTTGCGTTCGCATAGGTCTCTCGCTTCTTCAGTGCAAAGGTCGTCCAAGGGGTGGTCTGATTCTATGCTTTCGGAATGACGACTGCATGGTAATAGTGGCAATCACGACGTGACTTGCCCATATTCCACGTATCCATCACGATCGCGCGCGATCTTGTAGGCTCGTAACCAACGCAGCCCACCGACAATTCGGCAGCGTGACAAGCCGTGATAAACATACGAGGAGGAGTGCAGTTACGGCCAGAGTGGACGCATTTCTGCTGATGGCTCGAAGTGAATGGGAAAGCCCAGGTGCAATCCACCGTCTGGCGACGGTAGCTACGCTCACCAGAGCGTGGGGCTTGATTCTCTCAGGCAATCCACCGTCTGGCGACGGTAGCTACGCTCACCAGAGCGTGGATGGGAAAGCCCAGGTGCAATCCACCATCTGTCGACGGTAGCTACGCTCACCAGAGCGTGGATGGGAAAGCCCAGGTGCAATCCACCGTCTGTCGACGGTAGCTACGCTTGCCAAAGCGTGGGGCTTGATTCTCTCAGGCAATC
>JANSWS010000654.1 GCA_024743355.1 bacterium
ATTGGCCGGTCAGCAGACTTACACGCGAAGAGTGACATTTGGCGGTGTTATAGAACTGAGAAAAACGCAGCCCTTGAGCTGCTAGACGATCCAAATTCGGAGTCTCAATCTCACTTCCGTAGCAGCCGAGGTCCGAATACCCAAGGTCATCGACCATCATTACCAAAACGTTAGGCCGCGAATCTGCGCCTTCGGCGGCTGACGGCTCAAGGGCTAATCCCCAGCTTGCAAGCAGAATTGGGATGCAACGCAGCAGCCCCCGTGCTGGATTCAACTGGTTCCAAATGCAGTGCATTTCTTTTCCTTTGGAAGGCTCTTTTGCTACCGAAAACGTGCCGACAATTGCGGGCAGATTGTAGGGCATTCCCGTCGCAACTTCATTCAGCTAGATGTCCCTGCGTGCGGAAATCCTTTGCGACTCCATACTGCGGCAGTGTGCGTCTTCCGTGCGGATTCGCCCATAATGCTAGCGTGATCTCTATCGAGCTGACGCAAAAGCCACCAAAAGCTGTCGTTATTGCTCAATTACACCACGAAAATCGCGTTCATTTCCATGGCATGAAACATGCAGCCGGTTGGAACAACCATCTTTTCGACTTCGTCCTGAACCATTACCGGCCAGCGTTCTTTGGATTCTAACCAGCGTTGCCGGGTCGAGCGGCACTGATGGCCCCGGAAGGTTGCCCTGACTTGCAGGGGCTGAACTTGTCTTGGCTTCTTTCAGGAGCCTTCGAGCCACCCATTCCATCCCACCCCACAATTCGAGCCGATGAAGAACAAGAAAAATTCCAATCGCAAGAAAGAAAATGGCAACGCGATCGCTAACGAGCAGGCGGACGCAGCTGCGCCTCCGAAAGCCTCGAACGGCCGGGTTCGCAAGGTAAAAAGCGGCGACACGTCGCCATCAAAGACGTCCCGAGGCATTGAAAGGTTTGTCATCAGCGAATCCGTTGAGTCGGCTCGCGAAGCCAAGATAAACGCCGTCCGCGACATTGTGAATGAAGTTCCACCCCACGATGTGGATACCCTGGCGCGTGTTTTGAAAGCCATCATGGACGGTACTTCAATCGATGAAGCCGACCTGTTGCGGGAAGCTTTGCTGGAAGACCCAGACATGGCTTCTTCGCGCGGCGCCGCCCGTCCGGACGACGCGCTATCTGTAGACTGGCGGCAGGGGGGCTATCCCTACAAGAACCTGATGTCTCGTAAGAATTACGAGAAGCAGAAATACCATCTGCAAGTAGAGTTGCTGAAACTCCAATCCTGGGTCAAAGAGACACGACAGAAGGTGGTTATTTTGTTCGAGGGGCGCGACGCCGCTGGCAAGGGTGGAACCATCAAGCGATTTATGGAACATCTGAATCCTCGCGGTGCAAGAGTCGTTGCCCTTGAGAAGCCCACGGAGGAAGAGCAGGGCCAATGGTATTTTCAGCGTTACGTGAAGCACTTACCCACAGCCGGAGAAATCACGCTCTTCGATCGGTCTTGGTACAACCGCTCGGGGGTAGAGCGAGTGATGGGTTTTTGTGATACGGATGAATACGCCGAGTTCATGCGACAGGCACCAGAATTTGAGCGCAATCTTGTGCGCAGCGGTTTTCATTTGATCAAGTTCTGGTTTTCGGTGAGCCGCGAAGAGCAACGACGACGCTTCCAGGAACGCGAGGCGCACCCGCTAAAGCAATGGAAGCTGTCACCTATCGACAGAGCATCCCTGGACAAATGGGAGGAGTACACCAAGGCTAAGGAAAGCATGTTCTTTTACACGGATACGCCGGACTGCCCGTGGACCGTGGTCAAGTCGGATTGCAAGAAGCGGGCCCGACTGAATTCCATGCGGTATGTGCTTCACAAGCTCCCTTACTCGGACAAGTCCATTGATGCCATCGGCCCCATCGACCCGTTGCTTGTGGGGAGAGCGAATGTCGTCTTCGAGACCGGGGAGAACGTAGCTGGGGTTCCGATCTTGTAGATAGCTGTTATCTTGCGGATTACTAAATTGCCGGGGCCCCCGGCAGGGCAATGCGGAGTTTCGCTTGCTCAAAATCCGCGGAAAGGAAACAGCGTCTCGATGAGTCACCACAGCCCAGGCTACAGCATTACAGTTCGCCTTCGCTACCCCGATCGTCCGGGATTCCTAGGCAGGATTACCTCGGTCATCGGTGAAGCCAATGGCTTGATTGGTGCGGTGGACGTAGTCGATAGTCGTGAACATTGCATTGTTCGAGATGTAACCATCAGCGCCATCAATGTCCAGCACGGTGAAGACGTGGTCCAGGCGCTTAGAGCAATCGAAGAACTGGAAGTAGTCAACGTTTCCGACCGCGTCTTCCTAATGCACTTGGGCGGCAAGCTCGAGGTCCACTCGCGAGTCCCCATCAAGAATCGAGATGACCTATCGATGGCCTACACTCCGGGTGTAGCTCGGGTTTGCCAGGCAATCTATGAAGATCCCGAATCCGCATTTGCCCTAACGATTCGCCGCAATACCGTCGCGGTTGTCAGCGACGGTTCGGCTGTTTTAGGCCTGGGTAACATTGGCCCTAAAGCGGCCATGCCCGTGATGGAAGGCAAGTCAGTATTGTTCAAAGAGTTTGGAGGTGTCGACGCCTTTCCAATTTGCCTCG
>JANSWS010000365.1 GCA_024743355.1 bacterium
ATGGCCTACCAAGCAAACGTCCCCAAATACGATTGACCGCCACACGAGCGACCAAGCTACCCGCACCTTGCTTCTCATCCACTAACCAATTGGCCAGCTGCATCCGCCCCGATTCTTCTTCAGGCACCTCAAAATCTGTCGAAGATGAATCTTGAACAAGCGGCAAGACGCGTCTTGGCACGACCTCACCTCGATTGTCGAATTCACCCCGAATTCGCAGCGCCTCATCCTGCGGCTTCGACTTATCCACCACACCCATGGCGACGGGAACCGGACTGATGACCGGCAATACGGTTTTCATATTCTTCGCGTTGGCCAGCTGACGTTTCGCCAAGTTCAGTTCTTCTTCGGCATGTGCAATTGCCGAAGGCTCCGCGCCTTCATTTCGAAGTTTTTCAATAGCCTGTCGTGTCTGCTCAACCTTCTCCTCTGCTTGCTTTACCAACTCGCCACTCTCGGCTTGCTTTTGCGTTTGTTCGTATGCAGCTCTCAAAGCCTGGGAAGCTTCTTTACTCAGCACCGGCAACTCGACACGATTCCAGCTTTTACCTTGTCGCCATCCTTTAGCCCGCAGCACGCTTTGCGTGCTCGAGAAAATCCCGGCCAACGCGTAATAATCCTTCGTAGTAACGGGATCGAATTTGTGGTCGTGGCATCGTGCGCACCCCAGCGACAAACCTAGTGCTGCCTTGCCCAACGTATCGATTTGTTCATCGATTACATCCATCTCCAGCTCGTCGAAACCGCTCCCGAATGCCTTGGGCCCCATCACCAGAAAACCGGTCGCAATCAAATTCTCACTACGCTGCATATCCGAAACGCTGTCCAGCAAATCACCGGCCAGCTGCTGCACAATAAATTCGTCGTAGGGTTTGTCTTCGTTAAAGGCTGCAATCACGTAGTCACGATACCGCCAAGCATTGTCGTGCGTATTATTCGATTCGATACTGCAGCCGTTCGAATCGGAGTAACGGGCCACATCCAGCCAGTGCCTCCCCCAGCGCTCACCGAACTCAGGCATCGCCAACAATTCATCAACGATCACGTCGAGGGACGGAGAGTCTTCGCCTGTCATACGCTCAAGCTGCTCGGGTGTTGGTGGCAATCCGATCAAATCGGAAAAAAGCCGAAGTACAACAGTGCGTTTATCGGCCGGCGATACTGCCTCTACTCCGGCGCTCCTTCGTGCCCGTTGCACCAGCACGTCGATGGCGTCCGAGGGACTCGAGGCCTCTATCGTCGCCGATGGCAAAGGACGAAACGCCCAATGTGGCTCGGATATAGACCCTTGCGCTGAAGCGCTCGAATGCATCGAGCCGGGAGATGCATTCGCACCCCCATCGGCTTGGCTATCACTCCAGGTAAGATCAGCTGTTTGACGTTGAATCCACTCGATCAAGATTTGAATGGACTCCTCATCAAGCTGGCCTTCCGGCGGCATCTCCAGACCTTCAAATCGAATGGCCTCAATCAACAGGCTTGAATCCGGATTGCCAGGCTCAACGGCGGGACCACTATCGCCTCCAACCAGAATGCTGGAAAGCGAATCCAGCACCAGCCCGCCACGAGCTTTGCCGACTCGGTGGCTATGACACTCGTAGCAGTGCTCGCGGAGTAGCGGAAGTACTTTTTCTTGAACAAACTGCAAATCGCCGTCCGGGGCATCAGCACGCG
The DNA here is from genome assembly GCA_024743355.1 of bacterium. GTDB lineage: Bacteria > Planctomycetota > Planctomycetia > Pirellulales > Pirellulaceae > Aureliella. Next base: position 1,675 of record JANSWS010000365.1, read on the forward strand.
AGTCGTCCTGCTGAGCATGGGCTGTCGAGCAACAGTAAGTTTGCGAGCAAAGCGTGATGAAGCAGAAAAACGCAACTCGCAATAAGTCAAATCGTCGTTCATTCATGATGCTTGGTCTCGATCTGCGATCGTGAACACAATGCAATGCAGTATCTGGGCGAGGCTGCAGGGCGGGGAAGGGTAGGGAGACTGAGTATACAGGAAAACAGCTTGGCAGGTAAATCTTCCCGAGCAAACTGTCATAGTATACTTTCAACCATCTCAAGAATTGACCGCAACGATCCATCTGGTCCGCGGTTTACCCAACCTACAAGTGACACTTTGCGTTAACAGCCACGCCGCCTTAAGACTCTAGCTGCTACGTCATTCGATTTCCCTCAGCAACTTCCCCATCCCGCCCAGGAGACGCCGAAGATGACTCGACCATCGCGCCGAAACTGGATGCTCAGCACGGCAACAACTGGACTTTCAGCATTGGCCTACCAACGCGTCGCGAAATCAGCTGTCGGGAAATCCAAGTTGTCGATTGGCATGATTGGATGCGGCGGCAGGGCACGCGGTCTGCAAAAGAGCTTTGCAAATGAAGCAGACCTTGGCTGGGCCTGCGATCCCGATGCGCAGCAATTAGCAGCTTTCCAGCAAGCGGCTGGCCAGCATGCGGCACCCGCAACGTCATCCGACCTGCGGCGAGTGCTGGACGACAAACGCATCGACGCAGTCGTCATAGCCACCCCGGATCATTGGCATGCACCCGCAGCGATCCTGGCTTGCCAGGCGCACAAACATGTCTACGTCGAGAAGCCGTGTAGCCACAACTTGCTCGAAGGTGCTTGGTTGCTGGAGGCAGCAGCGCAAAATCAGGTTGTCATACAGCACGGAACCCAGAGCCGGAGCAACCCTCATATCGCCGGTGCCATTCAGCTGCTTCATGACGGCCTGATCGGCGAGGTTCTAGTCTGCAAGGCCTGGAACGTGCAACGCAGACGCAATATCGGCCACGCTCGCCCCTCGACTCCTCCTGCCCATGTCGACTACGACACCTGGGTAGGTCCGGCGGAGTTCGTGCCCTTTCAAAGCAATCGTTTTCATTACGATTGGCACTGGTGGCACAATTTCGGGACAGGCGACATCGGCAACGACGGCACTCATGAAATCGATATTGCCCGCTGGGGTCTTGGCGTCCATGGATTGCCATCGATGGTCACGGCCATGGGTGGTAAATTTTATTTTGACGACGACCAACAATTCCCCGATACCGCAACCTGTGCTTTTCAATGGCCGGGCAAGAATTCTGAGCAAGCTGCGAAACAGCTCATTTTTGAAATGCGCATCTGGTCCAAAAACTATCCGCACAACGTCGATACGGGAATCGAGTTTTACGGAACTCAGGGCATGCTCTTCGTCAGCAAACGCGGCAAGTTGAGTGTTTGGGATGAAGACAACCGCCCGCTTCGAGATATCAAGCCGGCCGAAGTTTCTATGGCGGCTAGCCACCAGCTGGATTTTCTCGAGTCGATCGAGCAAACCCGAGTGCCAGTGGCCAACATGGTCGAGGCCCACGACTCGTGCTCACTCGTCCATCTTGCCAACGTGTCGTTGCGAGTCGGACGCTCTCTGCAAATCGATACCAAAAGCGGGACCGTGGTCGGAGACAAAACCGCGTCGACGTTGCTGGGCAGGTCGTATCGCGAAGGAGGTCACTGGGCTATTCCGGCGCAAGCCTGAGGAACATAACATGCAACATCATCCACTCCAACGTCTGCTGTTGATTGCCACGATCGCCTTTGCAGCCAGCCGCGGCCTGGCTGAGGATGGCTCAGTCTCATTCCAATCTGAAACGGACTCGGTTGCGATATTCGTCAATGACCAACATGTCGGCACCTACTTTCTGCGAGACCCCTCAGGCAAAGTCAAACGCCCTTACTTCGCCCACGTAAAGACTCTGGGAGGTACCCAAGTCACTCGCAATCATCCTCCCGGGCCCGACGACCGCGATGATCATGCCACCATGCACCCCGGGATCTGGCTGGGCTTTGGAGATGTCAACGGGGTCGATTTCTGGCGCAACCAAGGTGACGTTCAGCATGTAACTTTTGTTCAACCACCCCTTGCAGACGATAGCCGCGGCGGCTTCATACAGCACAAGCAATACGTTGACCAGGATGGTGCGGTAATTTGCGACGAAGAGTTTAAATTTGGTATTCACGCTTGGGCGGATGCTTACCTGCTTTCCTTCGACTCGACTTTCACCAGCCAGCGGACGTTCTATTTTGGCGACCAGGAAGAAATGGGGTTAGGAATCCGAGTTGCCACCCCGATCAGCGAAGTCTCAGGCGGCACGCTCCAGGATGCAACGGGCCGCGCCCAGGCAAAAGCCATCTGGAGCCACTCCGCGAATTGGTGCAACTATGGCGGCGTGATCGATGATCGCGAGGTTGGAGTTGCCGTCTTCTGTCATCCGTCTAACTTCAGAGCAAGTTGGTTTCACGCCCGCGATTATGGTTTGCTGGTAGCCAATCCATTTGGCCGAGCCGCCATGAAAAAGGGCGAACCTAGTCGCGTCCAGGTGCCGCCCGCCGGATCACTGCGTTTGCGCTACGCCGTACTCGTACACGCTGGATACGCCCCGGTCGACATCGATGCCTTCTATCAAAAGTACGTGGCGGATCCCGGAGTCTCGAGGTAGGAACGAAGGCATTCACCCATGGCGGCGAATGTGACTATGATAGAGTGTTGGCATTGATGGGTCGAATCAACGCAGCTGGTATCAAGATTATCAAGACAGAAAACCTCTACAACTTCGAGGGCTTGCCTGGCTATTCGCTAGCGCAAGGTCAGTAGCCAAAACGCAGCGGGATCGCCCGTTGCGATCTTGAACGTTGCGGTATTGATCCCCACGCCGGCTCCGGAGAGGTAGGTCAGCAAGACGCTCCTAAAGTCGCGTCGCAACGGTTGGCGCAGGCCGTTGGATAGTCAACACATCCACCAATGAAGTCGGCTCACCTGTTGGCGTCTTGGGTTCGTCGGAGTGCAGTGCGACCAACGGCTTTGAAAGCAGGGTAGTGAGAAGTACGAATGAGCGCTTCATGGCTTTTTCGTCTTTCTCTGTTTGTTGGCAACCGGTCCGTCGTTGAGCTTAACCGTGACGCGCCGGTTGAGCATCTGATCGAGTTGCTGGCTTAACGCCTGGCGCGTGGCCGACAGTCCAGAGTGCAGGACAATGTTTTCCTGTTCGATCCAGAACGCGCCTTCATGGCTTGCGCTGGGGCCGGAGGCGTAATCATAGAGCTCCTCGGCGACAGTTTGACCAAATTGCCAGTCGATCCAGCGGGTGTAGCGATGAGTGGCGGTGCGCAGCGAGTAGCCCATAAACTTAGGGGTATTGGGGCTGAAGGGGCGGGCGAACTGACTCAGGACCGCTTCGCGTCCGGGTGATTTCGGATCCGTGAGCATGGGTACGAGGCTGTGACCATCGAGACCTTGCGGCGCAGGCAGCGAGGCGAGTTCAGCGAGAGTGGGATATACATCCACCAACTCCACGAGTCCCGCCGCTGCGGCTCCGGGTTCCTTGAGGCCAGGCGTTCGAATGAGCAGCGGCACGCGAGTATCGCGTTCGAAGTTAGTCCCTTTGCACCAGCGATCTTTCTCGCCGAGGCTGAAGCCGTGATCGCCCCAGAGCACGACGATCGTGTTCTGCGTGAGGCCGAGCTGATCGAGCGCATTGAGTAGTTTACCGATCTGTGCGTCGGTGTAGCTCACGCAGGCGTGATATCCATGACGCAGCGTCCGCGTCGTGGCCGCATCCAGGTGCTCGTCCTTCGGAATATCGCGGTAGCCGCCGAGTTCACGATGGCTATGATGGGCGTGCTCGGAGATGCCTCTCACACTTTGTCCGTCGTCATTCAATTCGAAGGCCGCGGGATCGTAGAGGGTCCAGTATCGTTTCGGGGCGTTGAATGGCAGGTGCGGTTTGAAGAAACCCACGGCGAGAAAAAACGGCTTTCCGTTACTTTGCAAGTTGGCAAGTTTTTCGACGGCCAGCTTGGCAAGCTTGCCATCCGAGTAGCCTTCGTCTGGCACGTCGGCAGACTCCCAGGCCGCGCCTTTCCCCTCGCCGCCAGAATCGCCAAGGGCAGCGTTTCTCCAGCCCTCTTGCCTCAGGATTTCTGGCTCGGACCACGAAGCGGGATCAAGTTCCCTTTCGTCACCGCTGAAAATCTTGCCCAGCGAGACCGTGTGATAGCCATGTTGTTTGAAAAGCTGAGGCAGCGTGACGATATCCGGATGCGCATCCCGAAAACGGTTGCGGTTGTGCCAGACCCGCGTGTTGTCCGGCAGTCGGCCAGTCAGCAGGGACGTGCGCGATGGTCCGCACACGGCCTGCTGCGTGTAGGCATGATCGAAGCGACGGGCCGTGCCGGCAAAACGATCGATGTTCGGCGACTTTACCAGCCTATCGCCATAGCAGCCCAGTGACGTGCGCAGATCGTCCACGGCGATGAACAGGACGTTGGGTCGGGGCTCGGTTGCGAATGACCGAGCACAAATGGCGAAAAACGCCGCGAGCAGGACGAGACGTTTCATCCGCCAGCCTCCTTCTTCTTTTTCTTCTTCGCTGGTTTCACCAACGGATCATAGTCTGGGTTCGGCCTCATCACCTCAGCATCAACATCTTTCCGCCACGCGTCGAGCTCTCGTTGGAGTTCATTCAGCTTCGCGGCTTCCGTGCTGGCGAGGTTTTTAGTTTCGCTCAAGTCGTTGGCTAGGTTGTAGAGTTCAATGCCTTCAGGGTCGAAGGTTTCGATCAGCTTCCAAGAGCCTTTGCGGATGACGCTGCTGGGCAGGCTGGAGGGATGGTCGTTGTAGTGCGGAAAATGCCAGAACAGGCCGCGCTCGGGCAAGGCACCGGCGCCCGTCAGAACGGGCCTGAGATTCAGGCCATCCACGTGTTGATTCGGCAACCCGGGCAATCCGGCTGCTGCCAGGCAGGTCGGATAAAGATCGGTGCTGGTGACCGGTTCGCTCACGACGAGGCCAGGCTTCGTCACGCCCGGCCATTTCACGATTAACGGCACACGGATGCCGCCTTCGTAATACGCACCTTTGTTCGCCCGCAAGGGTGCATTGCTGGTGGCGTTGTAGAAACCACCGTTGTCACTGGTGAAAATAATGATGGTGTCTTGGTCGAGCTTCAGTTCCTGTAGCGTGTCCATCACACGCCCCACGCTGTCGTCGATGCTCTCGACCATGGCAGCATACTCCGGTTTGCCCTGACGCTCGGCCTCCGGGACGCTTTCGTATTTAGCGGTGACTTCCGGTTTGGCTTGTAGCGGAGTGTGGACGCCGTAGTGCGGGAAGTAAAGGAAGAAGGGCTGTGCCGTGCTCTTGGCTCCTGGTTCCTGGCTCTTCGCCGTTTGAGTATCACGCAGGAATTTCACGGCCTCGTCCGTCAGCCGATCGGTGAGGTATTCACCTTCCTGGCCATCGGGCAGCACATTCCATTGGGCTCGCAACTCGGTGGTTGGAATCAACCAGTTGCCGCGATAGGGAAAGAAGTAGCTGCCTGGTGCACCGTGCGCGTTGCCAGCGATGTTGACGTCAAAACCATGGTGCTCGGGCAGAGAAAATGGCTCGCTGCCAAGATGCCATTTGCCGATGCTCGCGGTACGATAACCGGCGGCGCGCAAGGCCTCGGCTAAGGTAAATTCTTCAACCGGAAGTCCGCGTAAGAATCGTCCTTCGCGCAACTTGGCTTTCGGATTCCAGCGGCCATCGGGCAGCCAGTTGGTGAGCATCAGCCGCGCAGGATACTTCCCAGTCAACACGGCCGCTCTGGTCGGCGAGCAGACGGCACACGCCGCGTACGCATCCGTGAAGCGAACTCCTTCGCTAGCCAGCCGATCGATATTGGGAGTCTGATAGAACGTGCTTCCCTGGCAGCCCAGGTCGCGCCAGCCGAGGTCGTCAATTAGAAACAGGACGACGTTGTTCCGCGTCTCGGCAGCATTCAACGTTAGTGTGACCAGCCAGCATACCACAGTGATGAGTCCACAGATTCGACGAGTCATGGTTTGCTCCTCAGTGCATTTAATCCGGACTTCTTACATCGAACAACCGCGGCAACGCCCTACTTTTACAAAGAGCTGTACTTTAGCCCCGAGGTGTGGATCGCGCTGGCGTTGGCACTTCGTTGATTCGGCAATCACATGCGACGTCACAGTGACTCCGCAAATTTCGGCTGACTACAGAGATTCGAACGAGCTTGTAATGCCCAACACCATTGCTAACGATCGCAAACGCACGCAGAGTGAATGTGGATTCAAACGAGTCATTGTTTCAGCCTCAGTTTGCCGAATGAAATCTGTGTCCGTGCACGATC
>JANSWS010000583.1 GCA_024743355.1 bacterium
TGAGACAGAATAGCACCAGAGCCATCTTCTGATTTAAGATCCCAATTGGCTGGATCAATGTCTGCGTACATTGACAATTTGTGAAAAGTGAAGAACCCCAGTAAAGCTTCCCTGCGGATTGCCCATGCTGGCTTAGCAGCAATCGCCGCCTGAATGGAAGCAAAGTATTCTTCTGGTGTTGTCTCAAAATCGAAGAATGGCAGCTTGAGTTCAAAATCTCGTTCCAGCTTCTTCTGGAGACTTAGGTTGAATTGAACATCGTCCTCGTCCCAGGACGCGGTATACCGAGCCTCACCATTACCTTTGGAAACCTTTTCGATCTTGACTGGAATCAAGATCAGGGGTGCCATTCGGTCCTTCTCAGAAGACTCTGTCTCCTGCCAGGACAGAAAACCCACTGCTAGAAACAGGTAATTGATGCCAGTTTCCTGCATGGCGGTTGTGGCTTCACGCTGCATGTATCGCAGAACAGCGTGTAACTTGTCTTTGACAAGATTTGTCTGAAGCTTCTCGTCAACCAAATGCTTTTCCAGAGACTTGGTATGTTCGGGAGCAGTTGGAAGGTCGATAGAGAAGCGTTGAACGTCTCGCTCAACCTGATTGGATTCTGTTGCGGCAGACCCTACTTCTCGGCCATCACTGGCGCTTAAGCCATCGCCATCCGTTGCAGTACCGAAAAGCTCAGCTTGCTGGGACTGTGTCTTGAGGTCGGATGATTCGTCCGTCGGCGGGTCGGGTACAAAGTCGAATATGAAGGACTTGCCGTCACCCACTAGCCGTTCATAGATGACGTTCGGAAGCTCGTTTACGATCTGTAGCGTCCGTCGCTTGCTCTTGCGATAGTTCAGCAGCGGGTTCCGTAAGCTCAAGTCTAAAAGTCGCTCGCGAAACCTGCCTATCTCCTTTTGCAGATCAAGGTTGCTCATGTGTTGCTAGACGTAGAAGGTAGGGCTCGGGCTCCTAGCGCTCAGGTCAATCGACTCGCTCCCATGGATCGATAGATCGACGTAATCCATGCGTTTGCGAAACTTAGACTGATTGGCAAGTGTAACTGCGTTTGGTAAGGTTACCCAATCATTGAAACAAGTCAATCTTGGGGGGCTGTTTGGCTATGGACAAACTAAAAGACTTCCTGCGAATTTCGGATGCTGCCGAATATTTGGGCGTCTCACCGAATACGCTCCGCAACTGGACCAATGCCGGGAAGATCGATTCAGAGCGCCACCCCGTCAATGGCTACCGGCTGTTTCGTCAGAGGGAGCTAGACGCGCTGCTCAAAAAAGTACAGCCAACTCTGAGGGGACATCGGAAAGCAAGTAGACCTCGCTAGTACGCCAGACTCCCTATGGAAACACCACGTTGGAAAATCATTACGCCTTCGCAGTATGAGTGGGAGCGAAGAGGTCTGGACTTCGTTCGCGCCGGGCTTCCGAATCATGACCCGTACCGCGCCTGGTCTAATTTTGAATTTCAGACCTTTGACGGAGCTATCTACGAGGTCGATCTTCTGGTTCTCACGAAACAGGGCTTCTGGCTCGTCGAAATAAAGAGTTGGCCCGGACGAGTCGGGGGTGACGCCAGTACCTGGACCAGGACGCACGACGGCAAATCGAGATCCGAAGACAACCCCGTTTTGCTGGCCAACCGGAAGGCGAAAGCCTTGGTCTCGCTGCTTAAATCGCAGCAGGCAGTCAAGAAGATCCGGGTCCCTTTTCTGGAACCGTTGGTTTTCTTGTCCTCAGACGATGTGAAGTGTGATCTGGACGGGAATGCACGAAACCGAGTTCTTCTCAAGGATCGACCAGCAGATGATAGTCGACCGGCCCGCCAAGGAATTCTGGAAGCGCTGCTAAATCGTGTCGGACCGGGCATCGATCTTGAATCTCGCAACTTGATTGACGCCAAAGTATCCAAGGCGCTGGCACGCGCGATGGAGCAGGCTGGAATTCGTCCGTCTCAAAAGTCCCGACGAGTTGGAGATTATGTACTCGGCGATTTGCTGGAAGATGGTCCCGGTTACCAAGATCGGCTCGCTAAACATGCGTCGTTCGACGGAATCCACTGCCGTGTTCGTCTGTATACCGTAGCTCAAGCATCCGGGGAGGAAGAACGTCAAAGGCTGCGACGTGCCGCGGCCCGAGAATTCCAGATCCTCCAGTCGCTGAACCATCCGAATGTTCTGCCAGTGCTCGATTACAAAGAGCATGATCTCGGTCCGGCTCTGTTGTTTCGTTATCTCGATCCGCATGCGATTCGTTTTGACCACTATTTGGCAACGCATTGTCACAAGCTCACCTCCGAACACAGAATCAAGCTTCTCCGCCAAATTGCAGACGCTATTCGCTACGCACATAGACGAAGGGTCATTCACCGCGCATTGTCTCCCCAAAGCATCTTGATCATGAAAGATGAGGGGGGACGCGCGAAAGCTGAGTCGGAAGCATCGATTGGAACCATGCAAGTTAAGGAGGATTCCACACCGTTCGACGATCCTTCCAAGCTTTACCCACAAGTCTTCAACTGGCAGGTTGGGGTGCGCGACGCAACCGTCACTTCGGGGCGAGTGACGAATGTTGAGGACTTGGTAGAGGCTCAATCATTCGTCTATATGTCGCCAGAGGCCATCGGCGACCAGCGAAATGTTTCTGAGGCATCGGACGTGTTTTCACTCGGAGCCATCGCCTACCACTTGTTCTCAGGTCGACCGCCCGCGAACAGTCCTTCGGATTTGATGAAGGTAATCAGGGACAACAAGGGGCTCAGCTTGTCCGCAGTCGTTGACGGAGTCGGGCCAAAGTTAGAGGAGATGATCCTCTGGTGCACCCATCCCGATGTGAATACGAGAGTCGGTTCGGTCGAAGATTTCCTGGCCTTGCTGGATGATGTTGAAGATGAACTTACTGCTCCCGAAGAGACTTTCGTATCGGATCCCCTGAAAGCCCGACGCGGTGACCGATTGGAAGGCGGATATGTCGTCGAAAAAGAGTTGGGGCAAGGAGCAACTGCCAAGGCATTGCTCGTCAGTAGGGGTGAACAGGAGTACGTCCTGAAGGTTGCCCTGTCCGAGGACGATAATCATCGACTTCATGAAGAAGCCGCTGCCCTGCGGTCGATCCAAAGCGAATTCATCGTCGCCATCTACGATGAACTCGAAATGGCAGGACACACCGTGTTGGTCTTGCAGAAAGCAGGCGACGATACGTTGGCAAGTTTTCTGCGCAAGGAGGGAGTGCCGGGACTGGAGTTGCTTGGGCGCTATGGAGAGGATTTGCTTTCCGCAGTCGCTTCACTAGAACGCCACGGAAGAAGGCATCGGGACATCAAGCCCGATAACATAGGCATTAGATCGCTGACGAAGAAACGAAACCAGTTGATCTTATTTGATTTTTCCTTGACCGGCGTTCCGCTCGACAACATTCGTGTCGGCACCCCGGGATACATCGATCCGTTTCTCCTGAACCGAAAACCCCGTCAGTGGGACGATGCTGCCGAGCGTTATTCGGCTGCCGTTACACTTTACGAAATGTCGGCGGGGTTGGGTGTTTTGCCGCAGTGGGGTGATGGCAAATCAGATCCCGCGGTTACGGATGCCGAATTGGAAA
>JANSWS010000770.1 GCA_024743355.1 bacterium
GATCGGCGTGATGGAGGCGCTTGGGTAGCTGAGGCACTAATTATCCACTTGGCTCAACTTCCGGAAGGCGACCTTCCGGAACTTGTTGTAATCGACAGCGTAAGAATCGCTGGCCAAGTTGAGGCCTTAAGGAAGGCCTTTGGCGCTCGAGTCCACCACATCCATCTCTATGCTGATAGTCGATTGCTCACGGAGCGATGGGCCGGGCGCGACCATGGCGAAGGGATCGCGTCCTACAGCGACCTCGCAAAAAGCAAGACAGAGCGAAACGTCGACACGCTTGCCGAAATGGCCGACGTGGTAATTGACACCGGCCGATGCTCGCCCGCTGCCGTGTGCGTCCGAGCGACCGCTCTCCTAAATTTCTACCCTAGGTCGGCCACACCAATCGTTGACGTACTTGTGGGGGGACAGTTCGGTAGCGAGGGGAAGGGTAATATTGTTGGCCACATTGCGCCCGAGTATGAGGTACTCGTGCGAGTCGGTGGACCGAATGCCGGCCACAAGGTTTTTGGCGACCCCGTCGAAGTCTACTATCATATTCCGTCAGGCTCAGAACGGGCGCCGAATGCCAAAGTGCTTCTCGGTGCCGGAGCAATCATCAATGTTGAGAAGCTGCTCGTCGAGATCCAACAACACAAGTTGGAAAAAGGACGGCTGTTCATCGATAGCAAGGCCCTCATCATCGAAGAACGGGACATTAGGCTCGAGCAGGAAAAACTACATGTCATTGGCTCAACCGGCCAAGGCGTTGGTGCAGCGTCGTCGCGCCGCATAATCGATCGAGGCCAGACAGGGCCTGATCTGGTTCGCCATGCGAAAGACATTCCGGAACTCCAAAGCTATTGTTGCGATTCCCAAGAGATTCTAGAGGACGCGTATCTTCGCAAAGCTCCTATTCTCCTAGAAGGGACCCAAGGAACTTCGCTGAGCATGCTGCACGGACCGTATCCGTACGTCACATCACGCGACACGACAGCAAGTGGTTGCCTTTCTGACGCCGGTATTGCTCCTTCCCGCGTGCGCAAGATCGTCATGGTTTGCCGAACATATCCCATTCGCGTAGGTGGTCCCTCTGGCGATGTGGGGATCGAAATCGATTGGTCCACTATCGAACGACGAGCCGGTATTGCACCGGGGACGCTGCAACCGCTGGAGAAGACCACCACGACAAATCGTGATCGGCGTGTCGGCGAATTCGACTGGGTACAACTAAGACGCTCAGCGCTTCTTAATGCTCCAACCGACATTGCCATTACGTTCGCTGACTATTTGGGTGCAGCAAACAAGGAGGCCTTTGCCTTGGACCCGAGCCTCGCCGATATCCTTGGCATTTGCGGGGACGATGGCGAAGACTGCCAAGTCCTCATCGAGACGTTGGCAGAAGGCCAAACCATCGA
>JANSWS010000028.1 GCA_024743355.1 bacterium
GGTGTCGTGGCGGTTGGTGCGTACGCAGGCGAAAACGGATCAGGCGCATACGCTAACATTCTGCTGGGATTTGCCTCACGCATCGAATCTGCAATCAGTAACGCATTCGTCGCTGGATCGAGCGGTGATTTGGGAGGCGGATACAAGACGCATATTTCCGACGTTTATTTTGGCAGTGGTGTCACAGATTCTGACCCAAAAAGTTATGTGATACATGGCACGGGTGGCAGCGGCACAGATGTCGCCGGTGCGAACGTATCACTGGCTGGCGGGATTGGCACAGGATCAGCAGACGGTGGATCGCTAAATTTCCGGACGGCAGCTGCGGGCAGCTCTGGTGCGACAGCCAATACGTTAACGACACACATGACGATCAACAGTGATGGTTTGATTTTGCTGCCCACAATCCCGACCAGTGATCCCGCAGTTGCCGGTGCTCTCTGGTCAGACAGTGGCACGCTCAAAATTTCCGCAGGTTAGCGACGGCCAGAACACATACATATGCGCGGACATACTGACCAACGCAGTTGCCTATTGGCCCCGATAACACTGCTTCAATTACCGTTATTGACAGTGGGGCTGGTTGTAACGACGAAACACTCTACGCACCCGCCCAGGCTTGGGCAGGGCAGGTGCAAGGTGCAACACTCAAAGCGAGCCAGTGGATCGCAAGCGGACTCACCGCCTTGAGCATGTCGCAGTTCGAAGCTCTACTGCCGGCTCCTGAACCCGCCTAAGTTCTTCGTCATACGAGAAAGCCATGCCAGCCATCAGCAACAACGAAACCGTCAGCATCACGGCCAACGGCGCGTCGCAGTGGCTGGCCCTGCGGGACGGACTCAACAAGATTTCCTTCACGGGCGTCGGTGCAGCCAGCATCACCGTCTACGAGTCGGTGGGTGACACGTCGGCGGAAGCCGACGCCAATGAGTCGATCGCCCAGGAAAGCGGAAGCGATGTTTCCTTCAGCGGCACCAATCGGCAAGTCATGATCTACGGCCCAGGATTCGTCCGGGCGCAAGTCTCGGGCTACTCCACGCCCATCTCCATGCAGCGGGTCTACCCGAGCTGACACGCATCGCCCGGAATCTGGTCGAACAGGATGGAACCAGAAACCTACCGGGAGATGTAAATGGCGAGACTCGCTAGCCAAGAACGCCTTGGTTTTTTCCCCCTGCCATTGCCGGTCGTCGATCTGATCGCCGAAGTGATCCAAGAGGTTCACGAAGAGGCGGTGATCTGCGACCCATGCGCAGGCGAAGGAGAAGCCGTCCAGGCACTCGCAAACAAACTCGGGCTCGACGAGTCACGCATCGTCGCCTGTGAGCTACACGAAGGACGAAGCCGAGCCCTCAAGGCACGGCTGCCCACGGCGGTCGTCACCGAGCGCACCGACTTCCAGTCGAGCGCCTTCTATACCGGCAGAGCATCCATGCTCTACCTCAATCCGCCCTACGATCACGAGCTGGGTCACTCGGCCAGATCCGAGCAGATGTTCCTGGCTAAGGCGACGACCGCTCTCAGGCCCGGAGGCTTGCTGGCCTTCGTCCTACCGCGGCGCGTGCTGATGAACACCGGACCGATCAAGCTGTTCCTGCACAACTGGTTTCAGAACATCGGCTCGTTCGACTTCCCGAAAGAAGTCCGCAAGTTCGATGAATGCGTGGTCCTCGCCCAGAAGCGAAAGAAGGCCAAGACGGATCGCTACCCGCCATGGCAGTTCCCCATGCTCAACATGGATCTGATGTGGCAAGCGAACTACAAGCTGCGGCCCGGAGAACTGTTCGAGTTCCGCAAGGTCGCCTACGACGATCAAGAACTGCGGGGGCTGATGGACTTCGAGCAGGTCGTCGAGGACATCCAAAGGCGGCACCAGCAAGATCGCAAGCAGGTTCGCCCACCCCTCACGCTAGGCGAGGGGCACGTCGCCCTTCTGCTGGCGGCTGGCTACCTCAACGGTCGCATCCATAAGCCGGGAGAGCCGCCCCACGTCGTGCGCGGGACCAGCCGCAAGGGCGAACGGGTCAAAGAGACAAGCCGCACCAGCGACAACAAACACGAACGGCTGGTGATCGAAGAGAAGATCGAGCTGGTGATCCGGACCCTGGACCAGCAAGGCAATATCCGCGACATCGTGGACACGTCCACGGAAGATCAAGTGCCGGAAGAATACCGGGGCGACACCGCCGCGCTGGCTCGCAACCGAACACCGAAGATGCCAAGGGGAGGACGAATGCGCCGATGGAGCTAAACAAACTCACGCTTAACCGTTACAGCGGGAGCGGCAAGTCCAACTCGATCGGGCTCAAGGCTAACGCCGCCGCTCGAACGGTGGATGAACCTGCGCTGATGTTCATGTCCGTGGCCGGTCCCGCCAATCTGGTCAAGGCGGCCAAGGCGATGGTCCAAAGCGGCAAGGACTTCGACGTAGTGGCCGACGAGATCGGTCGCTGCGGGTCGTATGACGGCGGCTACACGGTCGTCGTCACGCGGCTGCCGAAGTATTCCACCGCGCACATGATCGCCGTGGCCAAAGACCCTCAGCTACTGCTGGGCGATGCCAGTGAGCAGCTCAAGCGGTACATCCTCTCGGACCATATCACCACGCCCGTGCTGCCCGAGTGGATGCCACACATCGAGGAAAAGCTGCGCAGCCTGGGCATGATCCAAGACATGCGGACGTTCGGCTGCAAGGCCGCCATGGCTGAGTTCGGTTCCGAAGAACTGGACGCCATCGTTTCCACCCTAGTCAAAACCAGAAAGGCCATCGTGTGAGCGAAGTCACCGAATACCTAACCGCCTACTCCGAGCAGCTCGCCGAGAAGATCGAGCAGAACTTCCAACCCTTGCACGTCAAAGGCAAGCGGGATCTCAAGCTACCCAAGATGAAGCGGTCGCTTATCAGCGGCCAGTACGACGCCGTGGCCGGGGCCGTGAAGGCCATGCAGGAAGGCCGCAGTACCGTCTACATCAACGGGGAACTCGGGACGGGTAAGACAACCTGTTCCATTGCAGCGGTCCACACGCACGCTCAGGGGCGGCCTTATCGGGCCATCGTCATGTGCCCGCCGCATCTCGTGGAGAAGTGGAAGCGGGAAGTGCAGACGATCCTACCCACGGCACGGCCGCGCATCATCCAGCGATACTCCGAGCTGACCACGCTGGCTCGCTTCCGCTGCAAGCCCGTGGCCGAGGAATACTGGATCGTCAGCGAGTCCATGGCCAAGCTCGGAGCCAAGTGGAGGCCGGCTGTGCTCAAGGACCGATCCGACCCGGAGATCCTCAAGTGCCCCGGCTGCTGCGAAACCCTGATGGAGTACGACGCGGACGGTAGCGAGATCGGCTTCACGCCCATCGAGGACCTGGAGAAGCGAAGAACGAAATGCCCGTACTGCGGGGAACTGCTCTGGCAGTGGACGCACGAATACGACCGCTGGCCGATCGCGACCTACATCCATAAGAAGATGAAGGGGCTGTTCGACTACGCCATCCTAGACGAGATCCACCAGTGCTTCCCGGCAGAAGTCGCGGTTGCTACCGCTTCGGGCGATGTGCCAATCAGAAATGTCCAGGCGGGTGACTACGTCCGGTCGTTCGACGGCAAGCAATTGGTTTGGGCAAAGGTCACTAGAAAATGGGTGAATCAGCGGCAAGATCCCTTTGTAAAGGTGACACTCAGTAACGGTCAGTCGGTCGTTTCTACAGAGGGGCACCATTTTTACGCCAACGGACGCTGGATTGCGGCTAAGGATCTCAAGCCTGGAGACGAGCTATATGGCGAAAACGAGCAAGTACCCGCAAAATCGAATGTGCAAGCACTGCCACGAGACGTTCGAGGTGACGTTCGTGAACGCGAAGAAAGTTTTTTGTTCTCGCGAGTGCTATTGGCAAAGCATGACTGTGAAAAGAGTTCGTGTATGCGGGACGTGCGGGACGGAATATCGACCGCGTCAAAAGGACAAGAACATTCGGTTCTGCTCCTGGGAATGCCATCGTGCATGGATGCAGACCGACGAGTACCGCAGGCTCCAGTCGCGCCCCAAGCCGAAGAGAATGACCGACGAAGGACGCCGGGCGCACTCCGAAAATATGAAACGCAAGAATCACAGCCCCGAGTTTCAGGAGATGCGGCGACAGCGGGCGCAGCAGTTGAAAGGCAAGCCATTTCCCGTGGCCAGGGGCGGGAATGGAAAGCCGGTGCCGAGGGAGCAGGCGATGCTCGCCGAGAGGTTGGGTATGGAATGCGAAGCTCGTGTGACGACGGGAATCAAGAATTGGAAATGGCTCGGGATCGACGTGGCGGACCTGGATCACAAGATTGCGATAGAGGTAGATGGTCCAAGCCACAATACAAAGCAGCAAAAGGACCGGGATCGCCGGAAAGATTTGATCTACAAGTCGCTCGGGTGGACCGTGATCCGAGTCAAAAAATCCGATGCCGAAGCGAATCTGGACTCGATAGCCATGATGGTGTCCCATCTGCGATTTGTGTCCACTCGGTTGAATACCTCGATCGGAACGACGATGTTGTTTATGACTTAGAGGTCGAAGGTACACACTGCTATTTTGCGGGTGGAGTGCTGGTTCATAATTGCCAAGGCGACGACACGCTGGCGGCCATCTCGGCATCCAAGTTGGCGTGCTCCGTTCCGCGAGTCATTACGCTCACTGGCACGTTCCTCAACGGCTACGCGCATAGCATTCAGCACTTGCTGTTCCGCTTGGAACCGAAGTCGCTGCAAGCGATGGGCTTCCAGTACGGAGAAACCAAGCGGTTTGCCGAACGCTACGGACGCCTGGAGCGGACGCTCAAGGTCAAAGTCGCTGAGTCCAATAAGACGGGCCGGGGCTCCAGGGCTCGCGGGAGCGTCAAGGTTCGGCCAGGAATCATGCCCACCCTGTTCGGCGATCATCTGCTGGAGAACTCGGTGTTCCTCAAGCTGACCGACATCGCCGACGACTTGCCACCCATCAGCCGCACGGTGCAGCCGGTGGCCATGGACGAAGAGCAGGCGGCAGCCTATCGCCAACTGGAATCGGCCATGGCGCAGGCGGTTCAGATAGCCATGGAGACGAAGGACCATCGGCTTATCATGCGAATCGTCGTGGCCCTCATGGGATACCCGGATCATCCCCACGGCTGGGGACCGATCGGATACGAAACCGAAGACGGCAAGTGGGTACATATTGTCACGCCCAAGGAACTCGATCGGGACATGATCCGGCCCAAGGAACGGCAGATGATGGACTTCGTCCGCTCGGAAGTCAGTCAGGGACGCAAGTGCGCCATCTTCTGCGAGATGACGGACAAGCGAGACGTGCAGCCACGGGTGCAAGAACTGCTCAAGCGGGTTGGAGTCACGTCGGCCATCCTCCGCAGCGGTAAGGTGCCGACCACCAAGCGTGAGGAATGGATCGAAAAATGGATGCCGAAGGTGGATGCCCTGATCGTCAATCCACGGTGCTGCGAGACTGGCCTGGATCTGTTTCGCAAGTCGAACTCGATGTTCGGCGGCTACACCTACAACGTGCCCACGCTGTTCTGGTATCAGATCCCGACAAAAACCTCGACGTTCCGGCAGGCCAGCGGTCGCTCGTGGCGGCTCGGGCAAGAAATGTCCTGCAAGGTTGTCTCGACCTATTACGAGAGCACAATGCAGTCACGCTTGGCCCAGCTCATGGCTCAGAAGATCCAGGCGAGCGAAGCGATGGACGGCAGATTCAGCGAGGACGGGCTGGCTGCGCTCAGTGAGGCGGGCGGATCACTCGGAATCGAGCTGGCCAAGCAGCTCCTGGAGTCGCTCAAGGGAAGGTTCTCAATCGCGGGGTAAGGTTATGGATTGGCAATTGATCGGGGCGGTAGCGATTCTCTACGCGGTGATCTGCTGGGGCTTCTTTCCGTTCATCCTGCAAGAGGCGGACAAGGAGTTCAGCTATTGGCGCGGGCTGGAAGGCACGCACGTCCTGCTGGCCATCTTGGCTGGGTTCGTGGGCACGATCTACGGCGTGGCGTGGGCGCTCACCGTCATCTGTCAGCGGCTCTTCTGACACGAAGGCGGGCACTTCGAGTCGGGATGGTAAGGAGGAAGCCATCCATGATCGAAGTCAAACGCCACGGCGGGGGCCTGGAGTATTCATGCACCCGCTGCGACACGAACGAATATCCGGGCACGGCTCTGCTGCCCACCAGAACATGGTGGCGCGGTAAGCCGCCCAAGATTTGCTACAAGTGCCTCCGTCACGAGGTCAGGCAACCGGCCAGAACGCAGTGGGCGTTCAACCGCATCGCTCAGGCGGTGGTCGAGTGCCAAGTCGAGCTTCTCAATCCGCATCATCTACGTTGGTGGATCGTGGACTGGGTGGGCATCAAAGTCGAAGGCGTGTCCGACGGACGGATCGCCGCAGCAGTATGGAGAATCCTCAAGCATGAGTGCTAAGTTCACGGTCGGGCAAGTCGTCTGGTATGTCGGCGGCATTCAGACCTACCAAAGCGGGAGCGAGTTCGGCGAGCCGCAGGAAGCCACGATCACCAAGATCGGACGCAAGTGGGTCTACTTCCGCTGCAAAGACAGTCCGGAGTGGAGGGACGACGATCGCTTCGCACCCGAGGAACGGAAGTGGCGCGGCGGCTGGCAGGTGGACGGCGGGGACTGGCGCTCACCGGGAACGGTGTACGACGACCTACAAGTCTTTCAAGACCTGGAAGAGAAGGACCGGCTCGATCGGTTCCTCAAGAATCAGTTCGGCTACCACAACCAAGAGCTGACGCTGGATCAGCTCCGACGCATCGCGGCCATCGTAAAGGAGGGGAAAGAGTGAAAGTCATCAAGTGGCGATACACGATCGCGAGGCTGCTGGACCGCGTGTACCGCAAGTGGTGCTGGGTGGATCTATTCGAGTGGGCCTGTGGGGAGCGAAACTGGCAAGACATCAACCCGGATTGCCGGGACGCGGAAGCCAGCAACCAGCCGCATTGCTGGTGCCGGAAGCGGGAGCACCCCAACCCCAGCCAGTTGCAAGAGCCGCAAGCCGAGCACTGTAGCTGTGGAGTATCTCTCAAAGGCGAAGTCTGGGCCGGCCAAGGAAGGTGCCAAATGTGCTGGGAAGACTATTGCGCTCGCGAGTGGTGGAAGAGAGTCAGCCCGCCTGGAGACACAAACCTTCCGTAACGCAGTCGCGAAGAGAGAGAGGGGGGGAAGCAAGTCGCTGACCCGCAGAAGTAAACAACCGAAGCGGATTTGTACCCATGGAGTACCCAAACCAATTTATCGGAATCATCCTGATCCTAGTCGGCTGTATGGCCGTTCTAGCAACCGGACCCGTCGGACTGCTCATCGTCGCGATCGGGCTGTTCATGATGTTCTACGCGGATCACATCAAGTAAAGACCTTTTTGAACAAGAGGTAGACTGGGCAAGATGGCGACTGCAATACTGACAATCGTACTCATAGCCGGACTCGCTGTGTTCGCGGGCTGGCTGGTGGAACGATGGAGTCGCGTTTGACCAAGGAAAAACCAGGGTGAAACGCGAGTTTGAGCGCCTTACCTGTGCCCGAACTGGGCCAATATAGATAGAGGGGGAAGTCTTACCAGCTTCCCCAGGAACCGAAAACCTTGGAGAACCCGATGAAGAATCACGACAAAGCTGTTAGCCTGCGCGCTGCCATCCAGACCATGTTCGACTGCCGAGCCTGGATCTATCCCTCGGACGAATGCCCGATCGGAATCGAGTGGGCGCTACACGCCGACCTGCATGACGGCTGGCATGTCCGTATCGGATACGGCCACACCTGGGATCAGCACCACACCGAGCACTATGCCGTGTCGGTCACGCACCCCTACGAAGAAGCGGTGGATCGCGAGTACGCACCCGATGCCAACCTGGGCGAAATGCTCATGGAGATCGCTCGGATCGTTCCCGTTGCCGCCTGACACACTTCACCACCTTTCGGGTCGTCCTTACCAGACGGCCCTTTCATGCACCAAGGAGAACCCATGAGCGTTAGCATCACCATCCGAAACAACAGCAAGTTCTGCGATAAGCACGGTCTGACCCACGTCGATCAGGAGCAGTGCCTATGCACCCAAGGCGGCGAGGCAGAGCCCTCCTGCGCCTACTGCCGGGGCAGCGGCGTCGAGACGGTCCGCAGCTACCCGTTCGAGCTGAACGTCAGTAACGTCAACTT
This sequence comes from bacterium, assembly GCA_024743355.1. Lineage (GTDB taxonomy): Bacteria > Planctomycetota > Planctomycetia > Pirellulales > Pirellulaceae > Aureliella. Next base: position 8,187 of record JANSWS010000028.1, read on the forward strand.
CGTGGCCCTGTGGCGGGCGCTCGGGCTCGTGGTCGTCGAGAACGATCTGTGCGGCAGCCTGGACGCCCGCACCATCATGGCGGCCATGGAGAGGTCCGACATGAGCACCATGCAGCGCCCGTACATCTACCAAACCGGCATCAACGAGAACGGCGAGAAGGTTCACGCGGAACATCGGGACTACGGAATCGACGCCGATCGCGTCCAGAGCTACCGCACGCGGCTGGCGGCCATCTGCCAAGAAGCCGAACGGCGGGAAGAGGAGATCGTCTGGTGCTAAAAGAATACCGAGTGCTATGGGCTGAGTGCCCCACCGCCTATAACCGGCAGCGGGTGCTCTTCGTCGAAGCTGAGAACGAGGCGGACGCACGCGCCATCGCCAAGAATCATATCGAGCGGACCACCGGAATCGGCTGGCTCAAGATCGAGTCCGTCACCGAAGCTCAGCCCGTACCCAAGGGGCGGGTGATCGGGGGTGACCAGTGAACGTCGACGTGTACCGCAATCTGAAATACCGCGATCGAGTCGTCTACTCGGTGCGGTACTTGGGCAAGGTGATCGACCGCGTTGAGTCCATCACCCTGAAGAATGTCCGCTTCAAGTCGGCGACCGACAAGCAGGGCGACCAGTGCAAGAAATCCAGACAGGTCTGCCAGTGGATTAAGGGAGAGCACGTCAATCTGGGCATGTCGCCCGGACCCATGCAGCGGATCGTCTGTGATCCGAAAGTGCAACCAGGTTTCTTCATCCAAGACACGCTCCAGCGGGTGACACAAGCCGACTTCGTTCTAGTCGATCGAGGCGGTGTCCACGCATTCAACCCAAGGTGAGAATCATGATCGACTGGTTTATCTTCTGGCTACTGGTCGCATTGGGACCGTTTCTGCCCGTCTGGAACCTGTGGCGGGCGATCTACTACTACCCTCCGACCCTGCTGGGTATCGCGTGTGTGGCTGGGTTCATCGTGGGTTTGCTCGTAAGGCGGTGGGCATGAAGATCCTCGTCTCAGGGGCCACCGCCACGGTGCGAGAACTCTGGACGGAGTACCCGGAGCTATGCTCGCGGTATCTCGGTCGGCTTATCACGCCCAACAACGGCAACCAGATCGGCGAGATCATGCGATCCAGCGGCAACGGCTTCTGGGCCATGGACAACGCGGCTTACTCGAACTTCGAGTGGGAGCGGTTCTGGAATCAGATGATCGACTGCTGGACTTGCGTGCCGATGTTCGTCACCGCACCCGATGTGGTCGGCAACCACGCGGCCACGCTCGACGCCTTCGGTGACTTCCTGCGGATCGCCGAGTTCGAGGTCGGCTACGTCCCGGTCCCGCTGGCCTTCGTCCTCCAAGAGGGGGCGACCATCGAGAGCGTGCCCTGGGATCAGATCGACGCCCTGTTCATCGGCGGGTGCAGTGAAGAGTTTAAGCACCGCACCGCTCTGCCCTTCTGTGATGAAGCTAAGCGGCGGGGCAAGTGGGTACATGTCGGGAGAGTCAATTCCTTCCGCCGACTGCGGGTCTGCCGAGATCAACTCAAGGCCGACTCGATCGACGGCTCAGGCTACTCGCAGTGGCCTAAACGCATCCTGCCGGCACTCCAGTTTCTGGACCGCAATGAGCAGCAAATGAAGCTCGCCTTCGTCGCCTAGCGAAGTGCGTTTGACCCTGAAAAAACCTGGGTTTTCTCGGGTTTTGAGCGCCTAAGTCAGCGCCCAACTGAGCCAATATAGTAGAGGGCAATTGAGCCCCGAGTCGCAAACTCCGCACGGTGCATTAAGTCAGGCCGCGAGCCTGAGCCAACGCGAGTCGGCATCAGTCCGAGCGACAGGGGCCAGCCCACTTCACTCAGTGAGACTTACCAACCCACTGGAACACGAACCTTGGAGAACCGAGTCATGAGCACAACCTTCGAAACCATTGAAAAGTTCGTCGCGACTACCAAGTCGATCCGCGAGGGTCGCAGGGAGCAGTTGATCGCCAAGCTACGCGACGGCACTTCGACTCCCAATGAAATTGGCGGCTACGCCAACGGCGTCTACAAAGCCGATGGCGAATGGCAAGTCTGGGTTTTGGCCCAGCAGGCTGTCGATTTGGGACGCGAGTTCCACGCCAGCGACGAACAGATCGTGGGTGACATCAAGGCGATGGCCCAAAACATCATGCTCAGCGGAGCCGATGACACCTGGAGTGGACGCTGCAACGACGTGAAACGCTGCGTTCACGACGGCAAGCTCGACGCGATTCGGCAACTGATGGATCTGCTCAAGAGACACAAGTCCGCGTAAACCCAGTCGTACTATGCGGGTGGACTTACCACCCACCCGCTTCGCAAACCTTGGAGAACCAAAACATGAGCGAGCACTTTGCGCTCTTAGTCGCCGACGAAGCGCGGCGAGCAAACCCCCACTGGAACGTCCGTGTCGTCCAGGAGCAGCCCGGAAAGTTCGTCGTCAAATGCTCCGAAGGCACCGAGTTAGTCCGAAAGTTCGAGGGAAGAGGATTATGAAAACCCACCGCGAAATGTACCCCAGCCAATACACCCACAAGCTCTGTGGAAAGAAGGTCCGCTACAAGCAGGACCATAACACCCAGGGCCACGTCGAGCGGGTCGTCCCCACACGATTCGGACCGCTGGCCATTCTCAAGGAGATCGGAGACGCAACGGCCTTCGCCATTTGGCAACTCGAAGTGATTGAGGCTGGCGAATGAGCGGAGAACCCTTAGCCGTGGACGTAGCCCGCAAGTGGATGATCGACGCGGCGGAAGTTGCCGACATGGCCATCCAAGTTCGGATGGCTTGCGGCAAGCCCGTGAGCCTCCATGACGGCGCTCAGCTCGAAGCACGAGTCGCCCGCCAACGGCTCATGTTCAAACCCTGGACGTTCGTCGCGGCCTTGGATGACCGGGGACGAGTCGAACGCGAGAAGATCGCTTACTGGATCGAACAGAACATCCTGAGAGAGGTTGCCCAATGAAACTCAAAGACATGACCGACGAAGAACTGCTGACCGCGCTCGCCAATGCGGAAGTTACTGCCGCGAGATCGCTCGGCCACTTCAAGGCCGCCCGCAATGACGAGGCGGCGGAACTCTACAGCCAGGAACTCAAGCGGCGCGGGGTCAAGATCCCTGCGACGGACGAGCTGTACGAACTGGGCCAGTTCAACGGGGAGGGATCATGGTGAGCCAAGAATCCTACTACCACCAAGACTGGCAGATCATGCCGCCGAGCGAGTGGAACCGAAACACATGGGCCGCGTACAAGAACGGGATCGTACAGCCAACCCGAGTCGTCCGAGGCGACAGCCAGGACGAACTGATGAAGGCGATCGCGCACGAAGACTCGCTGCCCTTCGAGGGAGCCTGCTGCCCCAAGGCCAAGACGACTCCGTGTGTGTGCCGGCTGTCGTTCCAGTGCCCCGATCACTATCCGCATGGCGTTCACCACGGGAGCCACGACTGATGCTGATCGAAATCTCCGACGCGAAACGGATGCGGAAGCAGATCATCAACACCGATGCCATCGCGTCCACGCTCTACGACGACAAAAGCCGCAAGATGTTCGTCTGGTTCATCGGTGAAAAGCAGACAACCAACAACGCCATCGTGGTCGAAGGAGACAACGCGGTCGAACTGGCCTCGATCCTCTCGGTCGAAGCGGCTCACTACATCGGTGAGGACTTCGGACTGTTCAAGAAAGGCGACGAAGATGAAAGCTGAATGCACCCGCTGCGACACCGTGTTCGATGCGGAAACGATTGTCTGGGCTCGCAACACCCGCACGGGTGAAGAGGCCCACGGCGGCAACTCCAAGACCCACCAGTGGTACGGAGTCGCCGGGAAGACGTGGCCCGCCCAGGAGACACAAGAGTACGAAGTTCAAGTCGGTGGAGTAGGCACCTTCGGGCTCTGCCCGGAGTGCTGCGACAAACACCACCGCGCACGCGAGCGAGCGGCTGAGTACGACTCACCCTGCCCGCCCGCGTGGTTCGACGAATCCTACGCTGGAGAAAGATGGGACGATGACTACTGAGACAAAGTACACGCCCGGACCATGGGTCGCAGGCGGAAGCCTCGTATCTAACAAGTCGCGATACATCGCCGTCGTGCAGCACAATTTGGCACCGAGAGAATTGGATGCCAAGGACTATAGCCGCTATGGGGCTCAGACCATGGAAGAGCTGGACGCCAACGCTCGGCTCATCGCGGCCGCGCCCGATCTGCTCAAGGCGGTCGAGCAGTTCGTGGATGAATTTGAACGGGGTCGCGAATGGGTCAGCCTGGACTCGATCGACATGGCGGTTCGAGCTATTCGGAAAGCAAAGGGGAAATCATGACCAGCGTCTACGATCCAGGAAGCTGCCCATGCGGAGGCACGACACGCTACTACGACGGAGCCCTCGGATACGAGGCCCACGTCTGCGAGAAGTGCAATCGCCACTTCCCCGTCGGCATGGCCGACGACTCCGAGCGGGTCATCGTCGACATCGCCGTCGGCTACCAGAAGGGACACTGGGAAACCGTTCGAGTCGATACCAATGGCGTCACGCCCGAGATGCTCACCGATGAACACGAACTGTTGCGAGTCCTACCGCCGCACATCCAGAGGCGGCGAGACATCGCCTTTGTCCATTTCCTCAACGCCGTCGAGAAAGAAAGCGAAGCGTGAGCCAATGAAATACTACTCAGTGACGGTTCGAAACCTGCGGGGGGAAATATGCGACAGGTATGTCTTGGCGATCTGCGACGACGAAGACATTCGCAGCTTCGGCGGGCCTTATGACACACACAGAAGGATCTCCAAGCCGACATTTGATTGCTCGTCCCCCAAGTCTTATTCCGACAAAGCAGCCACGAAAGAAAGCGAAGCATGATCCGAGAATACGAAACCTTCAAAGTCGATTCCAATTGCAAGTGGGTCGGCAGGCAGCTGCCCGTGGGTACGCAAATCTACCTTGTAACCACTGGCCGCTGGTCGAATACGGACACCCACGGCAAGCCCGTCGCCGGGGCCGTAATCACCATGGAGCAGGCCACCGGCGACGGCAGTTGGGCGACCTGCAAGATCCGCGTGCCCAAGGGGCCGTTGTACGTCATCCGGCACAAGGAGCCCGACGACGACGGAGCGGCGGTCTACTGGAGCAATACGCTCGGATGGACGGGCCTTGAGGATGCAACCCGCTATCCGTCCATGGACTACACGCTGCCCGACGAATCGAACTGGGAGGCGCTGGCCAAGGCCGAGCACGAGCACGGCAAGCGGCAAACTGAACAGCCGGTCGAGCCAGCCGAAGGCAGGCTGGGCCTGAGCGTCCGCAAGGGAGAGATCGCCGTCTGCGTCCACACCAACGACGGCGTCATTACCCAGCGGCTCACGACCAAAGAAGCCATCGAGTTCAGTCATCTGCTAGAGCTTGCTGCCAGCTTCGCGAATACTCAGAAAACCCTGTAAAAACAAGGGTTTCTGCGCCTAACCTGCGCCACTCCTGAGCCTGTATAGATAGGGGGGGAACTTCTTCCCCCCTCCCGGATTTACCACCCGGACAGACAAAGCCAAGGAGACAACCATGACCCATCTGCGTTCGCTGTACGCATTTCTGTTTGCACCTGTTCGTCCGACCTCTGGAGGCATCTCTGCCGCACTCAAGTATCACGCGGCACTCTCTCACTTTCATTCCTAAGAACTGCTCGACATGCTCAAAGCATAACCGAGTCGTCAAGACAGAGCCCGGACTTACCATCCGGGCCGGAAACCAAGGGGAACCAAAACATGCCGACCGACCGATTTGCAGAGATCAACAAGGACTCGCGGAAGTTCAACGAAAGATACGACTGCGCCGTGAAGGCGCTGGCCATCGTGGCCGATATCCCCTACGCGCAGGCCCACGCGGCCCTCAAGGAACAAGGACGACACAACCGCTGCGGAACCTTTGCAGGGCAGTATGAAGCCGCCCTGAAAAAGATGGGCTTCCAGTGCGAGAAGATGGGACGGATCAAAGGACAGCAGGCCAAGACCACCAAGACACTGGCACGCATCGGTGCCCCGCAAGGACGCTACCTAGTACGAACCAGCCGGCACGTCCTGGCAGTTGCCGACGGACAGGTACATGATTGGACCTCCGAGCGGTTGTGCCGCATCAAGGATGTCTGGCAAGTCTACCCGCCCAAGCGAAAAGCCATCCACACGCGAGCACGCGCGAAGGTTGTGGCTGTGAATGAGCCCGAGCCATCCAAGACCAAAACCGGACAATACCTCCTGTTCAGCTAAGCGAGCCACCATGTACGAGTACAAAGCAATTGTTGACGACGTGTACGATGGCGACACGATCACAGTTTCCATTTCGCTGGGCTTCAAAGCGTGGCTCAAGGGCGAGAACATCCGGCTCGTGGCCACTGGCAAGGAGGGCGTCGATGCACCGGAGATCCGGGGTGTCGAGCGAACCCAAGGGCTCAAGTCCCGCGACTACCTACGCCACTTGATACTCGGACGTGAGGTCATACTGCGAACGTACAAGGACACAAAGGGTAAGTACGGGCGCTGGCTCGGCTCCGTCTACCTCCAAGATCCGCAGACTGGAAACCTCACTGACGTGGTCCAGATCATGCTCGATCGTGGGCTCATGGAATACCAAGATTACTAAGAAAAAACCTGGGTTTCTGCGCCTACTTAGCGCCCGAACTGAGCCAATATAGTAGAGGGCAAATTGCTCTCAGGTCGGTCTTACCAGCCGGCAAACTTCTAACCTTGGAGAACCAAAACATGTCAATCAAGACACGAGTTAATGGCGAGTGGGTCGATGGAGTTGTGGATCTGAAGCGTGATCCCATCGAGAAAGCTGCCTGGGAAGCCATCGACTACATCTATAACGAGTGGTGGACCATCGACAGCTACCTGAGCTACGAGTGCCTGGGACTCATGGACAACCACTTCGGCCAAGACAAGTGGACCGTCGAGCAGCTCAATGCCGTTCACGCCCTGGTCCACAAACACCTGTCCTAACTTCATGCGGGCCTACCACCCGCTCACCAGCCTTCACCTTGGAGAACCGATCATGGCAACTGCCAGCCTTTCACCCCTTGAAACCATCCAAGCCATCAGCAGCCGCAAGGCCCATGAGCTGACCAAGTCGGACGAGATCATGATGCTCCGCGCGTTCATGGAGCTGGTCCCCAAGCACACCTATCTGGCCGACTACCTGGATCGGGCAGACGAGACGTTCGAGTCCGACATCCGGTCCGACATCATGTACCCACGTTGGGATCACATCGAGGCCAAACGCCGCGAGATGGAAGAAGCCACCCAGCGCTACCGCGACGAGATGGTCCGCGTCCGCGAGGCCCAAGCCAAACTCAAGCAGGCTCAGCAAGAACTGGCCGACATGCAGCGGCAAGCCGCGTCGATCATCAACGGGATCTCGGATCTCAAGGACAAGTTCGACACGCTGGAGTGGCAATCGAGTCGTATTGGTAAGTAGGAACTCCTTGGAAGGGGGTCGGGCTCGTTGCTCGGCCCCCGTTTTCAAACCCAAAAGGAAGCTGCGATGAGCACCGTACAAGTAGACAAGTTCTCCGACCTCGTTCAGCACGGACCCGCCGTGATTCTGAATCTGTTCGACAAGCAGATCGTCCGCACGTTGACGAAGCTGGAGGACGGCCAGGTTTACCTGCTGGCCGGCGACGGCACCAAGATGATCCTCGAAGGCGACACGCCGATCCGCTTCCAGCCATGGGTCATGGATCGCGGCAGCCTGCTGTTCGAAGTCGGCGGACACGAACTGAAAATCTGCACCGAGTCCGACATCCTCCGCACCGAAGACGGTCGCTACTTCAGCATCGAGCCCACCGAAGCGGCGCTCGAAGAAGGGATCGCAAACCTCAAATGACTGAAGCCGAAGCCAAACGCCACGCGGCCATCAACATGGCCCTCAAGACACGCAGCTTCTGCGAGTCGGCTACCCAGATCCCACAGCTCACCGAGCTGGCCGGACAAGTCCACCAGAAGAACCTCACGGCAAGCCAAGTGCTCGGCTGCGAGGACCACTACCTGCACGTTCTCCGCAGCACAGTGCAGCCCAATGTCGATCACGTCCTCAAGAAACTAGGCATCCTCCCATGAGAGTCAAAGAGCATCACCGGATGCACCAATTCATCCGCGCGGCCAAAAAGCTCAGCGGTGGACCCACCATGATCGTCCAGTTGCCCCTGTCCATCGGCGACCGGCGAATGCACCCAGGCAGCGATCGAGCCCTCGCGGCGGTCTACGCCTACGACCGCTTCGGCATCCTGGTCGTCGAGTGGTCCAAGTTCATGCGCTACTTGGGTCGGCGGCATCGTGAAAAAACCCAATGATTTCCTGGGTTTTTCCGCGTTTTGAGCGCCTAATCTGCGCCCGTCCTGGGCCATTATAGTAGAGGCGAGAATTACCAACTCGCCCGCATCTAACCTTGGAGAACCGATCATGACGCAGCCAACCCCAGCCGAAATCCGTACCGCCTTTCAATACGTTGCCGACGCCTGTGGCGGTGACATCCTTCAGTGCTGCATCGACTGCGGCATCGAGCCAGAGATTACCCGTGATTGCCTGATCGACTACCTCGCTATCCATGGTGGTCCGAAAGGCAAAGAGGTCTTCGACTGGGTCGTGGACTGTGCCGGCAATATCCATGACCTCGATCGGAAGCTCGACGAGATGGGCGTTCCGCATAGATGGGTGTGATCCCTTGGACCTTTGCTCCTGACAGGTCAGAACTGAGACACCTAGTCAGGGGTGAAGGTGCCGTCAGCTTCTAACCCGTCAGTCACAGATCCAAAGGAAACCCACTCATGACTTTCAAGCAAGACATTCTCAATTCGATCGACTCTGCCCTCATGGCCAAACTCCACCAGATCCGCGAGCAACTCGACGGATACACCGACTGCGAATTGCAGGAGCACTACGAGGCTGTCCAGACGCTCAACACGCTGGCCTACTGGGTCAGCCTGTCCAAGGAAGAAACCGGCCCACGCACCGACGTGATCCGCGTCCTCTCGGAGCTGCGGTCGCTGCCGCACGAACTCGTCGGCGACATGCCCTACGAGATGATGATCGTCAACTGGGACCGCTACACCGGCTGACGAAAAGTGCAAAAAACCCAGGTTTTCCTGGGTTTTCTGCGCCTAATGAGCGCCACAACTGAGCCTTTATAGATAGAGGGGAGAACCTTACCGACTCCCCCGAATCGCAAACCTTGGAGAGCCGAACCATGCCTTACAAAACCACCTTCGTTGCTGCTGAAGTCGCCGTCGAGCACCAGGGCGTGAAGATCTATCACACCTACAAAGACGAGTCGAAAGCCAAGTATTGGTTCGACACCGAAAACGGCCACAACGTCGAGCCAGGGGACCACATGGGACCGACCAGCTTCGACGTGCGTCGTCTGAAAAGCTGGACGCCTGAGCCTGCGGGACGCAGCACCGTGTCCGTGGTCAAGCTGCCCAGCGGCCAAGAAGTCAAGGGCATCGACCTTGAGGCCATCCTGGAAAACGCGGAAGCCAGCCGCCAGCACATCCTGAACGTGCTGCGGGCCGCCATCGAGTCCGGCGAGATCACCCGCTAGATCGCGACATCTTTTGAGAACACCTGAGTCGAAAACAACAAGGAGAATCCGTATGAACACAAAACTCAATCAAGCCGTGACCGAGTTCCTGGGCAAGGGGCCTGCCGACATGCGAGCCGCCTTCGTCGACATGGTCAAAACCGTCCATCGCGAGAAGGAAGCCGCCGCCGTCGAGAACAATATCGCCATGAGCCAGGTCTTTAACGACTTCGGCCAAGGCGGCGGACGCTTCGCGCTGGCCGTCAAGGAACTCCGCAGCGGAGCCGACGGCGACAAGATCCGAAAGTTCGACCAGATGACGGAGTTCGCCGTCCAGCGTTACCGGCACCTGATGCCGGCCTGCGCCGGGGAGTCCAACACCGGCGCGGACGATGAAGCCTTCGCCGCGTGGGTCGAACGCGGCTTCCTCGACGTGCCCAAGATCACCGACGATGCCGTGATGGAAGAAGCACTCCAGCGGCTCGGGCCTGGGTTCATCGAAGCCTACGAAGCGGCTCCCGCCAGTCGAGCACCTGAGCGCGAAAGGTTGACCAACACGGGGGTCCACTACAAGATACGGGGGCCAGTCCAGAAGCTCGCGGAGAAGGCATGGAATGCCATCGACCGGGATGGAACTCCTCCCCCGCCGACCATGCAAGCCATCCGAGCCCGACTGCAAAAGATGGATCAACGCACGCAGGATGTCGTCAAGGGGCTCATTAAGTGGGAAAAGCTAAGTCAGTTCCAATCGTAAATCAGGAGTACGAGGCGGAAGTCGAGATCGGCTCGATCTCCCCTCACCCAAGAAATCCAAACAAAGGCGACGAGGCTGCGATACTCGAAAGCGTATCCAGCCTCGGTTTCTATGGGGCCGTCATCTGCCAGAAGGAATCCCGATGGATCATCGTCGGTGAACACCGCTGGAAAGCCGCCAAGAAAAGCAAGGCCAAGACCATCCCGGTCCTATGGGTCGATTGCAATGATGTCGATGCCGTTCGCATCATGCTCGCGGACAACCGAACAGCAGACCTCGCTCGCTACAAAGAAGAGGAAAAGGCCGCTCTGCTGAGCACCTACTGCGATCGCTTCGGAAAGGGTTTCCTCAAAGGAACCGGCTACTCCGTCGACGACATGATGAAGAAGGTGTCCGTCGTCGATAAGGTCACGCGGGATGCCGCCAAAACTAAAGGACCAACGTCCGCCAAGAAGCCGACGCTCAGCTTCAGCATCGGACGCATCAAGTTTCAAGTGGACAGCGAGACGTTCGCCGAGTGGCTCGAAGGACTGGAGCAACTCGCCGAAGAAACGCAAAGGGAAGTGGCTGAAATCGCGGCTGAAAGACTGGGGATGGATATATGTCAGTAGAGTTCCTCAACGAAAACTATGAACTGGTCGATGTCGAGTCGATCCACGAACACCCCGAAAACCCACGCCAAGGGGACGAAAAGGAAATCGACGCCTCGATCAAAAGCAACGCCTTCTACGGCGCGTGCGTGGTCCAGAAGTCCACTCGCTACGTCATCGTGGGCAACCACCGCTTCCGCAGGTTCAAGGCCGCTGGCGGCAAGAAAGTGCCCGTGTTCTGGCTCGACGTGGACGATCAGAAAGCCGTCCAGATCATGCTGGCCGACAACAAGACCCGCGACAACGCTCGCGGCAGCATGGATAACGAACGGCTGCTCGATTCCCTGCTTCAGTTAGCCAGCGACAAACGCGGGCTCAGCGGGACCGGATACGTCGAGGCCACCCTTCAGCGGCTCCGAGAAGAAGCCGGAACACCACCGCCGCCGCCCGACGAGGAAGAAGTCGAGTACAAAGAGTCGCCCACCGTTCACGTCCAGCTAGGGCCGCTACGCTTCAAGGTCAGCCGAAAGACCTACGACGCCTGGATCGCCAAGAAGATGCGGCAGAACTCGTTCAACATTAAAGCCGTCGCTCGCGCCATCCGGCAAGACCTGGGCATCGAATCCGTGGAGAAATCATGAGCCCGAAACGACCTCACTTTAAGCCCGAGCTGATCGACAACTCGAAGATCCAGCGAGCCGCCTACAACCCGCGCGAGGCCGACAGCTTCCGCGATGACATGCTCAAGCTCAGCATCGCCAAGTTCGGCTGGCTGATTCCAGCCTTCGTCGATCCCCGCGATGAACTGCTCAGCGGCCACCAGCGACAACGGATCAGCATCGCCCTCGGGGCGACCCAAACGCCGGTCATCCGAACCAAAGAGCTGCCCGAAGGAAGACGCAAGGCAATCAACCTGATCTTCAACAGGGCGACCAACGACATGGACACGTCCGACAGCTCGCAGAACATGCGGCAAAAGCTGCTCGAAAGCAAGGACGACATCATCGCAGAGATCTCCGAACTGCCCGATCTCGATCCGCAGTCCGAAGCCTTCTTCCCGGTCATGAATTTTCAGTGGTGGAACACCCAGCGATTGCTCGATCTGAACGAAGACCTGGGGACCTACGGAATGCAGACGGCGTCCCAAAGCCTAGTCGGACAGAAGATGATTACGCCGCTGGTCATCACCGAGGCGGGGGAGATCATCAACGGCAAAGGACGCCTACCGGCGCTGGCCGCTGCTGGTTTCGAGGAAGTGCCGTGCTCGATCGTCAACGAGAAGTACGCCGAAAGCCTGAAGAAGCTGGTGAATCTGCTGACGATGGACTTTACCATCCATAAGCAGTACGCCGACGTGCTGCGGTTCAACTCTTTCCGGCGATCCTACGGGACCAAAGACTACATCGGCTCCGCGTTCCGCTTCGACCTGTACCCCAGCGACGTGGACTGGCAAAGCGATCACGCCTGGACACGCTGGAAGAAACACTACGGCACGACCGTCCTCGACTTCGGTGCCGGCCTGCTGCAAGATTGCTACCGGCTCAGGGAGCAGGGAGTCAAAAGCATTCCATTCGAGCCCTTCTTGCTGGAGAAGGACGGGGGCAACATCGACCCCGATGCGGCCCGCAGCCTCATGCGTGAGTTCCTCGGACACCTGAAGGACGGCATCATCTTCGATTCCATCTTCCAGAACTCCATTATGAACTCAGTGCCCTTTGAGTCCGATCGCAAGAAGATCGTCAAGATCATCGCAGCACTGTGCTCGGATCGAACTCGGGTCTACGCCTGCGCTGCCAGCACCAAGAGCTGTCGAGCCAGTATGATGCTCGGCCATAAGCGAAGCGCTTCCCAAGAACGAGTCGCTCCGAGCGCCTTCCAGCTCGACTACGAAGACAACGTCTCGATCGCCGAGGTCGCAACCCTGCCCAAGGTGCAGAAGTTCCACTCATCACGCGACTGGTACGATCTGTGGACGACCGGATTCGACTGGGTCAAAGTCACCCACTGGAGAGATCTGGAGTGCTGCGTGTGCAAAGATCCCAAGCCGGTCACGCGAGAAGAAATCATCGAGGCCATCGAGTTCGAGATGGATCTTAAATACCCAGACGGCTCAAGTCTGGGGCTCGTGGACGAAGCCAAGGAAGCCTTCGGAAAATATCTGGGCATGGATTTGCTGACATAACACGGCTCTTTCCGAGTCGTGTAAGTGGGAAATTCACTTTTCAAACTCGGAGGAAATCCATGGCTCAAAAACCGCTCTACTTCCTGACGGATGTCAACTACACAATGGTGTCCAATTCGCGGGCACTGCGGGGGAAGGGCAAATTCTACCGTTACCAGAACGAGCAGTACCGCCTGTGGATGCTCGACATCCTGCGCCGCTGCGAGCCCGAAGGAATCTTCCTGGTCACGGTCCGGCCCGATACCGAACGCGAGCTGACGCTGGCACGCATCGCGCAGCTCACAGGCGGCTGGCAGCCCGACGACTGCTTCTTCTCGACCATGAACGTCGAGCCGCCCGTGTGGAAAAAGCACGCTTGCGAGAAACTCATCTTCCCGAAGTATGGAAGCGACCCCAGCCAGTACATCGCCGTCGAGTCAAACCTTGACACATGGAAGATGTACGCAAAACTCGGGATTCGAGGATTCAAGGTTTTTCCATCTTTCGAGATGAACCACAGGGAAGGCGTTAGTAATCATGTCGCAGGCCAGCTCTTCTAACTCGCAAGGCCACATGCCCGCTAAGGATAAGTGGGAGTTCGATGAAAGTGTCACCAACTGCTTCGACGACATGCTGCGGAGATCCATTCCGCAGTATGACGTGATGCGGAGTGCCGTCTTCAACCTGGGCACCCACTACGTCCAGAGGAAGTCGGCCATCTTCGATCTCGGCTGCTCACGCGGTGAGGCCATCGCCGAGTTCGTCCGCAAGTACGGAGCCATGGTCCGCTACCACGGCGTCGAAGTCAGTCAGCCCATGCTCAAAGCAGCTCGCGAGCGCTTCGCCGGAATGATCGACACCGGACTGCTGCAAATCCACGACATGGATCTCAGGCACAAGTTTCCCATGGATACGCCCTCGCTGATCCTCTCCGTGTTCACCTTGCAGTTCGTGCCCATCAACTACCGACAGGCCATCCTCGACAAATGCTATGACGCTCTGCTCCCTGGGGGAGCCATGATCCTAGTCGAGAAGATCCTCGGCTCCGACGGCAAGATCGACAACGTCCTCGTGGACGAATACCACCAGCTCAAAGTGGCCAACGGGTACTCCAAGGAAGAGGTCGACCGTAAGGCGCTCTCATTGGAAGGGGTGCTCGTGCCGGTCACGGCGCAGTGGAATGAAGACATGCTCCACAAAGCTGGCTTCAGTACCGTGGACTGCTTTTGGAGACTCTATAACTTCGCAGGGTGGATCGCAGTTAAGAAGTCATGAAAGAACTACACGACCGAGCGTCGGAAAGCGGGACCGGACTGAAGGAAAAGTCCGCCACCGCTGTCGCCAAAAGACGTGAGCTGATCGCCTCCATGCGGCTACGCGGGGCGACCCTCCTGGAGATCCAGGAAATGCTCACCGCAGAAGGTATCGTCAACCACGATCGCGGCGGCAAGCCCTTCTCCAGGGCCATGATTAGCAAGGACGTGAAAGTCATCCGGGAAACATGGGCCAAGAAAGTTCTAGCCGATTCCCAGGAATACTACGGGCGGCTGCTGGCCGAGATCCAAGAACTCAAAAAGGCGAGTTGGTCCCGAGGCAATCACGAACTGGTACTGAAGTGCCTGGAGCGCGAGGCCAGAATGCTCGGGCTCGATAAGCCCATCAAACTCGATATCGGAATCACCGACGGAGACAAGGTCGTCGGCGAAGTGCTCGCCGAAACGCCGACTGAAAAACTCGAAGTGCTGCATGAAATTGCGGTGGCAATTCAGGAGAAAGGTGGCGATCCACGAACCGTGGTCGGAAGCCTCTTGGGCTAATGCACGATGCTCATCAATATCGAACGCGAGTTGCTTTCGCGAGACTTCTCGAAGTTCGTGAGGGGAGCATGGCACCTACTGGAAGAATCCCCGGAAGGCAATGCGACCGAAAAGTACGTCCATGGCCGGCACGTCGACCTGATCGGCTCGCATCTCAGCGGGGTCCGAAATGGCGACATCAAAAGACTCGTCGTCAACGTCCCGCCCGGATCATCCAAATCCACTCTGATCTCCGTGCTGTTTCCGTGCTGGGTGTGGACCAAAGATCCCTCGGCATCCTTCCTCTGCCAAACCTACTCGCATGATCTGACGCTCAGAGACGCGGCCCGAAGTCGCCGCGTGATCGCATCGGACTGGTATCGAGCCAGATGGCCACACGTCCGCTTCCAAAAGGACGATAACTCCAAGCAGTATTACCGCATCCACGGTGGCGGCTGGCGACTGAGTACCACTCTCGGTGGACGGGCCACCGGGGAACACCCCACCTACATCATCTGCGACGATCCGCTCTCAGCCCTCGAAGGCAAGAACAAGAAGAAGTGCGAGGAATGGGAAGAGTGGTACAAGACCACCATCGCTTCGCGGGGTTACGCCCTCGGTGTGCGGCACCTGATCGTCCAGCAGCGGGTCGGCTACTACGATGCCAGTAGCGTGCTGCTCAAGCAAAACGAGGAAGCAAAGCTCAAGGGCCAAGAACTGCCCGTACATCACGTCATGCTGCCCATGGAGTTCGAGCCGGATCGGGCCATGGTCGATCGAGGATTCGGCGGCGACTGGAGAACCACCGAAGGACAGCTTCTCTTTCCCGAATTGATCGGACCCAAAGAAAAGGAAACCCTCTACCGGCAACTCGGGACCAGCGCCAATATCCGGGCTCAGGCCCAGCAAGATCCACTGCTCAGCGAGTCGCAAGTCTTGCCCATGGACAAGATGCAGTATGTCGAGCCCGGAGAACGACACGACTTCGACCTCTATGTCCGATTCTGGGATAAGGCGGCAACCGAAGATGGCGGCTGCCAAACCGCTGGCGTGCTGCTCGGGATCAAGAAAATGCAGCACGACACCTACCGCTACCGATTCCTTCACGTCCACAAAGGCCACTGGGGGGTCGATCGAGTCGAGCAGGAAATCGAGAAGATGGCCAACCTGGACGAACTGAAGTACGAAGGTAAGTACATCATCGGGCTGGAAATGGAACCAGGGTCAGGTGGCGTGTTTAGTGCCAACGCGACCGTTAAACGGCTCAGAAACTTCACCGTCATCCCGCTGCGGACAGGAAAGAGCAAGCTCGCCAGGGCCGAGCCCCTAGCCAAGGCCCTTGGATACGGAGAAGTCGAATGCGTCCGCGATGCTTGGACCCCGGACTTTATCCAGGAATTAACGGATGCTCCATCAGGTGAGTTCATGGACCAGTTCGACGCGGCCAACGGGGCGGTGATCCTCGGCAACGAAGAAGTCGACAAGATCAAGAAAGCGGGCAGGGTCACGCGGAGCAAGAAATCCCGTATGCCCCGTTGTAAGACTCGGGGCTGCAATCGCTACGCTCGGGATGACGGCTACTGCTGTACGAGCTGCGCCACGCTCGACAATCTGGGCGAAATGGCCGGGGATGATGACCACACGGCAGACTGCAATGCGACCTGGAACGCAAGACGCAGACGCTGAAGTCTTGGGATTGCAAGTACAAGCCGGTAGCCTGTGCACGATAAGGAGATCAACCTATGGGCATTAGGCTCAACCAAGAAACGCACGACCAGATGCTAGAGGCCGCGCTGGCCCAGCTCTTGCAAACCCACCGCGTAGGCCAGTGGGCTAGCGATCACACGCAAGAAGCCAAAGCCTACCAGGGATGGAACTACCTAGCCATCGCGGCCCTGGGAAGGGAGGCGGCACGCGCCCATAGCTACGTCTACGACAACAGCCAGCCCAAGGCCAAGTCAAGCCGAACGCTGGCCAAGGCACAGCACGGCTCCATGTGGCGATCCTTCGCACAAGACGGGGCTTCCGATGTCGTCGCCGATAACCACTGGGTCAGCCGACTGGTCGAGCGACCCAACAAGTACCAAAGCGGCCAGCTATTCCGCTGGGAGTTCATCCAGCAGCTCCACCTCCACGGGACCTGCCTGATCTGGAACCGGCCATCTGCCGACGGCTCCGTGGTCGCGGCCCGATATATCATCCCCATGTCGATGACCGAGCCCGTCTACATCGGCGAGGACAAGCAGAACCCGGAAGGAGGCGTTCGCATCCTGCCCACGCGGGCGGGGCTGGGGTGGTACCTCAACCCGATGATCTCCTACCTGTCCGGGGCCACGATCTCCGTCGAGCAGCTCAGCCTCGTCCGCTACCCGCACCCGATCCTGCGCGGGGACGGCAAGAGCCCAAGTGACGCGGCGGGCAACTGGATCGACGTATCGACCATGATCGACGACGCCCGCTGGCGACAGATGCGGAAAGGCCCCAGGCCGTCCGGCCTCATCAGTGTCGATGGCGAGGAAGTCACCGTCGAGGAACTCGAAGAGATCGAAGAACGCATCAACGAAAAGCTGCAAGACGAGTCCTTTGAGCGGGAAGTCATCGCCGTGCGGGGGAGCGTCCGCGCCGAAGGCAACCCGTTCAGCCCGACGGAAATGGATTACGTCCAGTCCTTCGAACAGCTCGGCCAAGCTACGCTCGCCGTCCATGGCGCCAGCAAGGCGCTCGTCGGTCTGACCGACAACATGACCTACGGATCGCTCGCGGCCGCGCTCAGGCAAGCCGGGGCCGTGGTCCAGTCGGATCTCGATCTGCTCGCTGGGGAGTGGACCGCTACCGTTCAGGACAAGGGAGCAGCCGTCGAGGTCGAGTTCGAAGTCCAGCCCGTCGATGATCCCACGCTGACCGAACAGCAGCTCAGCACCGACTTGAGCGCCGGCGTCCGGCTAGGCCGGGAATGGCGTAGCATCCGGGGACTGCCGCCCTTCGGAGACTGGCGGGACGATGCTCGCGTGACCAGCTCGGGATTCGTGTTCGATCCTCCCGAGCCGCCCAAGGCATCAGGCGGACAGCAGCAGCCATCAGGTGGGGCCATGACGCCCTCACCCAGCGGCCTATTCCGCTCAATGGGCAAGGCCATGGTCGTCAATCCAACGCGGCCAGCCGAAGGCCCTGTCGTGGCCGTGGACTTTGACGGCACGCTGGCCACCTACGAAGGCGAGTTCGAGGTAGGTGTCTACGGAGCACCCATGCCCGCCGTCGTAGAGAAGATCCAGCAGCTCCATCAAGCCGGTTGCCAGATCGTCATCTTCACTTGCCGGGACGAGGACGAGATGATCGCCCAGTGGCTCGCCAACAACGACGTGCCGTTTGACGCGATCAACATGAATCCAGGCGAAGGCTCCGACGGCTCAGGCAAGGTCTTTGCCGACGTGTACCTGGACGATCGAGCCCTCTTGCCCGAGGCCGGACTGAAGGACATCGCCAGACTCCTGCCCGATGGCCCTGCCAAGCAGCGGATCAGCAAGGATGGACGCAGCGAAGGGGACGTGGGCGTCATCATGTTCGAAGTGCCCGAAGCTGTCGCGACGGAAGTGAAAGCCATGCAGGGCATGATCGCACCGGAAACTCTGACCGGAGACGGGCTCGAAGATTGGCCGCACGTCACGCTGCTCTACGGCATCGTAGGTGTACCTCGCGGCGATGTGGTGGATCTGGTTCGCTCGATCGACCAGTTCGATATCGAGTTCGGTAAGACCAGCCTGTTCAGTAATGACGAGCGGGATGTTATCAAGATCGACGTGGAGTCGCCTCAGATCCGCAAGTACCACGACAAGCTGGCCAGCATCCTGCCCGTGGAAGAATCCGGCTTCGAAGGCTATGAGCCGCACATGACTGTGGCCTACGTCAAGCCCGGCGCGTACGAGGATCGCGGGGGCGTCAACAAGCTCACCGGCAAGCTCTGCCGCGTCACGCACGCCGTCGTCTCCATGGACGGCAAGAAGGTCCGCGTACCACTGCGTGGCGGCACTCAGGAACCCGAGGCCAAGGCCATGGTCCGCAAGATCCATCAGCCACCGGCCATCCAGTACGTTGATGCCGGGATCAGCCGCATCGACACCATCGCCAAAAGCATGGACCTGGAACGCGAAGCCACACGCAACACGCTCTACGAGCTGAAGAATCGCATCGAGGCCATGGCCAAGTCGGAAACCAGCGATGCGAAGGTGCTTGAGAAGCTCGACGAAGTCAGCAAGTCCGTCACAAACTTCCTAGCTAAGTTCAACGCGAACCAGCCACGCGGGTCCGACGGTAAATGGATTCCAGGCGGGGACGTGGAAGCGGCTATCGGCAATCCCGACAAGCTCAAGCAACTCTTCGAGAAGATCGACTCGCCCGAAGAAGCCGACAAGTTCGTCGAGTTCATCCAGGAGAAAGGCGGCTCGAAAGAGGAAGCCCTGCAAGCCAGGAAGGATGGCTTCGATAACCGGGCAAGCGGTGCGCCCGGAGCAGGCGGCGGATCGAAGCCGGGACCGGACACAGCGGCCACCACGATGCCGGTCGAACAGACCTACGACGATCCACTGTTCGAGTACCACAAGTTCGGCAAGGGTGAGGCTAAGCAGTACGTTCGGGACGAAGTCCTTGGCGGCGAGAAGAACGTCAGTATCGAACAGGCTCACCAGAAGCTCACCGCTGCCGGTTTCGAGCACGCCGGCCATGCCGTCGACGAAGGCTACGACGAGTCCTACAACGTCTACAAGAAAGACGGCCTGTCCGTCATCGTCGAAGGCGGGGTGGACACCAGCGAACCAGCCTTGATTAACTCCGGGTTCGAGAGCCAAGAAGCCGCCGACGGCTTCAGCAAGGGCAAGCAAGAAGACCTGGGTGAACACGGACACAGCGTGGACCCCGCTTTGGTCGAAAAGTACGCGACCAACCGCGAGGTTATTGAAGACCTCGCCGAGGATCTTCCCAAGCAAGAGCAGCAAGCCCTCATGGCCCACTGGCAAAGTGTCAACAACAACGCCAGAGCCGAGGAGGCCAAGCGACAGAATGAAGTCGATCACTCGCTGCCCAGTGAAGGATCGGGACGAACGATCGAAAAGCGGAACGAAGTGCATCCGGCTCTCAGGACCGAGCTGGAGGAAACCCGCGAACTCCGTGAGATGTACCCGGAAATCAACGACGCGATCGAACACTACACGACCGAAGGCTACGCCGACCTGAACCACCTGTTGCGACAGGGCGACACAGAGGCCATCTCGGGCCGCTACAAGAGCACCATGAACCAACTCGATGAGCTGACCGACAAGGAACTCATCGAGCCGGTCACGGTCTACCGGGGACTGGGAGACAGCGGGGAGAGCTTGCTGAGCCAGATCGAGGAAGGGGACGAACTCTCCGATGCGGCCTTCATGTCCACGTCGCCAAACGCCTGGGAGGCCGCTCAGTTCGCCTACGGCGACAAGCCGGTTATGATGCAGATCAAGGCCAAGCGGGGCATGTATGTGCAGGACGTGGAAACGGAGCTGGTCATGAAACGAAACGCGCGGCTTAGAGTCGTTGGTATTGACCGCGATGTAGAAGTCCAAGGCAGCGCTCGGGACGCGATGGCAACCATCATTAGACTGGAAGAAATATGACCAAAGAAAGATTCGTAGCGCCGGCAAGTGCCTTCAAGATCACCAAGGCAAAGGACATCCAGCCACCCGAAGAAAAGAAGCCCGATGAGGCTCCCGAGGGGGAAGCGGAAACCCAAGAGCCTAAGCAAAAAGAAGAACCCAAAAACCCGCTCCTGCCTGACACAGACTTGCTCTTCTAAAGTCGGTTTGAGTAAGGAAAAACCTGGGTTTTTCTTAGTTTTCTGCGCCTAATTAGCGCCGGACCTGAGCCATTATAGTAGAGGGGAAATTGATCCTCACCGGAGAGTTGACTGCTCTCTAAAGCGTGGTGCCTAACCGGCAGCCCGAAAGCAAGTCGGGGAAATACAAAACAGGATGCGTCAAGAGCCACTCACTGATCGAACGGTGTATTAAGTCAAGCCATGAGCTTGAGCCAAAACGAAACACAGTGGACGACGCAAAGACCGACGGGTTCCCAGCCACACAGCCTCTCAAGTTAAGACGGCGAACAACCTCTGAAGCTGCACTGGACGGTTGCAAACGATCCAGTGGGGAGCAGTCAGCCCTCCGGGCATTTAACTCACTTCGGGACTTACCAACCCGAAGCACTCAAACCTTGGAGAACCAAAACATGCTACGCAAGATCACCATCAACGAGTTTAAGAAGGCCATCCGACAAGACGGAAACCTGAAGTGGATTGATTGCCCTCGCGCCTACGTCACGCGACAGATCGACCGCTGCCGACTCGACGGCCAGCTCACCACCACCCAGGCCGACAAACTTTACGACTGGGCACACGACAAGTTCGCCCTCTAAAAAATCGCATTTGAGTAAGAAAAAACCTGGGTTTCTGCGCCTAATCAGTGACCCAAATGAGCCATTATTAGAGGGGAGGAAATTACCAACCTCCCACATCTTAAACCATGGAGAACACGATGACCGAACAAGAATTGATCGACACCCTGAACGAAGTCGAGAGCACCATCCACGCCCGCTTTGGCCGCCGCCTGAAGATGATCGGCGCACGGTGCGATACCGACGACCTGTTCCAAATGACCGCCGTCAAGGCGTTTCGCTTCATCCATCAGTGCCGTGCCGAAACGCCGGCCCAGCGAAAGCACTGGGTGCTGGTCATCGCCCGCAACACGGCGGAAACCATCATCACGCAGAACTACGGCATGACGGGCCGCAGCGTTCGCAAGGAAGAAGTCGCCATCGGTATTCCCACGGACAACAGCCGCGACGGATTCCAGCCCGCCTGCGAGGCCGATCCGAGCCAAGCACTCCAACTCACCGAAGAGTTCGGACATGCCCTGAGTCGTCTCGATCGGATTCCTTCCGACCAGCAGCGTGCCCTGGAACTGCGGTTCCTGCACTCGATGGACTACGCCGAAATCGCGGACGAAATGGGCATCACGGAAAATGCCGCACGTCTGATGGTCAGTCGCGGGGCCAAGGCGGTGCGGACCGAAGAGTCGCAGCCCTGCCTTCCAGGCTTCGAACAGCAGTACGTCGGACTGGCTGGAAACTAAAGAAAACCCAGGGTTTTCCTGGGTTTCTGCGCCTAATCAGCGCCAGAACTGAGCCATTATAGTAGAGGCGGGAATTACCCCGCCTCGCTCGGACTTACCAACCGAGCCCTACTCAAACCTTGGAGAACCAATAGTGAAGATTCGCTTCCACAACAACGAGTTCGTTCGTTCCCATGGCCGCCTTCCAAGTGGTCGCGGGAGCTGGGCATTCCAGATCAGCCACATCAACGACTTCGAAGGGACAGCCGATGTCCACTTCTCCCAAGGCGGCATGACGCTGACCGAGGCCAAAAAGGCCATGAAGCCGGTCCTGATGGCTGAAGCCGAAAAGCTGGTCCCAGGATGTTCCCGCGTCGATGTCGACGTTCTGCCCTAACTGACACACTCGACCACCAATCGAGTCGTTACCCATAACCAAGGAGCTTTTGAAATGACCGTCACCATCCAGATACATACCGTCCGCAATGCTTACCGAGTCGTCAGCCAGCAAGGCGAAGCGACGATGGAAGTCGCGAGCTTCCAGTCCGCCGAAAGACTGGCTCGTTTTACCTTCGGGAAGGACGTTCAGATCACGCGAGAAATCGCTGAGTGGTAAGACACACTCGACCACCAATCGAGTCGTTCTCAATGGCGGGCATTGCTGCCCGCCGCATTTCACCAAGGAGACAAGATATGCCCCATAGCATTGACTGGACGTTCGAGGAACTCGGGCGTCACGAAGACATCACCATCGAATGCACCATCGAGTTTTACGAAGACGGCGATGAACGCGGCGACTGGCTGTCTATCGACGTGGTCCGCCTCAAGTCGATCCAGTTCGGCGACCTGACCCCGATCGTCCCCGGCGACAACTGCCCACTCACGCTGGCGGCTGCCGAGGGCTGGGCCAAGAGCCTCGCGGAAGCTCGCGAAGACGACATCATCCAGACGTACTGCCAGCAGGAAGCGGACAAGGACGAAGCCGCCGAAGAATACTACTACGACCTGGAGCGTAGAGCGAGGTACGAGTTATGACCGAAGAAAAATTGCAAAACCTGCTCCGCGATCTGATGAGCGCCGAAGAAATCGGACTCAACGAAGACGACGTGAACGATCTGGCCGGCGAGCTGCAAGGCAAGGCCCGGACGTTCTCCGACCATGGCGTGCTGACCAATAACAAGGGAATCGTAGTCGAGTTCGAAGACGGCTCCGAGTTCCAAATCACCATCGTCCAGTCGAAAGGATCACGGTTAACTCTCAACTCAAAGAGGAAGCCCATGGCGATCAGAAAGAAGTCAAAGGAGTTTAAGAAGCCGGTCATCGACTTGACCGGACCCGAAGGCAACGCCTTCTGCCTGCTAGGTAAAGCGTCCAGCTTAGCTCAGCAGCTCGGCATCGAGCCGCAGCCCATCCTCGACGAGATGATGGCCGGCGACTACGAGCATCTGATCCAAGTTTTCGATAAGCACTTCGGCCAGTACATCGACCTAGAAAGGTAGCCATGGAGATTGTCTACGAACACGACGAGTACGAGATCATGGTCATGCGTCCCGACCAAGGGCCATGCGAGGTCATTAACTTCGACGGGGAATCCCACTACGGGACGCTGCCCCGCGACGTGGACGAGCGCACCGCTGCCCTGGTCGTGCGGTGGCTCAAGGTCGGCATCGACCACGGGATCGAGATCGGGATCGAGCAGAATAAAGGCGACATCCGAAAACAGTGGCGCAGCTTGCAATACGCGATGGGGCTCAAAGAATGACAGAGCGAGGCTATTCGGCCACCGTGGAACTGCGGCTGGAGACAGGGACTAAGACGTTCCAGCTCGCGGCACTCGGGCCGGACCATGCGAGATTCCGTGAGCCCTTGGAGCTGCGAGACTTTTGCGCATTGCCCCAAGAGGCAGAGATCGTCGTCCGCATCGACGACAACGAGCGGCACTACCCGATCGCTCTGGAGAAGGTCTATATGGACTACTTCACCTACAAGAAAACCGGCGAGTCGCGACACATCCCCTTGGATAACGAGTCGAAGTAGATGGAGGGGCTCGACCGGCTCCTGTTGGCACGAACCAAGAGGGCGCGTCATCCGACTAGACGCTGTAGCACAAGAACCCAAGTCGGAACGGGCAGGTAGTTCAATTGGTTAGAACGGCTGAGACTAATCAGTGCGTTGTCGGTTCGAGTCCGGCACTGCCCACTGCAAGCGGAGGCATCATGATTAAATCGACCCAGAGCAAACGAACGTACACCAGCGTCGTGGAGTACATGACGAAGTATCAGAACGAGGATGGCTTCGACGAGTCGATCCTAACCAAGCCGGTCAGCACCAACGCGCGGCCTGGAACCAAGGAGAAGGTCGAAGTCCTGCGGGCTCGCCTTGAGAACGGCGAACTGCTGTGGCACGAAGGCGATGCGAGCGACATTTGCGCCGAACCGGGATGGAACGCTCGCTATGCAGAGAAAACCAAGACGGCATTCTGATGGATGATCCACCGCAATACGCGACATGCCCCAAGTGCAAACAAGTCGGCTCCGATGGCGACGACGGATGGGAACACTTAGGCGTGGCCGAAGATAAGCTCCAGTGCCCGCACTGCCTGGAGGAAGTCGAGATCGTAAAGCTCGCATGGTGCGATGAACCGCCCAAGCAAGACAAGCAGCAGTGCGTTTTCTGTCAAGGGAAGGGAACCGTCGAATGAGCAAACGCAAGGCGATGCCGACGATCGAGGACTTGAAGCTGTATCAAGACGAACTGAAGTCAAGATTTGGAGCGGACGCGAACATAGCGTATGCCAATATCACCAGGACTCAATTGTCGGTTGCTCGGCACTATGGCGGGGCGACGGTGCAAGGCAAGCATTTTATCTACAACCCCGAAGACGATTCGCTGATCCGCGAAGATGTCGTCCAGTGGATCGTAAAGCAAAAGAAGGCAGCTCAATCGAAATGACCGATGAACAAAAGAAGCACGAACGGAACTTTAAGAGGGTTGCCAACAAGAAAGATTGGAAAGCACCAATCGACGCAATCATTCGCGTAGATGATTTCGAGGCGATCAATGACGCGGTGGAGTTCTTTACGGCCACGACGTTGAGGGTAGACGAAAACATGGGTCACGGAAAGGTGCGCGTGAAAGCAAAAGGCTACCGAATGGGACCAGCAGGGGACCATTAAATAAAAACACGGTGCGACAGACATGTCCATCCAGGAAGGGAACTCTCTAGTGATAAAGCTGACCGGGATTAGTCCCGACACCGAAGAGAAAACGCGGACGATTATGCGGGTCATCTTCCCGCAGATCAAAGGGCTCGAAAGGCTTGGCTGGAGAGATCCGGGTCCGGGCGATGACGAGTACGAACTGCTGATCCTCGAAGCCGGTTCGACCGGCATTCATCACGGCTCGGCATTCCGCGAAAATCCCGACGACTGCGAGCTGAGCTACATGATCTGGGATGGCATTGATAGCTGCCACACGCAACCGCTAAAAGTCTGGCGCGTTCAGAAGGCCACGTCTGGCACTTGAATCTTTACAGGCCGATAACGCGGGAGCCTCGTGCGATCTAGCCGTATGCTCCCGAGTCGGTCACTATCTCGGACGGCTAGCTGTGACGTGATCCCCCAGCGTCACGAGCCTCGGGGGCGGCCCCAATAGTGACTCTAGGCCGCCCCCATCTATGGAACACCACGATGCACGACAAACACTACAGCGGGATCTCGATCGACCAAGTCTGCCGACTCACCGGACTACCGCCAACGTCCCCTGCGCTGCACGCGGTGGGGCTGCCACGCGAGGGCGATCCGCGAATCGGCGAAGACGTAGGCAAGGGCATCGTCGAAAGCGTCTGGAGAACCGCTACCTGCGACGAAAACGACGGCTTGCTGCACGTCGTCGTCGTTTGCCACGGGAACTATTACTCCTACGTCGGACGGGAAACCGCCGCACTGAAACGGCAAAAACAATTGCGGCTGTGGTGACACACTTCCCCACGACCTGAGTCGTTCTTTACAGCAGGGGATACCAGCGGGGGCGAGACAAGGCCGGTCGCCTTAAACCTCAGTGCCCACCAAAAGCTGCGGCCCGCTGGATCTCTGACACTCACCAAGGAGCGACCATGAACAACATCCTAGTCACCGACTTCACCGACAAAGACATGAGCGGCGACCCCGAGGACGTGATGGTCTTCACCACGCTCTCGGCGGATCAGATTAAGGCCAAGCTCAAGCTGGCCGGCTGCGGGTTCGAAGACATTTACGCGGTCCCCAATCGCGAGGTCCAGTTCTACGTCTACGAAGCCTGTCACCTAACGCGGGAGGACGACGACAAGATTCGCGGACTCCTGAAGAAAGCAGCGGCAGCATAATGGACATCGACAACCTACGCGCGGCCAAGGCCCGCAAGACCGTGCTCGAACACTCCGACGACGATTGTCTGCAAGACGCCGTCGTCGATCTGCTGACCGACATGCTGCATCTGTGCAGCGAAGAGAAGTTGGATTTTGTCTGGCTCAGCCGCATCGCGCAGGGCCACTGCGAGTTTGAACGCGAGAACGAAGGAGCCGCGCAGTCATGACCGACGCCAAACAGAAAGAGTTCGTCAAGCGAGCCACCAATGAAGCCAAGATGGCCTGGGCGGAATATATCCGCAAACACGGCATCGAGATCAAAGACTTCGCCAAGGCTTCGCAGATTCTGACCAAGGAGATCCAAGAGGCGATCTGGCCCGCCATCGAAGAGGCCAAGGAAGCCCAGCGGCTTCGGATGGGTGAGATCGCTGCGGCGACCTTCACTGCATCCATGCGCGTCGCGGGCATCAATGCGGCCAAGAAATGCAGAGGGGTGTGATGACAGTGAACTTTGTCGAGAAGTTTCGACACGAAGCGCGGCAGTGGAGCGGGCTCAAGCGGATCAAAGACTTGCTGTTCGAAGCAGCGGACGTGATCTCTGCCAGGGACCAATTCATCGACGACCTCAAGAGGCAGGTCGCGGTTGCCGCCAGCAAGGCGGAAGTCCAGCGACAAAAGCTCCACGACCGAGAGCAGGAGATCCATGAGCTGAAAAGCGAAGTGCGTGCCTACCAAAACGAGCAAACAAGTAAATGGGGCGTGATTAAGTGGGAGGTTAAGTCGTTCGCCAGCGAAAAAATCGAGTTTGATTCAGAAGAGCAAGCGCGGAACTGGTGTCGCCTACATCTTGCTCAGTGGATGAACGACAGCGATGCGGTCCGGTTCTTCCGCTGCGATATTTTGGGAGGGTGGACGCTGCGTGCAGTCGTGGTCGATGACCTCGGACAGGAAACC
>JANSWS010000239.1 GCA_024743355.1 bacterium
CATCGAGATCAACGGCGTCGAAACGGTTCGCTTTCGAGACGCCACGGATGCGAGCGGATATATCGGGATCCAGCATCATGGCGAAAAGGGACAGACGTACCGCTTTCGAAATCTGTTTATTAAAGAGTTGCCGCAGATTCCAGCTCAGCAACATGTGACGCTAATGCTGCAAGAGCCCGTAGCGATCCAACGCATCAATGATGATGTCACGCTGATCGATTTTGGCAGGGCAGCCTTCGGTAACATCATCATGCCCGTTCCCTCAGGCCGAGGAACGGGACGTGTCCATTTCGGCGAAAAACTAAAGGACGGCCGGGTCGATAAGTCTCCGCCGGGTACCGTTCGCTACGGCATGACGCCCATTCGCCTCGGTGGGCAGCAAGGAAATTGGATCGTGCCGGCTCCCGTCGATGCTCGGAACATCGAACAGGCGGGACTGGTCTACGCAAATCCACCCGCAGTCCTAACACCGCCAGCATGGCGATCCGTGATGCCTTTTCGCTGGGTCGAAATCGAAGGAGTCGACCCGGACTATCCCTTTGACCTCATTCGACGTCAGGCGGCTTTCTCTGCAACCTGGAACGACGATGCAAGCTCTTTTGAGTGCTCGGACGCGATGCTGAACGCTATCTGGGAGCTGTGTAAATACAGTATCAAAGCCACGACCTTTGCCGGCGTCTATGTGGATGGCGATCGTGAACGTATTCCCTACGAGGCGGATGCTTATTTGAACCAGTTAAGCCATTACACGACTGATGATGACGTGCAGATGGCTGCCCGCACTTTTGATTGGCTGATGGAGAACGGCACGTGGCCGAGTGAATGGGCACCGCATATGGTATTCATGGCCTACGCGGAATGGATGTACTCGGGTAATCTGCAGTGGTTGAGAGAGCGTTACGAATTGCTAAAGACCAAGACATTGATGCACCGCAGCGGAGATGATGGTTTAGTTCGCAGCGGCGAAATGGACCGCGCGCGGCATGACATCGTGGATTGGCCTCAGAAAGAACGCGATGGCTTTGTATTCAGCGAAATCAACACCGTTGTCAACGCATTTCATATCGCAGCCGTCGAGCAAATGGCTGAAATGGCGCAGGCTCTAGGAAAACAAGAAGAAGCCGAGGCTTTTACAGCCCGAGCCCGCTTGGCCAAAACGAATTTCCACAAAACGCTGTTTGATGCATCGGCAGGAATTTATCGTGACGGAGTGGGAACTGAACACAGCAGCCTGCACGCGAATTTCTTTCCCCTGGCATTCGGTTTGGTGCCGCAGGAAAATATTGCCAGTGTTGTCAGTTGGCTTGAGCAGCGTGACATGCGCTGCAGCGTCTATGCGGCACAGTATTTTCTGGAGTCCCTGTTCAGCCATGGTAGCCATCGTAAGGCTCTCGAACTGATACTTGCCGACGGTGATCGCAGTTGGAAGCACATGCTGGAGAGCGGGACCAGCATCACGTGGGAGGCCTGGGATACGAAATACAAACCCAACCAAGACTGGAATCATGCTTGGGGGGCTGCCCCGGCTAACTTGCTGCCGCGATTTGTATTAGGCGCACAAGCTGCCACACCGGGTTGGACATCCGCCATCATTCGCCCCTGTCCAGGAGATCTCAAGTTCGCCCGCGGCAAGATTCCAACTCCCCGCGGTCCGCTCGAAGTCGATTGGAACAATGAAGTCCGCTTTTCACTTAGGCTGTCTCTGCCCGATGGCATGACTGCCAAGCTCGAGCTGCCCGCCACCTCCGAAAGTCAAGGGGTATATATTGATGGCCAGCCTGTGGCCGCAGCCAAGTCCGCCGACCGGTGGATTGTTGACCAAGAAGTCGACGGTACCATCCGTGTGGAAGTCAAGTAGCCGCCCGACCCATCCCAAAGTCAGATAGCATGAAACAACATAGATGTGTGATCGGCGTTTTGTTGGCTCTGTGGATATCCAATGCCGGTCTGCGTGCTTCCCAGGAAGCTAAACCACCTCCACCGAATATCGTATTCATCTTGGCCGATGATCTTGGCTTCAATCAGATCGGAGCCTATGGCGATACGCCAATCCAAACGCCCAATCTTGATCAACTGGCAGCCCGTGGTATCCGGTTTACCCAGGCATACTCTGGGAATACGGTCTGTTCTCCATCGCGAGTTTCCTTGTTTACCGGCCGCGACAGCCGTTTGATGGACAACAACTCCAACACGGTACAACTCAGGGACATCGACGTCACCATGGCCCATGTATTGAAATACGCGGGCTACGATACGGCTCTGTTCGGCAAGTATTCGATCGGCTCGCAGATGGGAGTGACCGACCCTTTGGCCATGGGTTTTGACACTTGGTACGGCATGTATTCGATCTTGGAAGGCCACCGACAATACCCGCACATCTTGTGGCGTGACGGACAGAAAGTCCGTATTGAAGCCAACGAGGCGAATAAGAAGGGGGCCTATGCACAAGAACTTTTTACCAACGAGGCGATCGAATACATCAAGCAAGAGCGGGACCAACCATTTTTTGTTTTCCTTGCCTTCTCGTCGCCGCATGCCGAGTTAGCGGCGCCGAACGAATTTGTGGCTCCGTATGTCGATCAATTTCCCGATACAGCCTACAGCGGAATGTCCACTGGAACTCCCGCCGACAAGTATGCTTGGTATTATCCTGAACCCGTCGCCCGTCCCCGGGCCACTCTAGCGGGTATGGTGACCGCCTTGGATAGCTATGTGGGACGCATTGTCCGCGTGCTCGAAGAAAAAGGCATCGCTGACAATACGCTGCTTCTGTTTACTTCTGACAATGGACCGCATGATGAGGGTGGAGGAGACCCGCAGTTTTTTCGGGCGTCAGCTCCCTACCGAGGAATCAAACGCGACTTGTTCGATGGCGGCATTCACGTACCAATGATCGCTTATTGGCCACACAAGATTCGAACCGGCCGAGTAGACAACACGCCCTGGAGCTTCGCCGATGTTCTGCCAACCTTCGCGGAGTTGGCCGATGTTCCGCTAGAATCAGTCCCCCGCGTCAAGCACAACGGAATCTCCATTGTGCCGTTGTTAAGTGACATGCCGGGAGCGCTTCCTGAACGGACCCTCTACTGGGAATTTGGCAAGCAAGCAGGTGATCCCAATTCCGGAATCATCGGCGAAGTCTTTCAGGCTGCCCGGCGAGGCAAATGGAAGGCCGTGCGGTACGGCATCGAAGCACCGGTCACGCTGTATGATCTGGAAGCGGATCCAGGCGAAACAACGGATCTATCCGCCAGCGAACCTGAAATTCATCGAGAATTCGTTGAGCTGCTGGATGAATACAAAGGCTAATGTCCGCATCGTATAGATTACAAGGCAGTCCTTGCAAAAAGAGAAACCCGGCATGCCAACGTCTTTCATCACGGTTCAGCAGCATATTCTGGAGGAGCAGAGGCGCTTCCCCGGTTCATCCGGAGAGTTTTCGTCCTTGCTCTCCGGGATTACGATGGCCACCAAGATGATTCAAGATAAAGTTCGGCGGGCTGGGCTTTCAGATATCCTGGGGGAGTACGGTGAGACCAACGTTCAAGGCGAACGACAGCAGAAACTCGACGTCTTCGCCAATCATGCCCTGATCCATTTTCTAGGGCTGCGAGAGCGGGTCGGAGTGCTTGCATCCGAGGAGAACGAGCAACCCGTTATCGTGCATCAAGGCTCCGAGGATGCCAATTATGCCATTGTGTTTGACCCCTTGGACGGCTCATCCAACATTGATGTGAACGTGAGCGTAGGTACTACCTTTTCCATCCTCCGCAGACCGGATGGGGTTACGCTCCACGAGCCCGACCAGTGGGTACTTCAGCCGGGAAGCAAACAGATTGCCGCAGGCTATGTGGTTTACGGTTCTTCGACGATCTTGGTCTACAGTGTCGGTAATGGAGTGCATGGATTCACGTTGGACCCGTCTCTAGGCGCCTACATGCTCAGTCATCCATCGATGAAGATGCCAAAGCAGGGTCCCTACTACTCGGTGAACGAGGCTTATCGCGAATCCTTTCCAGAACCCTACCGCGACTACCTCGACCGCCTGAGATCCGGAGCGTTAGGGCAACCCTATGCGTCTCGTTATATTGGCTCGATGGTGGCTGATTTTCATCGCACGCTTTTAAAGGGGGGAGTATTTCTCTATCCACCTACTCACGAAAATCCCGATGGAAAGCTGCGGCTGTTGTACGAAGCCAATCCGATTGCCTTTCTGGCCGAACAGGCCGGTGGAATCGCGATCGACGGCAAGCGGCGCGTGCTGGATATCGAGCCTGAAAGCATTCACCAGCGGACTCCGATTATCGTCGGGAGTCAGGTTGAGCTGACTGACTTCGGGCGTTTGATTGGTTAGTTCGCAGCCCGATAGACTAGGTCATTCTCATGCACTGCAAGTGGGTCTGGCAGAGGCCGTGTATAAACTTGTCCATGTTACCAGGACGAAAGTACACCTGGCTAACTTGTACGATTGGGAACAATCCTGCATTGAAATTTGTTGATCGGGCAACATCACGCGGAGCGATGATGGCTACTTTGACGTGAAAGCGTATTCGGCATGAGCAGTTCGCGTAATACCCTCCATCCGCGTGATGAAATCATGCGGACCATGGATCGCATTTATCGCTATCGCATGACGACCACCTCGGGTGGAAATTTGTCTATCCGTGATGTATCCGGCGACATTTGGATCTCGCCTGCTCGCGTTGATAAGGGCAATTTGACGCGGGGCGACATCGTATGTGTACGCGAGGAGGGAACCATCGATGGCTTGCATCCGCCTTCCAGTGAGTTCCCCTTTCATCAAGCGATTTATGATGCACGCCCTGACATTCGAGCCATTGTTCATGCTCATCCTGTTGCGTTGGTTGCCTTCAGCATTTGCCGCCAGTTGCCCAATACGAGGCTATTTCATCAAGCCTACGCGGTTTGTGGCAAGATTGGTTTCGCGGCCTACGCATGTCCGGGCAGCCAGGCCTTGGGCCGCAGCATTGCGGAAACATTCTCGCAGGGCTGCGACAGCGTCATTCTGGAAAATCATGGCGTCGTTGTCGGCGGCAGCGACTTGCCTCGTGCCTTCGAACGTTTCGAGGCATTTGAATTCGCCGGTAAAACGCTCATTAAAGCGCATCGCTTGGGAGAGGTAAGTTTTCTCGATGATGCTCAGCTCAGGCAGGCTGCGGAACGAAGTGTCGACTTCACATCCTTTGTACCGGATGAGGCCACCGCCCAGGAACGCGAATTGAGAAAGCAGCTCTGCGATTTTGTCCGCCGCGGTTGCCGACAACGATTGCTGATCAGTACGGAGGGAAGTTTCTCCGCTCGACTCAACGAAACATCTTTTCTAATCACCCCCACGCAAAAGGACCGCGAGCTATTGCAGGCGGATGACTTTGTCTTGGTCGATGGAAATGAGCGCGAGCAGGGCAAACTAGCCAGTCGCGCCGCTCGAGCGCATCAAGCAATTTATGACAGGCACCCGCACGTGCAAGCCATTGTTTTCGCTCATCCGGTGAACGCTACGGCTTTCAGCGTTACGGATGTTCCACTCGACGTACGCACCATTCCCGAAAGCTACGTTTTTTTACGGGATGTTAGACGCGTGCCGTATGGCGTTCCATATCGTGACGATGGGAGCATTGCGGACTACGTGTCACCTGCGAATCCCGCGGCGGTGCTGCAAAATGATGGTGTATTGGTGACGGGAGCAAGCGTCTTGGACACTTTTGATCGATTGGAGGTGCTGGAGTCCACGGCCGAGGCCTTGATCAACGCCCGAGCCATTGGCGAAGTATCCGTCATGCCCGACTCCGTCATCGACGAACTCCACACGACTTTCCGCCTGAACTAAAAAGTTGTTTCAGTAGCTTTTTCGCCAGGGTGATTGCGATTGCCACGCCGTGGACTAAATTCAGCGGTATGGGAACGGCAGATCGCCTTTCTCCTGACGTAACCGTTCACGGTTAGTAGCCACCGTCGCTCCGCTTGATGAGGCCCGATCAGCAGTTTCCACTGCGAAACACATCGGATCGGACAGCACAGTTCGACTTTGTGGAATTTAACCTGCGACGAAAATCAAAGACCTGGACAACGGACTGTCGGGCTTCGTCACGCGGAGCGTGAACGGCTACCTCCTGACTTCGTTCTAGAGCATTTTTGACTTTTGACCTAGTCGCCGATCGCTCCGCGATCGTAGCGCCTAGGCCCAATACCGTTCCATACGGGCCGCTGCCTGTTTTCTTGGTAGAGCATTTTCCACTAGAAATACGTAGGGCGGCAACCGAGGCTAACGCCTTTCGGCTAATCCATTGAACGGTATTGCGCCAAGGCGTGAACACGCATCGCTCGCGGTTCGATCGGCGTCTTTCGAACTTTCTAGGAAAGCTAACTATGTACGCTTCGCAATTCTTTACTTACCTGGCAGCTGCGCTACTGGCTCTGTCGTCTTCCGCGCTCCATGCACAGCAAGACGAATGGCAATCTCTGTTCGATGGCAAGAGTCTTGATGGCTGGGAACGCGTGGGGAATGAGAAGAGTGTTTGGGAAGTTGTCGACGGGGCCCTTAGAGGATCAGGCCCCGCATCCATGCTGGTCTATACCAAGAGTTCCTACAAGAATTTCCGCTATCGGGCTGAGATCAAGATCAGTGACGGCGGCAACTCGGGACTGTACTTTCGCACGACGCGCAAGCCAACTTTTTCGGATGGTTATGAAGCTCAGATCGACAGCACACATACGGATCCCATCCGCACGGGTTCGCTGTACGGCTTCTGCCATGTGTATAAGCAGCTAGTTAAGCCCGAGACCTGGTTTGAGTACGATGTGCAAGTTCGCGACGATGTTTGGCGGGGCCGCGAGATGACACGCATCAAGATTACTGTCGATGGCAATGAACTCTATGAGTACCTGGACTTTGACAAGACTTTCAAGGAGGGTTACTTTGCCTTCCAGCATCACGATCCGGGCAGCATTGTTCACATCCGCAAGGTCGAAGTATTGCCACTGGAATAACTTCAAGACGCCGCCAACACCTTTGCCGGTCGCCAAGGCAAAGTTTTGAAGCATTTTATTCCCGAAAATACAAGCACGACGCGCCAGCAAGTGTGTATCAGTCGCTATTGAGTACACGCGCTTGCACTTTCTGATAACTGTCCATGCCGCCCGCAGTTCGCCCCTCACCGGCCGGCCCGACCAGTCGGGATCCGACTCTCCCGAGGGAGAGTTAGGGGTATAGGCAGCCGGCAAGTTAACCGTTCACGATTAGTAGCCATCATCGCTCCGCGTGGTGAGGCCCGATCCGCAGTTTCCGCTGCGAAACGCATCGGATCGGACAGCAGTGTTGGACTTCGTGGAATTTAACCTGCGACGAAAAACACAAGATCTGGGTAGCGGACTGTCGGGCTTCGTCACGCGGAGCGTGAACGGCTACCCGGCAAGAAGTGTCAGAATTTTCTGGTGAGGGAGATCCTCTTTCTGGGAGCATCGATTTCTAGCACCTTGACTTTGACCACGTCTCCGACGGCCACCACTTCATTCGGATCGTGAACAAACTGATGAGCCAGCTGAGAGATATGAACCAGAGCGTCCTGGTGAACTCCAATGTCGACGAAGGCGCCGAAGTGTGTCACATTGGTAATAACGCCTTCCAGAATCATCCCGGGCTTTAGATCCTGGATGCCGTTCACACGACTGTCGAATTGAACGACACGAAATTCGCTTCGCGGATCGCGGCCTGGTTTCGCCAGCTCAGAGATAATGTCCTGGATCGTCGGCATCCCAAATCGTTCGTCGACAAACTCCTCGGGCTTCAGTTTTTGGCTTAGGGCTGCATTACCGACCAGAGATTTGGGATCGGTGCCCAGCTTCCGCGCCATGCGATTGACGATTTCGTAACACTCCGGATGCACTGCCGAGTTATCCAATGGCACATCGCCATTGCGGATGCGGAGGAAGCCGGCTGCTTGCTCGTATGCCTTTTTACCCAACTTGGGAACACGGTTGAGCTGATCGCGATTCGTGAAGCTGCCCTGGCGATCGCGGTAATCCACGATATTTTTTGCCAGCGCAGGTCCGATTCCAGCAACGTGCGACAACAGTGACACACTGGCCATATTTAGATCCACGCCAACGTGGTTAACGCAAGACTCAACCACACGTTCGAGACACTTACGGAGTTTCGTCTGATTCACGTCATGCTGGTACTGTCCGACGCCGATCGATTTGGGATCGGTCTTCACCAGCTCTGCCAAGGGATCCTGCAAACGGCGGGCGATGCTGATAGCGCCCCGGACAGTGACATCCAAGTCGGGAAACTCCTTGCCCGCCAGTTCGCTGGCGGAGTAGATGGACGCACCTGATTCACTGACCATGACTTTCGCCACGGACAACTGGTGCTCTCGAATCAAGTCGCCGACGAAGGCATCCGTCTCACGCGAGGCCGTGCCATTGCCAATGGCAATCAACTCGACCCGATGCTTCTTGATCATCCCCAACAGAATGTGGCGCGCGGCATCGACATCGTTTTTGGGAGGCGTCGGATAAATCGTGCAGTGCGCCAAGAATTTGCCGGTCCCATCCACGACCGCCACTTTGCAGCCCGTTCTGAACCCGGGATCGATACCCATGGTCACGCGCGGTCCGGCCGGTGGGGCCAGCAAAAGTTCTCGCAGATTCCTGGCAAACACTTGGATGGCTTCCTCGTCGGCCTTTTCCTTGTGAAACTGCAGGACACTCGAGCGGACAGCCGGCTGCAACAATCGCTGGTAACAGTCTTCGACGGTGGATAGCAATTCACGATGAAATTCGAAGTCACGATTGTGAATCAACTTCTGCTTTAAATGCGACAAGGCCTGGGGGTCATCGAGCAACACGCTCAGTTTCAATACGCCCTCCGCTTCTCCGCGGAGCATGGCCAACAATCGGTGAGAAGGGATTTTGCGAAGGGGTTCTTGATGCTGCAGGTAGGCTTCATACTTATCAGCTTCCTGCTTCTTGCCGCGCTTGACCTGGGACTGGATCTGACCATGACGCAAGGCGTGTTCGTGCAGCCAAGTTCGCGTGTCGGAATCGTCGGACCATTGCTCGGCCACGATGTCCAGGGCGCCCTGCAAAGCCGATTCGCCATCGGGGACCTCCAAATCCGCATTCACGAATCGTTGTAAGACAACCGTCTTGGGCTCACCAAGGCTTTGCTGGAGAAGCAGCAGATTCGCCAGCGGCTGTAGCCCCCGCTCCCTGGCGATACTGGCGCGGGTTCGTCTTTTGGGTTTGAAGGGCAAGTAGATCGCCTCCAAGGTACGCAGGTCGCTACAGGCTTCGATCTGCGATCGTAGCTCATGCGTCAACGCGCCTAACTCTTCGATCGTCTGCAGCACGGTGGCCTTTCGGGCAACCAGCGTCTGTTCCTGTTCCCAAGCATCCTCGATGGCCCGCAGCGCGACTTCGTCCAAGCCGCGCGTTGCTTCTTTTCGATACCGCGCGATGAAGGGAACTGTATTCCCAGCCGTCAACAGCTGAACGGCCGCTCGCACCCGCAAGGCTTGCAATCCAAGTTCCGCGGCGATCTTCTCGGTCGCCGCTCCGACATCCATTTCTGTTTGGCTGGAAGCTGACTTCATTTTCGCGCGAGTTATCCTTCGCCTCCTAAGCTGTAGCAAGTCATCAGTAACGTCCCAAGCGGCGAATGTAGCCGACCAACTGTTGAATCTGACGCGGTGTTAACTTATCGGCAAAGGCGGGCATTTCGGGGCTAAGCTTGACGGCGCCACCGCCGGATTCGATCACCTGGCGAATATGATCGTCTGTGACTGCAGTTTGCCAATCAGAGTGTTTTAAGTTGCGCGGTGCGACTTTGAGTGTCCCGGCAATATGCCCATTGCCGCTGCCGTCACCGTGGCAACGTGAGCAGTGTAGACGATACAGGGCTTCGGGTGAGAGCGCTGCGGTAGGACCACCGCCCTGTCCACAGCCGGAAAGACAGGCTGCCAAGAAGCAAACCACCAGGGTCCCCAGGCAGACTCTGGCCTTCCAGCATGGAGGTCGTGCGGTTTTAAATTGTGTTTTGACAAGGCTTTTGGCAACTCTCCCTCGGGAGAGTCTAGAGCAACTCATGTTGCGTGCAACACATAGAAAACTGCACGACCTCCATGGCGGAAGCGTGAAAACTGGTTCGCTCATCTTTTGCTCGGAACCTCTACCCACGGTTCAAATCTCCACCGCCTTGGCAGCTACCTTTTAGAGATGGTTAGGTCGAGAGCGGCACGCGAGTGGCTGCCTCATCTAACTCTCTAAGTTCGCCGACCCGCTCACGTTTCTCACAAATTGCTCGAAGTTCCCCACAAGTTTCTATGAAGTCATTTGAGACGCGTGATCAAAAGTGCATCGACTGGACTTTCGTTTGCCCTGCATTGGACTGCGGCGGGCAAACGGTTTTGGTGCCTAGCCTCAATCGGTTGGAACATAAGAGAACAGAGGAAACAGAGTAAGCAAACCGCTCTGTTTTCTCCGTTTTCTCCTGTTCCATCAACGAGCCTGCTGACAAGCTGTCTCTGCAATAACTCGCAGACTGCCGACGATGCAAAAAAGAACGCTGGCAGCCAAAAGTGACTGCCAGCGTTGCAATGCGAATTGGGAGTAAGCTGCTAAATGCAGCCGATCGCAACCAGCTTATTGAGGAATCTGAACAACTTCGCCGTCAGAAGCGGTACCCAGAGAACCCCATACTCCGTAGGGAGAAGGACCCGATCGAGGAACTGGCAAAGCCAGGTTTCCAGAATCGATTCCATCGCTGATGAAGTGCACAGAACCATCTACCAAGGAAACGTTGACACCACCGGTGTGGTAGCTGTTTGCCGAGTAGATACCTTCTTGCCACTCACCTCGCTCGTTAGCACAGGAAGGAGAGTTTGGAGGCAGAATAGCGGTGAAACCGCTGTTCATCGTGAAGCCCGATGCCCAAGACTCACCATGACGGTGGTGAGAGGATGGCAAAGGACCTACGATCGTACCGCCAGGACCCTTGGTTTGCATACAAGCAATGGGTCCAGCTCGCATTTGAGCGCTGGGCATGATGGTGTAGTGACCGTGCAGCTTGCCTTCACCGTTGAACACGGTGATTTCACTGAAGCACAGGGTATTCGAAGTACCATCGGATACTTGACCCATCTTCTTACCAGCACCAGGACCACCGGTACGCAGACCGGGCTCGGTCCATACGATGGAGAACATACCACGCGCGTCCCAGCTACCCCACTCACCATTGGAACGACCGTCACGGCCGATGGTGGAGTCACCAAAGTTCGTCGCATAGCAAACGGGGGCTTGAGCCGAACTCCAACCCATGCCTTGTCCACCAGGATCCGAAGGGCACAGTAGCGTCTGCAACTTAGCTTGATAAGCAGTGTACGGTCGCAAAGAGTGCGGACCAAAAGGACGAGCCATGGTCATACCGCCTTCGGGAGCACCAGCTTGAATCGTGTTGTACAAGTTGGTTTGCTCGAAGAAGGGCAGCATCTGCAACCATGCACTGTGGTGACCGCGGGAGCTTTCCCAGCTACCACCCCAGTTTGCAGGCTGAACGATGGGGCCATTCATAGCGCTTGGAAAACGCTTGTAGGCGCTTTCATAATTCAAAGATGCCAACGTCAATTGCTTGAGGTTGTTGGTGCATTGCATTCGGCGTGCAGCTTCGCGAGCAGCCTGAACTGCCGGCAGCAACAAGCCTACCAGGATACCGATGATCGCAATGACCACCAGCAATTCGACCAGAGTGAACGCATAAGACTTCTTATGCATCTTCAAAAGTTTGCTCATAAGCAACTCCCAAAACACGGAATAGAAAAAAGCTTCGTCAGAAGAATCTGTGGGTGAATTTTGGTTCCGGTAGGGCGCCCAAATTGTGATAGAGGGCAGTTTCGTAAGCTTCTTGTGTCCGGAAGCCATATGATTTTCTGGTGATCAGTTTTAGTTTGTTGTTTAAGCCTTC
>JANSWS010000472.1 GCA_024743355.1 bacterium
GAGTGTCGAACCAGCAATAGCGATTGCAGTTGTCGCAGATGAGCCCGACTTCACCATCAACCAAGTTATCGCCACCGCAGTAGACGCAACCGATAAACCCTGGCGAAGCCATCGCCTTGGTATGCGTTTCCTTGCGGTTGAAGTATTCCGAAACTCGCTCAAAGGCTCCGTCGACATCGCTCGGCTTATGCAGCTCGACTAGCGTCGCCTTGTGTTGGACGAGCGCCGCCTTGAGACCAGGCGTCAACTTCACGGTGTCGCCAACGACAGACAGGGTGTCATCGTCGGCCACTCGCAACCGAAGGCCTGAAACAGTCAGGTGGTTCAGCGTATCCATCAGATCCAGCATTCCGTTTGTCCTCCGTGATGGCCAAGGGGTCCAGCAAAAGCTGTCAAATAAAGTGGCCCCCTTGGCCTCCTTGATCGATTATGTTGTCAAAAAATCCAACGATTTCCTTACTCAAATAGCTACTAGGCAAGGGGGTCATATATGGAGAAGGCTTTTGGCCCCCTTACCGTGGCCCACTATTCGACGATCCACTCGCCTTGAGATGCTTGGCCGTTCCATGCCTCGAAGTCGAGGTTCGGCTGTGGCTCGGCGTCTGGCATTTGCCATACCCAAGCATCGCCAACTTTGTCAGAGACGATGCCGAGATCCTTCTTGGCTCGCTTCAATGTTTTCTCAGCGATCCCGTCAGCCTTAGCTTCTTTCCAAATTGAAGCCGCCGCATAGCCGCCATCCTTCAGCTTGTCCTCGAGCCAACGTTTGGCTTCGTCCCTTGGAGTAACGTTCTCGGTGTCGTCGATGTCGTCGGCGGAAACGAACACCTCGCCATCGCTCCAGCAGCAGCGGTTGTCGATGATGCTGTAGCACAGTCCAGACTGCCGTTGAGACAGGTTATTTTTGATCGGCAGCATTAGAACTTGCTGTTCGTTGTCTGGATCCTTAGCGAACATCCAAGCCACTCTGGCAGCAGCTACAAAGCCTATGGATCCGACAACTTTGTCGATCGCCTTCGCCTGCGCAGCCTTATTGCAATGGCCAATGCCAAGCATTGCCACCTTACGGCGCTCCAGTAGTTCGCAGACTGGGCCCAGAACCCGCCTAACAGCTCCTTCCTTGTGGCTATCGATCTTGTCGCCAAGAAACGCTGTCAGTGGGTCCAGAATCATCAGCGACAACTCTGGGTGTTCCTCGAAGAATTGCTCGAGTTGCGGCAGGTGCGTCGAAAGGTCTAGGAAATCGTCACCCTTGGCTACTTCAACACCATAGAGATGGAAAATGCGGCTCATGTCAGCGCCAGCAGCTTCGAGGCGAGGCTTCAGCGTATCGCCAGCGCCATCTTCGCTGGAGATGATCAGAACATCGCCTAGCGGTGCTTTTGCCCCATCTGGGAATGTCCCTCCCGTTGAGACCTGCGCCGCCGTATACATTGCACAGAAGGTTTTTCCGACTCCTGGCTTGCCTGCAAATATCACGTACTTGCCGCGGGGGATTCGATCTTGCCATAGCCATTCGACAGCCTCGGACTTGATCTCGGCGTATGACTTGACGATAAGCGAACGCGTAATCGTTGTATTGCCAGAAGTGTTTACCGACTCTCTACCAGTCGTACCCTCGAAGACTTTCTCCTGGTGTTTGTCGGTCAATCTCTGCACAATGCCAAGAATCTCGCCTTGCGGATAGGGTGGCGAACACCTGGCAGCCCAGTCAATCGCAGCGTCTAGCAGCGCAGCTTTGGCACCATGCGTTCCCAGCCATCGACCAACCAACTCCAGAGCCGTATCGTGGCGACTACCTTCGACGGCACCGGGGTGAGTCTCAAGTGTCTCGCTGGAACCCATGACGAATTCCAGGCTGTCCAACTTGGCTGACTGTTTATCGTCTGCCTGATCGCCTTCGACGGCCTCTCTCAGCCATTCTGGAGGCTCAGCGATGCCGACACTTCGCGGATCCTGGATCCATTCGTAAACGACGCCGCTAGCGTGTCTCGACGGCGGGAATACTGACTGAGCGCCCTTGTCGCCAGTTCCAAACCGGATCTCGAGGCCTCGGAACTTAACAACCGCCTTTGCAATGTCCAAACCTTTGGGAAAGGCTAGCAGGTGGTGAACAGATCGACTCGACCTGTAAGTCGGCGTCTTGACGTTGGCGAGCAGCTTGGCAGCGGTCGCCTTACCCTCCTCGCCGTCGTACTCGATGTCGATAATTCCTGAGGCTGGACCGAGGCGAACGCCAAGATTGGAGATTGGCCACTTCTTGGTAAACCAGTCTCGGATCTGCTGAGGATCCATGCTGGCTTGATGCTGCCAGCCCTTATTGCGAGGGTGCTTGCCAGGCGTTTTGCAATTTGCGCCTTTATGACAGGTGCAAGTGCCGTCTTTGTTCAGACCATGAAGCGGAATAACCTGCCATTCCAAAGCTTCCGCATAGTACAAGGCTTCTGTTACAATATCCATCGTCCAACTCCTTAGGACAAACAAGAGTCAGGCCTCCGCTGTGCTACCTATGCCGCAGCGGAGGCCTTGCCGTTTACAGATGCATCACGACCTCATAAAAGTCGAAATGCGAGTGCCGCCGTTGTCCGTCGTTTCGACAACGATCTTTCCGGCGGTGCCGACGTAGTCATCGAAATTGAAGCGTTCGCCAGACTTGATCTCACCGCCTTTGAGTGCAGCGGCGAATTTCCCAAGCTTGGTTTTGGCGGTCATCTTTTTTGCGACAATGCGACTCATCTCAGTGCCGGCGTGATCGCCGGCTGTCACCTTGAACTTGAGAGAAACGCCCTCGCCATACTCGGCAGCGTTTTCGGTGTACAGTTCGGCTCCGACAAACTCAACGTCATAGATACCCTGTGGCAGTCCACCGCTTTGGACAACAAACTCCATCGATCCAACTCCTTATCCTTAGAACGTAACTGTGCATCTGGTCGCCGATGCCGCGTTTAATCTGCCAGTGTCGCTGGCTCGCTCATTCTGCCGCCTCCGCTGATTGAAGGCGACCTGCAAGAAACGCGTCCAGGTCGACGACGCGAAACACGGTCTTGGACCCCAGTTTGATGCGAGGTAGAAGTCCCGCCGCCGCGTAGTTATCCAACTGGCGGGTACTGACGCTGATGTAGGCTGCCGCGTCCTTACGGCTCAACGCTCCTCGCGGCGTCGCTACCGTCAGCGGTTTAAGAATCTTTCGCATTGAAGATTTCCAAAAGCACGAATTGCATAAGCAACGTTGGTTGCATCGCAAACGGAATTGCTCGCGACAGGGAACCAAGTTACGTTAGAGAAAAACGCCAACTCAAAGATTTAGTTAGTTGGCAAAATCGCGACCGAGAGAACGCGATATCCGCAAAGAAGAATGCCGAAGAATTTTTTTTGCCAACTCCAAACAAGAGCATTAACGACGCTGGCAACTTCGTTTTTTGCTGGTGTGTGCATCGATTCGATTGAGTGAAGCCCGTATCTTCTCGCATGCAGAGTCTAGCAATGTTCCCTTTGGCTCATCGTCTATTTCATTTGGCCAAAGTGTTGAATACGCGTTTTCAACGTGTTTTGCCGGGTTTTCAGTTTCGCTTTGACATTTGCGGTAAATGTGTAGAACGATTGTTTTCGTTTTGCGTCGCTGGCCTCTCGGAAATAGTTCCCGGACGATTTCCAGAATTGCTGAGTCAAAATCTTTATTGGGTGTTGCCCTTGTAGTCTTCACTTGCCCTTGAGGCGTTTTGACTTTCGAGCGAGTTGGCGAGTGGATCGCCGAAACTGCGGCCCACTCACGATTGATCCATCCGCGTAGGTTGTATAGTCGAACAGAACCGCCGAGGACGTTCCGTATAGGGTCTTTCTTTTCCAACTGATACAAAGTCTCGCGAAGTTGTTCCGGTGAAAATCTGTGTAAGTCTTCGATCGCTAATTCGTCTCCCAGATTGTTCTCTATGCGCAGTAGAGCCCTCATCAACAGTTCAAAAACTTTCTCATGCGCAGTTGCAGAAAATCCAAAATCTGGACGAGCGCCTTCACCAACAGATGCCTGAGCCAGCTGATCGAACACCGGAGCCTGTCGCAGAGAATCGCTGGTACATCCATCAATGCCCATCGGCAGAATCAACCATGAACGGCAAGAGATGTCTCTTGCCTTATCGATTGTAGCTAGATGTAGAGAAGCGCTAACAGCATCGTAATCTGCTTGCTGGGAGCGCTCAGCCCAACTCTGCAAATCCAATGTGGAGTCAAGGCAATCCAGCGCCATTGCACGCACGGCATTCCAATCTATCTTTTCCTCCGTTTCCGGCGGCTCACTAAGTTCGGCTCCACTGGCCGCGATAACCATCTTAAGATCCCATAGTTTGTTGCGTCGCCGCTGGCCTGATTGCGTTGCTATGGGACAGCACATTCAGGCCAGCATGCGGTAGCTACTCCGCTGCGACGATGATTTGATTTAACCGCCAATCCTAGGCAAAAGAACAGGGCTGTTTCGAGCTTGCCGAGACGGAAGCATTTTATCGCAACGCTCTCACTTAAGCCAACAGTCAATTAGGGTCTACCTTAAACGCTCATAACGCTGTGACCGCTGATAGAATGGCGACTGCTATTCCTAGAGTCGCAAGAATCTACATACTCCTATTTGCCGATCGGGTAACAAAACGGATGGACTCACGAAAACTGATTGTGGGAATCGTTGCTATCGTCTTGCTCATCTGGGGACCGCTCGACCATTCATGGCCATGGTGGTTCGCGATACGCACGGGCTACCTGATCTTGGTGCCGCTCAGCATCTGGTTCTTTCTTGGATGGCTCAAGAAAGATTGGCAGCTGGATCCAGACCTCGACGATGTCCGCATGGAAGCGATAAAACCCCTTGGCATCGCCAGCGCTGCGGCGGTCGCATTTTGGTATTGGTTTGCTCCGTTGTACGTTGAATTGCAGATATCGATTTATGGACTAGAAGCGAAAGCAACCATTGTGAAAGTAGAAACCGTCGAACGCGACGATGGAGACAGAGCGTGGTGGACCGCCGACCTAATCAACTACACATTTCGCACGGCAGATGGATACGTGTTCGCCGGCGTAAACGATGCAAATTCATCTCAAACGCACAACATCATCGGTCGTTCGGATGCCGCCGGGAATTATCCGAGTGCGACAGTCCAATATGTTCGCTCAAATCCAGAATGGCATCGGCTCAAGGGCTGGGGCTACGATGGTTTTGGCCCGCCGAACTCTATCTTCAACATTCTAGCTCGTATGGCAGGCGTTGGCGGCCTTATCGGTTTCGCGTACTGGTACGCTTACAGTTCCCTCTTTCGCAGATTGCACGCTAATCGCGTCCCGAGTCCGCGAAGATGACTAGGCTGTTCCGGAGATCCGATCTTGTCACCAATGCAATTATGACGCATTGATACTAGTCCTCAATCAAGCGAGCGCCTGATTTAGAAAAAAGAGAAAAACTCGAAAACCCTCGGCGTTTTATGGGTGTATTGGAGGTTACCAAGACTTCAATCTACCGACTCAACGGAGGGTTTCGAGTGAACGCCAAATTA
>JANSWS010000465.1 GCA_024743355.1 bacterium
AGAAAAGATCACGCGGATTAATCGCTTCCACGTCGAGCAGTTGAGCTACTTG
Source organism: bacterium (assembly GCA_024743355.1). Classification (GTDB taxonomy): domain Bacteria; phylum Planctomycetota; class Planctomycetia; order Pirellulales; family Pirellulaceae; genus Aureliella. The sequence continues at coordinate 53 of JANSWS010000465.1, forward strand.
CTGACCAAGATGAAGTCTATTCGTGAAGGCGATCGAAGTCTTTTGGACAATTCGATGATTGTCTATGGAAGCGGTATCAGTGACGGTAACCGTCATAACAATGAAAACCTGCCGATATTGTTGGCCGGTTCAGGGGGAGGAACCATCGAAACAGGCCGCCACGTGCGTTACGACACCGAAACGCCAATGTGCAACTTGTTCATGTCGATGCTCGCCCGTATGAACGTCGATGTGCCTTATATTGGAGATAGCACGGGATATTTGCCCGGGCTGACTGTTTAAAGACTGGCATTGGTTGATTGCCCTCCGGATGCGAGTTTTGCGATATTTTCTTTGCGTTCCATGTTGAGCTCGGAATCCATGCAAATCCTCATCCCACCACGTCAGCTTTTCGCTCTAGGTGCTTGGGTGGTTTTCCTGACCTGTTTGGCGCCGACACTCGTTGAATCGTCTTCGCACGCTCAAGTTCAGGAAAAGAGCATTGCGGAGCTTATTGAACAGTTGGACGTGTCGAACCTGGAGCAGCGGCGCGATGCAGTGTACGAGCTCGTCCGCAGGCAAGCGACGGAGCATGAAGTCATGGTGGCGTTGGCGGAACTCGTCGACGACCGAGACGAGCAAATTCGCTTTCAAGCCTTGATGGGGCTGGCCCGTGCCGGTGCGCAGGCGGAACCAGCCATCGAAGGGTTGCTCGAGTGTTTGGAGAATCGCGATGATCAAATTCGCTATCGCGCTTCTGTGGCTTTAGGAAAGATCGGCGTCTCAGCCATGCCGAAGCTCTTGCAGGCTTGGACCGATGCGTCTTCTCAAATGAAGGTTGGGATTGCACGCGGCTTTTCTCTGATCGGAGCCGAAGCGGTAGATGCGTTGCCCGCACTCCGCAAATCGCTACAGCAGGACCAAGGGGAACATCTGCGGTTCGTGGCAGAAGCTATCCGAGCCATTCAACCAAGCGACGAAGGAATGCTATTGGAGTTGGCGAATAACGCCAGCGAGTTGGTCCGTATCGTGGGCGTTTCGGCTTTGGCCGCGTTGGAAAACCCCAGCCCAAAGGTAGCCCAGCAGTTAAGGCAAGCCCTTGGAGATCAAGATCCCAAGATTCGCGAGACAGCAATTTTGGCGCTTGCCAAATCGGGCCTGGCAAGGCAAGAAAAGTCGGGACTGATTCTGCAAATGCTTTCCGACGATGATCATTCGGTGCGGGAAGCGGCGATTGTGGCCGTCGCCAAGGCGGATCTCAAAACAGCGGATTTTTCCGCGAGCTTGGCGGGACTTCTGCGCCAGCGGCCCAGGACTGAGATCGGCAACTCCTTGGTGAAGTGTTTGTTGTCGATCGGGACTGAGGCAGAAGATGCGCTGACCGATTTACTGGCCTATGCAGCCAGCGAACTCGATGGGGATGCCAGCGGAGACTTGGACCAGGAGCAGCTGGCTCAGGCGGCGGCAGCCTTGGGCACTCATAAAATTCCCGAACTATTGGCTACCTTGGACACGCAACCCAAGTTGAAGCCCATTGTTTCCCAGGCTTTAGCACTGGCCGGTAACGCGGGGATGGACTCGCTGATCGATGCCATGAACAACGACCGTGAGATCGTGCGTGCGACGGCAGTACAGGCGATAGGTGGCATACGTCCCTTGGAGGCCGGATTGTTGGCCCGGTTGAACAAGGCTTTGTCTGATCCGTCTGCCTTGGTCAGACGCACGGCTGTCGAATCTTTGTTAAGGACTGCCGAAGAGGTTGGTGGTGAGACTCTATTGAAAAGCTTCGCGTCAGGCGACGATCCGAGAGCTCAACTGTCGAAGGCCATCACCGATAACGATGCCAGCGTCAGAGCTGCCGCGATTCCCGTGTTGGCCCTACTAGACTTTAATCCCGAGAAAGTCAGGGAGTACGTGACGCGTGGCATGCGCGATGGCAGCCCCGAAGTGCGATTGGCAACACTGAAGACCATTGGATCATTGAAGCAAGGTGTCAGCGATAACTTGGACTCCGTCCTGCAATTGACGGAAGATGAAGTCGCCTCCGTTCGGGCCCAAGCCTTGGCGGCCTTGGGAGAACTCGAGGCCGAGGGAAGTGTTGAGGGTGTGGCCGCGGCATTAGTTCGAGGACTCACGGATGAGGACACAAATGCGCGGAGTCAAGCTACGCGAAGCGTGGCCAAGCTGGAATTGTCCGATCCCGACGTGCTCGCGGCTCTGAGCAACAATTTGGGCGATGATAGAGAGCTGTTGGAGGCTACTTTGGGGGCATTGGAGGTCGTTGGACCCAAAGCCAGCTCTTTGGCCGCTGCGGTTTCCCAGCTTGTCGAGCACCCAGCTGACTCAGTTCGGCAGGTCGCCATCAATACCTACGCGGCCATCCAGGCGGACAAATCGGTGCTGACCGGCAGACTCATCGACGCGCTGAATGATAAAGAATGGACGGTTCGCAAAGTGGCGGCTGAGCGACTTGCTGAAATCGGTCCTGCGGCGAAGGCTGCCGTTCCCAGGCTGTTTGAGTTGCTTGGCAGCGAGGATGACAGTGACTCCGCCAGCAATGCGATTCGTGAGATCGATGCGGCTCCTTCGGAAGCCATGTCTCTGTTCATGGACAACCTGGATTCCGATGATCGCCGTACCCGCTTTTATGCCATGTTCTTGCTTGGCAAGATTGGCCCGCAAGCTTCCGCGGCACTGCCCCGCTTGGAAGCGATGCTCCAAGAGGCGGAAAGCGAAGGCGGCTCCGAGTTTCGCACGCGATTCCTGAAACAAGCCATAGCTTCCATCAAGGGCGAGGAGGAACCGGATTCGGATGAAGGTTCTTCTTAGACCCTGATTCCTCTCGCCAACGAGCGTAGCGCTATTGCGGCAACGCTCGATGCGTTTAACCCTGGCTGTCGGCGGTTATTCGGATGCTGCGGTGAACGCAAGCGGCACAGCGCACACTGCGCAGCCTGCACCGAAGCCGAGCAGAACTTGCTGGTGGATTCGCGCAGGATCGAAGAGGGGCAGGCCGTGGACTTCCGAGTTGTTCCGGCAAACAGAGCCACTTCGGCGCCACCGACGGCCGGAACGGCGCTGCGCTGGTTCACGAGCCGACCAAGAGAATGCTCTACTCCGCCGTATCCAGGTAGGGATCCTGGCCGATTTCAAGCTGCATTTTGGTGCGTTCTTTTTCGTGATGCATGAGCATCATGCGATCGCGGAAGTGTTTGCGTTCGACGCGACGCTGCGCCTTGCGAAACAGGCCTGCCATGGAGTGAAAGGGTCCGGGCTTCGACTTGCCTAAGGATTCGTAGCGATCGGCCGCTTCCATACCAAAGCCATTCCGCAAGATATCATCGTCTAGCGAAAGGTATTGTCGATAAGTCCCCGGATCACCTTGGCGTCCGCAGCGACCGATCAACTGCCGGTCGATGCGGGCGGCATCGTGCAGTTCGGTGCAGATGACATGCATGCCGCCCAACTCGCGAATCTCGTCCGTTAGTTTGACGTCGGTTCCTCGCCCCGCCATGTTCGTGGCCACGGTCACGCGACCGCGCTTGCCAGCCTCGGCGACGATCTCAGCTTCCCGCTCAACTTCATTGGCATTGAGCACTTCGCATTCGATACCAGCTTCCGCCAACATCTTGGCAAGCAGAGTGGACTTGTCGATGGAACGCGTACCGATCAGAACTGGTCGTCCCTGGGCATGGATGTCTCGCACTTCATCCACAATCGCCTCAAACTTCTGCAGCAGGGTGCCAAAGACTCGATCGGGTAGCCCTCTCCGTTGTGGCGGACGGTTGGTCGGAACCATGACGACCGGCGTCTTGTAGATCTGCCTGAGCTCGGGAGCGCTGGTGGAGGCAGTACCCGTCATACCCGAAATGCTCTTGTAACGCTTGAACAAGTCCTGCACGGTAATTCGCGCAGCCTGACCGGTGGGAACACTGACCTCGATGCCCTCTTTGGCCTCAATGGCTTGGTGAATCCCGTCTCGCCACTTGCGGCCCTCAGCTAAGCGGCCGGTGAATTCGTCGACGATCACAATTTCACCGTCGCGGATCACATACTGCCGCTCCAGATGAAAATCGCGATGGACTTTCACGCTTCTTTCAATGAACTCGTACAGATCCACTAAGGACACGACGCGCATGACATCGTCTCGCGGCAGACTTCTCACAAGTGAACGCCCACGCGCGGTGAGCTCAATCTTGCGTGAATCCTCTTCGATCGTAAAGTGCTCGTTGTGGATGAACTTGTCGGCGTGCTCGGCGGCCCACTGAAAGGTCGCAATCACCGTCTCTCTGGTTTCATCCCCCAAAGAACCAATAATCAGCGGCGTACGTGCCTCGTCGATCAAGATGCTGTCTGCTTCGTCAACGAGGGCAAAGTGCATGGACCTCTGGACGGGCTCGTCACCCTTTCCTGTCCAGCGTTCGGAGCTGCCTTCTCCCAAGAAGTCGCTCAGAATTCTTCCTTGGGCTCTCAGCAGCAAGCGGTCCCTGAGGAAGTCAAATCCAAACTCTTTAGCAGTTCCGTAGGTGATGTCCGAGCCGTAGGCGTTGCGACGCTCCTCAGGGCGACTTTCGGTCAGCACGACACCCACGGACACGCCTAGCAATTCGTAAATGGGTCGCATCCATTCCGCGTCGCGTTCAGCCAAATAATCGTTCACGGTCGCCAGATGCGCACCATGTCCGGCTAATGAATGCAAATACAGCGGAAGCGTTGCCGTCAACGTCTTACCTTCACCCGTCTGCATTTCCGCAATGCAGCCATCGAACAGTGCCACACCACCGATTATCTGAACGTCGAAATGCCGCATGTTCAGTGCGCGTCGGCCAGCCTCACGTACGAGAGCGAATGCCTCGGGAAGGATCTTCCGCAGCGGTTCCCCACTCATGGCTCTGTAACGTAGCGAAAGGCTTTCCTTTCGGACTTCCGACAGGCTCCAAGCCCGGGTTTTCTCCTCGAGCTGCCCCACCTGCTGCATGGCGGATAGCCAGCTGCTGATCTTGGCTTGGCTGGCACCGGGAAATCTAAGCCCGGCGGTAATCCGAGGTTTGCCTGGAAGCTTACTCGTATACTTCGTGGGAGCTCCGGCCGTCGAAACGCCCACCCCAGTTTTCTCGGATTCGATCGCAGCGGCGGAACTGGGGTCGGCTTGCAAGACTGTGGCAACGTTTTCGCGCACACTCAGTTCACCCTTCGTCTGGGGGCTTTCTGGGGTCGCAAGCTGGTCTGCATCGTCAGACACCGATGTCTGCCGCGTTGCCGAGTCGTCCTGACCGTGATGCGTCTCTTTCAAATTACTCATCGAATCTCACGATTCCCTAAATTCTGAAACCTGCAGTAGACAGTTTACTCGAGCCGACGGTCTCACCGAGACAATTGCCCGTATCTGGCCGCGGAATCTCAAGCAAAGCCGGCAATTTCAGCGACTTGTTAAAACGGGATGTTTGGGAGGAATATGACGGTGCTGCTTTTTTTGCTCGAAGTAGCAAGTGTTCATGACGATCTACGTGTAACGACCCTAGCGCTTGATCCGTCTAGCGAGAACCTAATATGAAATTCAGAAAAGCAGTGCTGTCATTATCCTTAGCGGGACTTTGCTTAAGTCAAGCCACCGCACAGTCCCCCACTGGTCCGCGTCGCATTGGCGACGGACTGGACGAAGCGATAATTCAGCTGACAGGATCGACTCAAACAACAGCTTTGGCACTCGAGCCCGCCGAGCCGGCCG
>JANSWS010000199.1 GCA_024743355.1 bacterium
ACACGCTTTATCGAGTTGCTTAATCGTCCAGTCACCAATTACTGGGCCCGGCGCGAAGGCAAGGATTGGGTCTGGCCACCGGATTCCCATCAAGGTCCTAAGTGCATGTTGATCAACGGATTGGCCGGTAGCGGCGGCGACATGTTCCCGGGACTTTTCAAGCAGATGAAAATCGGCAAGCTGATTGGCCGCCGCACGTGGGGTGGTCTGGTCGGCATCCAGGGTGAACCTCCCTTGATCGACGGCTCCAGCGTCACCGCACCATCCTTTGCATACTATGAAACCGATGGTACATGGGGGATCGAGGGGCATGGCGTGGACCCCGACATTGAGGTCATCGATGATCCATCCCGAATGCTCCACGGAGCAGACCCACAATTGGATGCCGCCGTCGAGCTGATGCTTAAGGAGATCGCCGCTTACCCCGCTCCACCCAAACGTCCGGCGTACCCGGATCGCAGCAAGATGGGAATCCCAGATGCCGACAAATAATGTTACAGCCTAGTCTTCCATTCCTCGCTTGAAGGCCTCTGCCAGCGAGGTTTCCATGTCGACGGTCCACCGCATGCCATCCGACTCGAGCAAAGCGTAATCCTCTCCGATATTGATGCTCAGTACTTTGGCTTTGATCTCTCCCAGCTCAAACTCCGAACCCTCGCCCAGAGTGAGAAATTTGCCGTCGGTGCGAGAGCGAATCCACAGTTTGCGACCATCACGACCACTGGTTAGCCCGGTAACAAAGGCTTGGGAAGCCACATCAAACTTAGGCGGTTCTTGAACCGGTTCCGGCGGCTTGGGTGGCTCCTTGACATTCAAAACGAGCTTTTCCGTTGTCACAGCGCTGGGCCAACCATTGTCCGCAGCCTCGACTTCGATCTCATAGGTACCGATCTCTTTGGGAGTCCAGTGGATCGCCCCGTTTCGCAGGTCCAACCCTTCCGGAACATCTGTGGAAATCAGCTTGTAGGTAACTTGGTGGTTCTCCTTGTCTTCATGCTCCAAGGGAAAACTCCATCCTCGTTCTCCCACGACGATGTCGGCCGAGCGGGACTTGATTTTGGGCGGCGTATTCGGCGGAGCCCAAGGATTACGATTAAGAATCGTGTCTTTGTACTCTTCAATGCTCATCGCCAAGCGGCCTGAAGACTGTTCGGGTGGCTCCTGATCTGGCGAGGCGGAATTGAGAGCCAAGACCTGAGCATCCAAAGCGACCTGAATCACCTGCGGCTCATTGGTCATGGTCATCTTGAAATTCTTGACCGAGTGCAAATAGGCTTTATCGTAGAACCTACCCAATAGATCCAAGACGCGATCGGTACGGCAGAAGCCACGCAGCTGAAAGTTGTACGCACGGTATGCAGTTGTCGTGCGTGCCGGACTGTCGGGCGGGCCTACGTAGATACCGCTCATGTCGGCTTCCAATCCCAACTTGTACAACCAATCGCGATACTGGGAGATCGCGGTTTCTTGATCTGAAGGCAGCGAATATTGGTTGAGCTGTTCGAGCTTCCTGGAAGCCATCATTCCAGAAGTGACGACCCGGTCGAGATTCCCATTCTCATTCATGGCGGTATCGACAGCGTCCTGCTTATCCGTGAGTGTCTTGTTGATACGCTGAAACACATACTGAGCCAGGAACAAGCCCAATACAACGACTACAGCAATGGTTAGATAGCGTTCTCGTTGTGACATGATTTCTGTCGCAGACTTTGGAAAAGAGTACTTGTTTTGGTTGCTTCACTTGCGGTTTGAAATCGCAAGTTGACGAGAGCTACAGGGCAGGGCGGCGTTTAAACCTTGTCGGGAAGCGGAAGCAGACGGTTGTCGGCTCGTTCCGTTGCCCCTGGCCCCGATTCTTCGACTTCCGCCGTGGACGCGGCTGTTTTCCGCACGTCCGCATCATCGGAATTCAGTTCGCCCTCGGCTTTGTTTTGCTCAGAATCGCTGCCACCTTCGCCTGGCTGTTCGACGGGCTCCATGGCCTCCGATTCAACGTTTTGATCCGGGCTCTCGCCTGATTCCTCTTGTTTGGACGAGGCCTCTGCGGTTGAAGTCGTGTCACGACTGGAAGTACTCAACTTGCTAACAAGCTGCCAACCGCGATTCAGGATGCGTATTGTCTCCGTCGCCTCAACCTTGTACAGCTCAGTTGGCTGTGCCGACTCCTGCGGCTCGCGAGCCATGACAATATGATCATCATCGCGCAGCGAGTCTTCAAACTCGCTGATGCTATAAAACGAATCGGCTGCAATATTCACGCGAATCTGGCCAGTGCCGTCGCTCAAAGTGGAAAACGTAGGCCCCGCCAAGATGACCTTGGTGGAGTCCGGGATCTTCTCCGCCATGTAAGTCAGTTCATCCAGGAAGTTGGGGGAACTCTTGGCAAACTGATCGATTTCGTTGACAACCGCGATTTTTTCACGTGCCATTGTGACAAGTTCTTGCTTGCTCGCGATCTCGGCGTTCAACAATTCCAACTCGCCATCCAGGCTGCGATTGGCATTAATCCACCAGCTCACTCCGCTCAGTGCGACGAGAACAGCAGCGGCGCCGGCCAAAGCATAGCGTAGGGTATTCTTTTTCTTGGGCGGCCTTCTTTTCGGCTGTTTGAAATCAATAACCGAGTTCTTCTCCGCACTGGGCAGTGACGTTGCTCCGCACAACGCGGCAATGCGGTGAGCTTGCTCGTCAGCCACTTGTTCGCGGTCTTCGAGTCCCTTGGGTAGCCAGTCGGCCACGTTGAGATGCGTCGTGGGTACCGTCAGAACAGACTGCAACTGTCCTTCGATTTGCTCCCGGAATTGTTCGGATGAGAGGAGCAGAACTCGATCCACCTCAAAGTTAGGCAAGGAACTTGACGCTGCCATCAGAGACCGCCGCAACTCGCCAATCACCAGCGGACCGACCTTCTCTGCATCGCCAGGCACCTTCGTGTTGCGTACCAAAATGACATGCCCATCTTTGGTCAACACGAAGTCCACCGCGTCGCCAGACTTACAAATGATCAGCGATCCGCCCCCGGTTGGTTGACCGGAACTGAGCAACGCCTGCCGGGCGACTTCGAGCGGTCTCACCGCGACATGCGTGAGTTCCAGGTTGCAAGCCTGACAGGCAGTTTCCATGTCCGCCAGTTTGTTGGGAGCCACTGCGCCGACCAAAGCGGTCAGCATTTCCTGCCCCTCATCGGGGAGCAAAATGTAATCCAGTGTCCAACTGTCGCCCATGTTGGCAAGTTGACGCTGGGCTTGAAAGCGGATCACATCCGGCAATTCGTCGGGTTCGATTCTAGGAATCCGCAGCGTCCGCATTTCTACGAAACTCCGCGGCGCGATCACCGTAACTTCACCCTTGCCCAGGCCCAATTCGGCTACGCCTTTGGCCATCGCTTGGGCTGGGCTCGTGGCCGCATTGGAAGCATCCGCGAGAGGCTGCCAACTCATAGCCTGAATGGATGCAGAGGCAGCCTTGCCGCCGACCACGGCCAGCAACAAGCCGCTTGTATCCCAATCGATGATGGTTTGCTTTGCCATGAATCTACTTTAAAGGGAACCAAATTTCGGATCCTGCCCGACGCCTGGCCAGCAACCGATCCGTAATGGAATTGCCGCTCAGCCGCGAGGGCCGATTTGCCCCACCACTGGCGGGCTATCAATATTCTACTTGCTTAAAGGGACAAGCCCTAATTCGACGGTACTAGCAGCGCATGGTTTTCGCACAGGTTCTAATTGGACAGTGCCGCTTTCGACTAATCTCCTGGCAAATCATGGATTAATTGTGATAACAGGATTTCTGGCGAAGGAGAGGAAAAGCCCTTCGAAAACCGAGGCTAACGCCCAAACGGCTCATCGAAAGTGGCGCTGTCCAACTAAGTTCGGAATCACTGAATTCCGCCAGGCGGCATCGCCCCTGCCCCCATAGCCGCTCCTGCCCCCATAGCCGGAGCACCCGCGGCTCCGGTGAGTCCCATCCCCGGCATCCCGGCGTCGAATCGCTGCCCAAGGGTGGTGATATCAAATCCACGGCCCAGGTGGTCAAGGCGTCGGAAGAACTGGATTTGCGGCAGATCACCGGCAGCACTTACGATTGTCTCAACCCTGGAAAATGCTGCGTCACCCTCCATATAACCTATGATCTGACACTTGAAGACGTCCCCACCACAGGTCACCAATGGGAGCAAGGCTCGCATTTCATCTATCGTTAAATAACCCTCAACGGCCAGCCAGGTTTCGAAATTGCGGGTTTCGGAGTCGGAGCCGTCCACTCTGGCTTCCAGGATTTGGTCCACCACTTCGTCGGCCAATCCGGGGATACCCCGCAGGATTTCCTGGGGGCACTCCATGATATTGATGCGTCCTGGGATGGCAGTCGCATCGACGGTCGTCAGCAGATCCATCAGCACCGGTGTCGAATTCGCCATATCCAGCGGAAGGGAGGTGAAGGGCGAGGTGAACACAGCCCCCGTATCCGACCCATCGGGGGAATTCCCTGCTTGTCCATTCGCCGCCTGTCCACCGGGTGCGGAAACACTGGCATCGTAGAGATCCAGAATCTGATTGAATTTGACACTTCCGCCTTGGCTTAGGTCAAACGCACTCAGTGCCGAAGCTGTCCACGGTTCCGCATTGGAAAGATCCGGGGCGGCATTATCTGCCGACAATCCCGATAGGGCGCTAAGCTGCGTTCCCATAGCCCCATCCGGATCCGCGTCGCTGGTCGCCATCGAGGCAAGGCGCATCAGCGGACTTGTCCCATCGCCACCGGGCCGTCCTCCCATGCGATAGGCCACAATGAAGCTGGCCCAGTCTTCGTTGCCCAAAACTTCCACCAAATCCGAATACAAGGTCTCCAGATCATCGGAGTTGATATTGATCCGCTCATAACCCTCGGAAGTCATGTTGCGTTCCTGCGAATGGATCGTCAGGTAGGCCGCCCACCCCAGTGGCGGCGGCTGGGCTACTTCGGGATCCGCCGACATAGTAGGCAAAGCGCCGGGCATCGTCCCTGGAGGAATGCCCGTATTCATTTTGGTAAGCTCATTCTGATCCAAAAACCCGTTGCGATTTTCGTCATAACCGAACAACATAGCGGGCGTCACCCCGCGGACTAGTAGCAATTGCTCGATCGAATTGAGTTGACCGTTAACGGGCTTATACGGCGGTTGCAGATCTCGGTAGTAGTCGTCGAACTCAGCACCATACACCCTGGGCTCTTCGTCTTCATCGATGAAGTCTAGAATCGCATCCGCGACCTCTTCGGTCATGCCCGGCAAGGCCATCAAGATATCGGTGGCCAGAGAGGGGGCCATTTCGGCTGTCATATCACTTGCCAGCCCAGCGACTGCTTGCGAATCGGCGCTCCCATCCCCCCCGGCAAATGCGGACGCTGTACCCCCGGCTGATGCCAGTTCATCCAGTTGCACCAGAGTCATCAGATTCAGCTTCGCGGACTCGTTCTGCAACCCATAACGCAGAGAGCTGTAGTTCCCAAATTCATCCACGCCTGGAGCAATGATGGTAAAGTTTCCGCGACGTTCTGGCAGGCTGTCGGGAATGACGTTCATGGCCTGAAACATGGCAGGGTTATTCCATGTACCGCCTAACGCAAGGCGTTGCATTCTTGGGTAAGCCAGAAACAGGCGTACCGATTGCGCGCCTGATTCGGCGCACATGCGAGCCTGGAGACGGGCATTAGAAAAGCGGGAAGACGCGTGGGAAATGAGCATCGAGCGAGAAAAATTCAGGGCTGCCAAGGATGCCATGGCCAGCACTACGACGACCAGAATTAGTAGAAACGCCGGGCGACGTCCGCTTTGTTTGCGGCGTTTCATGGCCATCGCCTGGCCGAACACGGCAGGCTTGGTAGCAACCTTCGAATTGGACAATTTGAGTGACACGACTATAACCCCATGGACCCCATACCAGCGGCCGCGTCCGCGGAAGCCGCATCCGCCGCCACTAAGTTTGCACCTGGAATGGCAACAACCAATTCATAAACTTCGACCCCATAGGCTCGTTGGTCTTCGATACTCAAACTGCTGATCGGTGTCCCCGGCTCAATTGGCGATATTTCCCGTCCTTGCGAGGACTGCATGGCGATTGAAATCTGCACCAACCAGGGCAATGACTGTTGCGAAGAATCCCACTGGTAAACCCACTGCGCTTGGGCGCCGTCGAAGTAGGCAAATTCTAGTGCGATAACTTCGGGAGCCACCAATTCACCGGTTCGCATCAACTGGTCGGTATTCCCCATTTCCTGCGCGTAAGCGGTAATGCCTCGATCCAGAGCTCGACGAACCAGTCCACTGGAAAAACCACTCGCCGCACTCACATTGTTAGGATCCGCCACAAACATACTCATATCATCCGTGACTCCCTGAGTGGAAGCTGACTGCACGAAGTACAACACGGTCTTGAGATCGCCGGGAACATCATTGAGCGTTCCATTCAGCAGGGACGTTTGCTGCACAAAGTACTCATCAGGACGAGGTAAGCGACTCACGTCCACCATCAACGTATACTGGTCGCCATAAATGCCGGGAGGGTAGGCCGCCGTCATCAGGGCAGCTCCCGTGGTGTCCATGGATCCGTCCGAAGTGGCAGCATCGCTGGCCATGCTCGTATCACCGCTGCTGTCCCCAGCCAGCCCGCTTCCATCTCCGGAGGCATCCTGCGAGCTGCCTCCCGGTTGCCCACCACCGCCGCCCGCACCCAGTTGTTGCTCCAAGACAGAACCATCGTATGACTGCTCTAGGACCACGGCGCGAATATCGTCGGCAATCATTGTCAGCACCGCTTTGGCGAGTTGTCGATTGCGAATGTCATCGGCTTTGGAAGAGAAATTGCGGGCGTACATTTGCATGATGTAGCCGATCAAGCCCGTCGCCACGACGATTAAGGCTAGCGACAGTAGCAGCTCAATCAGGGTAAAGGCTGCCCGGTTGTGGGCGTTGCGTCGTTTAACGTGCGGGTTGCAAACCATGTTTAGCGTCCTCCTCGGGCACCGCCACGGGCTGCACCTTGGCCTGCTGGCCCGGCTCCGCCGCCCGGACCACCGGGCCCAAAGCCACCGCCTGGGCCGCCGGGACCAAAGCCACCACCGCCGGCCCGTCCACCAGCTCCGCCGCCTGCGGGACCGCCACCGCGGGCCCCACCAGCGGGTCGACCCCCGGCTCCGCCACCACCGGCACCCCGACCACCAGCATCGCCGGCTCCGCCACCACGTCCACCGCCGGGACCCGCGCCACGCCCACCGCCGGGACCTGCGCCACGCCCACCTCCGGCAGGTCCGCCGGGTCCACCAGGTGCGAAACCACCTCCGGCTGGTATACCACCAGCGGCAGCGCCGGAAGCACCACCAGCTGAGGCTCCGCTTCCACCGCTAGCGGCAGCATTACCTTCCCCCCCATAGCCTTCACCGCCATAGCCATCATCAACGGGCGGCGTGTCCAATCCCAAGGCGGGATCGATAATCCAACGATTAGCGAACAAGTCGACTTTGGCCTGAACCAATCCAACGTTGGCATCCACTCTCTGAACGGCAACCTGGTAAGCCAGCATGCCATCGACTTCCGTGGCAACGGGCTGGACTTGATACATCCACTCGGTTGGGCCAAACGAATTGCTATAGGGCGTCCAAGATACCGCCTCCGTGGGAATAACCCCCGCGATCACCTGATTCATGACGCTCTCAGCAACGAGTTCGGCCTGGGTTAGATTCTGGGCTTTGAGCGCGTTGGATGTAGCCTGCTCCATCGAGGCGGCGAGATAGGCCGTAGCCACAGCCAGAATGGCCAGCGCCAGCATCACTTCCAGCAGCGACAGACCTCGCCGCTCAGGGTTGGGAACACGACTGCTCCGCCGTTCTACCGTGGCGACATCCGCGGCGTCTTGGCTTGCCAGCGAAAGCACTTTTGCCACTACAGCTGAGAACAGTGACCCTGCGGCCGCAGCAACCGTTGCTTGAGATCTATCTGCACACATGCTCATCACCAACCACACCGAAAGGGTTGAGAATATCCCGCGCAGCTCCATTCCATTGCGGCGTTACTTCGTTGTCTGGTCATCAGCATCCACTCCCGAAGCAACGTTCTTGAGTGCCACGATTTGACTGTGCCCGGTCAGCCCTCGTATCCGAATAGCGCGGATCTCACCGCGTTTGTTTTGCAACTGCACTTCCGCAGTGCTGGTGCTGCCATCCGGATAAAAAACCACACGCTGACTGACCGATTGCGTATTTAAGTCACTGATGCCGCTGGATTGACTTTGTGCATCTTGAGCCACGGTATAGGCCCGCATATCCCCCGATACCGAACAACTCAGGAACACGATATCGTCTTCCAGCTTTTCCGTGTCGGATTCGCCGGTCAAACCTACATTCGCTGGTTGAAAGGTGCCGTAGCTCTGCGTTTCCACCACGGCGCCACCCACCATCACTTCAGCTCCAGCTCCGGCATTGCTGATATCTGACTGCAGCATCAGCGGCTGGATCTGGTAGTCTCCCGTCCCTAGCGTACAACTGAAAACCTGTGCCTGCCCCGTCTTCATCGCCTTCAAACGGGCCTCATCCCATGCCAACCGCATATTGCTGGCCGCGCCGCTTAACTTTTGTCGCTCAAATACGTCGGTCAAACGCGGCGCAGCAATAGCCCCCAGCAATACCATGATTGCCAGAACCAGCATCAATTCGAGCAGTGTAAATCCACTCCGACGCATTTACTTGTTCCAACGAGACCAAGAACATTGAGGACAGCGGACAGCCAAGCCTTGCGAATGAAGGCGACAACAATCGCCAGATCCTTAAAAGCAAGACCCCCAGTTCTGAAAAGCAAGACCCAAGGGGTGGCACAACTTGCGTCACTTCCTTGGGCCAAATCATGTTCAAACTGGAATGCAGCTCGGCTCAAACCGCTCAGGTCTGGCTGCTGATGTCATCCTCAGTTCCACTCTTGCCATCGGGCCCCAAACTGCGAATCACAAAGTCGCTGCCCGTATTTTCATACTCATAGGTATTACCCCACGGATCTGGCTTGATGGGCTCTTTGCGAATTTGCATCCATTTGCTGGGATCGGCCAAATCCGAAGGCTGCTCATAGAGATCGTTGAGCTGATTAGGATACTGCCCAACTTCCAATCGATACGCCTCCAAAGCGGTCTTCAGTCCGGCAATATCGGTTTTCGCAATTTTCTTGTAGGCATTGTCTTGGAAAGCACCCAAATTGACCACCGCAATGCCCGCGATGGCTGCCAGGATGACCAAGACCAACATCACTTCCAGCAACGTAAAGGCGTTGCGGCGATTGCGATGGCGGTTTCTTCGATTCATGTTCATACTCCTCATAACCTTGGTTTATTTCTGCTATGTGCGCGGTGGGGACTGACTACTTCCGCATCACGGATACCCACGCCAACGCATACTCCGATCTATCGATTTCGATATGTGTTAAACCGTTCCCGCACTGCTAAGTAGCGGCACCATGAGCGCCAAGACGATAAAAAACACGATCCCCGCCATTAGCAGCAGCATCATGGGCTCCAACAGGCGTACCAATACATCCATTCTACGGAAAGTGGTGCGTTCCAGGCTATCCGCAATCTGCGTCATGACCTTGTCCAGGCTATTGGATTCTTCCGCCACGGAGATCATCTCGACGACCTGACTTGGAAAGTGCCCGGAAGCTGCCAAGGGAGTCGCCAACTTTTCCCCGGCGGTAATATTTTCACTGGCCTTCTGGATCGAACTGGACAGAATGCGATTACCGGCGGCGTCGCGGGCAATCTCGAGAGACCGCAAAATAGGCACTCCATTATTCAGCAACGTGCCCAACACACGGCAGAACCTGGCCACGGCCAAATTGAGAAAGATCCTGCCGAAAAGCGGCGTCTTGATTTTGGCCCAGTCCAACCAGTACCTTCCATTCTCGGTTTGCAAAAAGGAATACAAGCCAAAAATTGCCAATGCCAGAAAGCCCAGAATGAACATCCAGGAACTTTGCAAGAAGGCGCTGAAGCCAAGCAGCATATCTGTGGCCGCAGGCAAGTTGCCCTGCTCACGCAACTCCGCAAATAAAGGCTCGAATTTCGGCACGAAGAAAATAATCAGCACGCTTACAACAGCCGTACCAACGCAAGCCAGAAAGACGGGGTAAGCCAAGGCTCCACCGGCGCGTCCTTTCAGATCTTCCTGCTGCTCCGTGAAGGTCGCAACCCGCTCCAGAGCATCTTCCAAAAAACCGCCTTCGGTGCCAGCCGTAACCATATTTACGGCCATTTCGTTGAACACGCGTGGATAGCGAGCCATGGCTTGGGGCAACGGCTCACCTTCCTCGACCTTGAGCTTGATTTCTTCGAGCGTATCTTTGAGAGCCGGCTTGCTGGCCTGTTGACTCATCACGGTCAACGCCCGCAGAAGCGGCACACCGCTTCGCAGCAACGCCGCCAGTTGATTGTAGGCATTGGCCATGACTTGGCCGCTGACGCGCTTGCCGCGTGCTTCAGCGGATTCCTTGGCGACCTTAATTTCAACCGGTAACAAAGCCATACTGTCCAACTGAGCCAATACATCGTGCTGGCTGTTGGCAGTCAAAGTTCCTGTTTTTCGCTGCCCGCTCATGTCACGGGCAACGTAGGCAAAATCCGGCATAATTGATCAGACTAGCTGATGTAGTCTCCCTTGGTTACACGCAGCACTTCATCAACGCTGGTATTGCCCTGCATGGCCTTGTCCCAAGCATCCATGCGTAGCGTCCGCATTCCAGCTTTGAGAGCCGCTTGTTTGATGTCCCAAGTACTCACACGATCATGAGCCAATGCCTTAATCTCTTCGTTGGTCACCAGCAACTCATAGATGCCCATTCGTCCGCTGTAGCCAACGTTGCGACAAGTGCGACAGCCAACGGGACGATAGAGTTGACCTTCAAATTTATCCCAAGGGAAATCGTTGGGCAGATCCTCTTTAGGCGGCCGATAGGCTTCTTTGCACTCGGGGCAAAGCCGCCTGAGCAGTCGCTGTGCCATGATGCCTTCGACGGTGCTGGAAACCAAGAACGGCTCGATCCCCATATCCACAATTCGCGTGAAAGCTCCGGCGGCATCATTGGTGTGCAGCGTGCTGAACACCAAGTGGCCGGTCAGTGATGCTTGGATCGCATTTTCGGCCGTTTCCTGATCGCGAATTTCACCGACCAACACGATATCCGGATCATGCCGCAGGATACTCCTGAGCGAAGCCGCAAAGGTCAAACCGATTTTGGCATGCACTTGGATCTGATTGATTCCATCCAATTGATACTCGACCGGATCCTCGGTGGTGATAATCTTGGTTTCGGGACTACGAATCTCCAGCAGGGCGCTGTAGAGCGTAGTTGTCTTTCCGGATCCCGTCGGCCCGGTAACCAATACAATTCCGTGCGGCAAACGAATCAGCTGATTGAAAATGCCATAGGTATAAGGATCCATCCCCAGTCCCTGCAAGTCAAATTTCATGGCACCCTTGTCCAGGATACGCATGACCAAGCCTTCCCCGTGAATCATGGGGATAACCGAAAGTCGAATATCAATCTCGCGGCCATGGACCTTGAGCTTGATACGACCATCCTGAGGCAGGCGTTTTTCGGCGATATTCAATCGAGCCATAATCTTCAAGCGGCTGATGATCGCGGCTTGAAAGCGATTAATCTCCGGTGGAACCGGTTGTTCATGTAGAATACCGTCAATGCGATAGCGAATTACGATCCCATCGCTCTGAGATTCAATGTGCACGTCACTGGACCTGGAGTCGATGGCTTCCACCAAGATCTCGTTGACCAGCCGGATGACGGAGGCTTCCTGGGCCATCTCGCTCAATTCGGAACCATCCGTCTCCAAATCTTCCAGCAGCTGGATTTCGCCCTCCTCCTCACGCGCGGCCATCAGACCTTCCACGGTCTCCGAGCCGACGCCCAGGTACTTTTTCATTAACCTGGCAATCTCAGCCTTCTCGGCGACTACGGGAGTAATGGCCAAGCCCGTGGCCGCGCCCGCTTCGTCCAAGGCGTACAAATCCAGGGGGTCGCTGGTAGCTACCGTCAACGAGCCATTCACTCGGCTTATTGGAAACAGACTATGACGATAGATGAGCTTTTGCGGGAACCTCTTGACGACCTCCAAATCGACTTCGGTGTTCCGCAGGTCGACAAACTCCATGCCCAAGGCTTCGCCCAGAGCCCGCAGGGCCGGCTCCTCATCCACCATGCCCTGACCGATGGCCGACTGAATCAAATCGGTCCCGCCCAGCGCACTATCGCGAAGCTTCTTCAGCTGCTCTGCGTCCAGCAACCCGTGCTGTAGCAAAATTTCGCCGGGCTCTAGCATGACCATGGGTAGATCCTGAATGAAATCACTGTCAACAAAAAACTGACGCCACGGAAAGTTGATGGCTACTCAGATTGTAACGCCTGACGCGTCGTCCCACTCGAGCGAGCCTTCGGGGTGCCTCACATAGAAAGTCGACTGCAAGGCAGTTGCATTCGGCGGGGCGCGATCAATCGCCGCCTCCACGTCCGCCACCACGTCCACCAAAGCCGCCTCCTCCGAAGCCGCCAAAGCCGCCCGGTCGCCCTTGAATAGCACCGCCTGGGGCGCCGCCCGTCGGAGGACCGCCTCCGCGTCCACCAAAGCCGCCAAAACCTCCCGACTGCCGCATCCTTTCAAAGAAGGCCGCCCGCGCTGCTTGCCGCTGCGCTTCGCTGCGATCGTCTCCACCGTCGCCGCCGCCTCCCGAGGAAGCATTGCTGCTGGAACCGGAGGAACTATCGGACGCGGAACTAACGTTGGTCTGAGCTTGGGGTCCCAGCATGCGGGTGATACTGTCGGCAAACAACTGGCCACTGATTGCCCCGCCTAATCCGGTCACGGCGATTTCTTCCGGATCCGCAGCACCATACTTGTCGATCTCGGCGACCAAGGCTTCAATCTCCGCAATATCCTGCGGCTGAGCAATGACAATGAGCATGTTGGTGCTAGGCTCGGCGCTGATTGCAATCTTCGGTTCAGCCAATTGCGTCTGCCCGCTACCGCCACGACCACCGCGGCCACCTCCGCCGCGAAGTGCCTGGAAGAAGGCCGCCGCCTCTTGGGCACGATCCTCGCCTCCACCTCCGCCACCTCGACCTCCCGTCGGGGCTCCACCTCCACCGCCGGTCGAAGCACCTTGAATGCGATCTCCATATAGCTGCTTGATGATCGCCAGTACTTCGTCGGCGCCCTTGGTAACTACTGGAATCATTTTGACCTGTCCGCGAGTCTCTACTTGGATGGGACTTTCCACTTGATCAATGACTTCGATCAATTGTTCGATCAAACTCATGTCGCTTGGGCTAGCCTTGATG
>JANSWS010000148.1 GCA_024743355.1 bacterium
AAAGCAATCTGCGAAGAGCGACAAAAACTGGGAGAGCAATTTTCCAAGATTTCGGATATCATTGAGATCCATAACAGCGGCCTTCCGTGGTTTCGTTTGTGAAACTTATGCAAAACGGAAGGTCGCTTCTTTTTTCCCTTGGTGTCAATGCCGATAAGTCCTGAAAACGTCAAGGCTTACATCAATTCATCGGCCTCAACCTGGCGCTGTCCAGATAGGGTCTGATCCGAAAACGATACCGCGATTCGCCCAATCCCTTCCAACTGACAATCGTAACCACTGGCAAGCGAAGCCACGCTTGCCAGAGCGTGGAAAGGTGGCTACGGCCCGAGCGTGGGTGAAGCCGCAAAACCTGGATCAAGCTTGCCCAAATCCACCTTCTGGCGAAGGTAGCTACATGGAGGCGTAGCTACGCTCGCCAGAGCGTGGACGAGATTTAGCAATCGTAACCACGCTCGCCAGAGCGTGGGTGGGAGCCTAAGCAGCCTGCCTAGCGCGACCATCGCAGCCAATGGTCGAACAGCTTTTTGACGAAGGGTGTCAATTTGGTGCGATTAAATTGATCGCCCAATTTTCGAATGGCTTCTGCTCGAGTTGGATAGGGGTGAATGGCAGAGGCGATTTTTCCCAGACCGATGCGATGCTGCATGGCCAGCGTGATTTGGCTAATCAGATCACCGGCTTGGGCTGCCACGATGGTGGCACCCAGAATGCGATCCGAACCGCGTCGGCAATGCACCCGCACGAATCCTCGTGTTTCGCCCTCCAGAATGGCTCGGTCGACATCCGCTAGCGGCTGGGTAAAGCTCTGGTATTCGATGCCTGGTTCATCGGATTGTCCCGGATAAACGCCCACATGGGCTAGCTCCGGAGAAGTGTAGGTACACCAGGGAATGGTCAATGCACTGGCGCGGGCTCTTCCCATGAAGAGAGTGTTTTGAATGACAATCCGCGCGAGAAAATCGGCTGCGTGAGTAAACTTGTACTCCGAGCAGACGTCGCCGGCAGCGTAGATATTGCGGTTGGTAGTTCGCAAGCGGTCGTCGACTCGGATGCCCCGTCTGCAGTCCGCCTCGACGCCAACGGTGTCCAATCCCAGTCCGTCCAGATTCGGTGTGCGTCCAATTGCCACTAGAATCGCGTCACCGACAATTGATGATGTTGCGGAACCCTGCTGCACGATAACAATTTTTTCGATCCCTTGGGTTTTGACCTGGGTTACCTGGGCATTCAGCAACAAATGCACTCCGTCTTGTTGCATTGCGTCTTGAACAATCTCAGCTGCGTCGCTCTCTTCACGGGAAAGAATGTGGCTAGCTCTGTCTATCAACGTGACTTGTGAGCCAAAGCGGGCGAAGCACTGCGCCATCTCGGCTCCGATCGGTCCGCCGCCGATGACGATCAACCGCCGCGGCAATTCCGTGAGCGAGAAAAGTGTTTCGTTGGTCAGGTAGCCGGCTTCCGCAAGACCAGGGATTGGCAGTTCGCTGGCCCGGGCGCCGGTGGCGACGACCGCTCTTTTGAATCGCAGCGTTTGATCGCCAACCTGTACCGTATTGCCGTCCGTGAATGTTCCCTGGCCGAAGAACACGTCGATTCCCAGTTGCCGGAAGCGTTCGGCCGAATCGTGGGGGCTGATGCTGGAACGCAGTCGCCGCATCCGCTGCATGACTTCAGCGAAATCGATATGAGGGTTTTCTAGGCGGATCCCATACTCGGAAGCATTGCGGACCGCCGCTATTCGCTTTGCTGCGCTCAGCAATGCCTTGGAGGGTACGCAGCCTACGTTCAGACAGTCTCCGCCCATGAGGCCCCGTTCAATGAGTGCCACCTTGGCACCCAAGCCAGCAGCCCCGGCAGCCGTTACCAAGCCCGCGGTACCAGCGCCGATCACCACCAGATTGTATTTGCCAGCGGGATTAGGATTGCGCCACTGCGGCGGATGGACTTGAGACTCGAGCTCCCGATTGAAGGCATCCCGAGGTTCAAGCTGATCCAAATAACTCATTCAACTTTTCCGTTTCTATCAAGGGGCTGCGGTGATCTTCCTATCCCTGGCCTGTTTGTCCGCTGGCTTTCACAAGCATGAGCGCTGGCAGACGGAACGCTTACGCGTGTTTTTCTTTTACTTTTGATTTGAGCCAAGCCAAGCAGCGTCTGAGGACGAGCGGCAGCAGACCGATCAAGCCGAAGGCGAGCAACAATTGGGGTGTCAGAATCTGTCCGGGCCCATTGCTGGCGAGCGCCTGCAGGCTGGGTACGGAAGAGCCAGCGTACACGTAGGCCATCGTAGCCGGTAGCATCCCCAGTTGGCTGACCCACCAAAAGGTACTCGCCCGAATATTTGTCACGCCCATGATCAGATTGATCACGAAGAAAGGCAGGACTGGAATTAATCGGAGTGTGAACAGGTAAAAGGCACCATCGCGTTCGAAGGCTTGCTGGACAATTGAGGCGCGGCCAGCGAATTTTTCTTGGACCCAAGTGCGAAGAAAATAGCGACTCAGCAGGAACGCAACCATTGCGCCGCCTGTGGAACCAAAGCTTACGATCAAGAGACCCTGCCAGAATCCAAAGTACCAGCCGCAAAACAAGGTCAGCACCAAGGCGCCAGGTATGGAGAGCCCGGCAACCACAATGTAAATCAACACCGCGGACCAAGCTGTCCACCAGGGGTAGTGAGAACGAAGTTCACGTAGCTGCAATTCCTTGCTGGCCAAATAGTCCAGCGAAAGCTGTTCACTGAAATTGCCATACAAGATGCCGCCCGACAGCAGTAGGATCACCAGCAAGGCCAATTTCTTCCACGCGGGCGGACGGGACACCATCTGTGGAGGGTCAGCCGAATTGCTTTGAGGGGCATCCATCAGGGACTCTTGGGTAATTCTCGGGAGAATTCCGAATTGGTACCACTTATTTATCTTGCCTGTAAGCCGTGCCACAGACGCGCAACGACGTAAACCATACATTAGTGTGGCAGCGTCAGTTTGGCAGGAGATGAAACCGGTGCTGCAGGATACGCCGTTCAGGGCCCATCCGGAAACCATTAGCCGCTCTGGCGTTAGCCGCGGTTCTGTTTGGCTTTTGGATCGGTTCTTAGCTTCGATGAAACTCGGTCCCAGCCAGAGATGAAATATGAATCTGCGTTTGTTTTGTGCCAAGGCACGGATGTGGGCATGCGGGGTGACGCTGCTGGGCTTGGTCGCGGCCCTTGGGCAGGCTGCGGATGTAGAGGTCGGCAGCAACATTCCGGAATCCCAGCAGCTGGATCTGGAGCAAATCGATCATCAGCTTTGGAGCGCACTGCTAGCCAAGTATGTGAATGAAAGTGGACTGGTCAATTATTCTGCTTGGCAGCAATCGAAACGCGACCTGGACGCCCTGGACCTTTACTTGAATCACCTGTCGCACGCCAATGGTCGTGGGACGAAGGAAGAGAAACTGGCCTTTTGGATTAACGCCTACAATGCTCTTACGATCAAGGGAATCCTGCGCGAATACCCGACGACCAGCATTCGCAACCACACCGCAAGGTTTTTCGGCTACAACATCTGGAAGAATCTAAAACTCATCGTGGCTGGCGTTGCTACGTCTTTGGATACGATGGAACACGATCTCTTACGCAAGATGGATGAACCCCGTATTCACTTTGCCATCGTTTGTGCTTCGCTGGGCTGCCCAAAACTTTTGAACGAGGCTTACCTGCCGGAGCAAGTGGATCGGCAATTAGATGACAGAGCTCGGGCGTTCTTTGCGGAATCTTCCAAGTTTCGCTTCGATCCACAGCGCAAAGTCTTCCATGTCTCACCTATCTTAAAGTGGTTTGGTGAAGATTTTGGCGATAGCGAAGGGCAGCGCTTGAGATCGATCTCGATATGGATTTCGGATACGGCGGCCGCTCAAGCTGCCCTGGAAGGCCGTGGTTCCATGCAGTATCTGGACTACGACTGGGCACTCAATGATTGGAAACCTTAGAGTTCAGGCAAAGCTTAGCTCCGGGCTATGTTCAACTAATTTTGGAACAACGCGATGACCGATCCGCTATTCTTGTTGTTGCTGCTAGGTATTCCGGCGCTGAGTCAATATGTCGCGACGCAGATGCGACGGCACTTCGCGCAGTTTTCTCGTGATCCAATGCAAGTGTCGGGCCGCGAGGCGGCCGAGTACATGCTTCAGAGCAATGGTATCCGTGACGTGCGTGTGATGTCAGCTCCCGGTCAGCTGACCGATCACTATGATCCACGGAACAAGACAGTGAATCTAAGTGAGGTGGTTTACAACGAGCGGAATGTTGCGGCAGTTGCTGTGGCAACCCACGAGTGCGGCCACGCGCTGCAGGATGCATCGGGATACAAGCTGATGTCCTTGCGTTCAAGCTTGGTACCTCTCATGCGAATCAGCAATGTGGCCATTCCCGTGCTGGCCTTTGGAGGCGCGGGGCTGTCGCAATTGCTCGGCTATCACGGAACAGCCCTGCTTTGTCTGGCTGCCTTTGGTCTGCCCGCATTTTTCAGCTTGGTTACACTGCCCGTGGAGTTTGATGCCAGTCGCCGCGCTCTGGCCTGGCTGCAAGATGCAGGGATGACCGAGGGTAACTTTCAGTCAGCCAAAAAAGCCTTGTTTTGGGCCGCCATGACTTACGTGGTGGGAGCATTGGGGGCCATTGCCCAAGCCCTATTCTTCGCCCGATTCTTTCTGGGGCGACGAGGTCCCAGATAGGCAGCCTTGCCCGCTAACAGGGGACACAAAAACGGGCGGAAGACAGTCCGATGGATCCCTGAACTACCCCATTCGGTAAATCCCCCATGCGATAAACCGCGAAGACGACTCGTAGGGGGTCAAAGTTACCAGCATCTCAGGTCAGCCTCCGCAGGAGCGCTTTCCCCCCAAGTTTCAGTCAGTCCGAACTCGGGACGAATCAACCGTTAGCATCCACCCGGCCATGCTCGGGCCGCCGGCATTCCCTATGCGTTCCGCTTGCGTTCCGGTCTGCGTCGACATCGGTCAGGTACAATTCCGGGGCAAGGGGAAATCATTTGCGGTGTGGCGCGGAGCAAACGGAATCGGCCTCACAAGCTAGGGCGTTGTGTGGAAGGGAATGCATGAAGCGAAAGTTGGCTTCTGGCGAGCTTGAAAACCGTAGCGGTGCTTCCGGTTCTAGTAGTGATGGCCTGATCCCGGCCCCTCATATTCTACATCCGCGGGGCTTGAGTGAAGATGCGCCAAGCTTAGCGGGTAACGAGCGCCTGGAAGATTCCGAAAAGCCCATGGAACAGCGGTCTTCGAACGAACAGACGAGGCCTATTTTTGAACTCGATGGCGAATATCCCTACCAGCCGGCGACAAGCATTCCGTTTCTGACGAGTTGTCTGGTAGCCTGTGCTTTTTGCTCCATCTTTTGGCTGATGCTCTTCTTAACGATCTGGTACCTGTACCAATGAGCTCAGGTGTTTTGGAATGGTAGTCGTAATGCGAGATGCTATACGGCTTCCTCTGTCTTAGAGCTTGGCCCAGGGCTCGACTTTTTGGCCAGCACCACGATGGCGATTCCGGCCAAAGTGGCCAAGGACGCAACGAATAGCCTTAGCGTGATGACTTCGTCCAGGAACAGGACGCCGCCTGCGGCTGCAATCACCGGGACACTCAATTGAACAATAGCAGCCGTCGTGTTTTGGAGTCCGCCCAGGGCCATGTACCAGATCACGTAGCCCAATCCTGAGGCAATGGCTCCAGAGACGCAAGCGAACAAGACACCTCTGTGGTCAAGAGTTTGCTGTGACCACGCCGGCAGGCAGAGCAGGGCGGCCAGCGGAAGAGTGAGGATGAAGTTATGCATCGTGTCCTCCGCCGGCGCGGAGCTTTTTCTTCCCAGTAGTGAGTAGATTCCCCACGCCACTCCAGCGACCAACATGAGCAGGCAGCCCACCAGGGAGGGCGAGGAAACTCCGGGAAATACCAATGTCAGCAAGCCGGCAAATGCGAGCAGCGATCCGAGAACTTGCCAGCCGCCAAGCCTCTCGCCAACGTACAGGCCGAAACCAATCATGCTGGTCTGTACCGCCCCGAACAACAGCAGGGCGCCCGTTCCCGTCGAAAGACGCGTGTAGGCATATGAGAATGCCACTGCATAAACAAAGAGAGCCAAGGCGGACGGCCATCGACTCAGGTTCAACGCAGAAAGCCAAGCCTTGCGCCTGGGCAAGCCTACGATCAGCCACAGCATGACGGCTCCTGAAACTAAACGCAGCGACGTAAAACTGGCCGCATCGATCTCGGTATCCTTCAGCGCCAATCGACAAAGTATCGAGTTGCCGGCAAAGGCAACCATTGCTGAAAGAGTCAGCAATGCTGTAAAAGTCTTTGACAGCGATGCAACCTTGAAAGTCGTAATGCTTGATCTCCAAGCTACTGTTACAGGACTGTGTAGATCAGGGCAATACAAACTGGATCGTCCTGCAGCTCGTTTTACTTGTTGAGATCTGCACTCCACAGGCCAAGTGGCAGAAAAAATCAAAGAAAATGCCAATTGCTGGACAACTTCCACGCTGAACTGCTGATAACGAAAAGTAGCTACGCGTTTCATTTACGGAGCACACGCAAATGCCAAGCCCGCTGGAGTTCATGCAGCGTTATCGGCGACTGCAGGTCAACGTGATCGAAGATGATGATCAAGCACTAATGTGTCGCGAGGTTCCAAGAATCATCGAACTGCGCAAGTATTTTATGATGAATTGGACGGAAGGCACCGATCAACGTACCGATTACAACTTGATAACCCGCGGGGGCCGTCGTGATCGCTGGTATCAGGCAAACAAGGAGCCAATCAAGTCGGCCGCCATGGGCAAAGGCTCGCCTACCGATTACGAACGAGCCTTGGAATGGGCGGTGATGTCGCGGAAGATTTCATCGCCGACACAGGTGAATATACAGAATTTCTGTGATGAGCGACTGGGCATAGATTGTTCCGGCTTCGTTACAAACTATCTGATTGCCTGTGGTAAGAAACCGAACGACCCCACCACGGCCCGTAACACAAACGCCGCGTCCTATTTTTCTGTGGCTAGCGCGGTGAATGATCCAAACGATATTCGGCAGGGTGATTTGCTGGTGTGGATGGAGGGTAACTCGGTCAAGCGCAATCCGGGACACGTTGCGGTAGTCCAATCCTACACAGCCCAATCCAGGCCAGGCGGGAATATGCAGGTTTGCGAAGCTACGGGGGCTGCAGCCGCCAATCCAAAATTGCTGGATTCAATGTATCAGGTGGAGGAGATCCTGAATCCAGATCGGGGACGGGCCACGATGGTCTTGGTCGTCCGACGTCACGGCCAGTCCGGAAGCCATGTGTCTGTAATGCGACCCTGATCAGAACTGCCAGCAGTCCGCCATGGTAACCGAATGCTGGGCCAGAAATGGCATTGAAATTCCGGTTCAGACTCTGCGGTGCATGACACCGTATCCGAAAAAGATGCTGCCCTATGGCTGGGCTGCATCCGACCTAGATACGGAGAGACGATGCAGCAATCTGCAGCTTGATCCGACAATAGACCATGTCGCGGCCTTGCCTGTCCACAGAAGCGATCCGAATCGCCTACAATCACGTCCTTCCAGTTTTCGTATTAAAGAGAGTGGGGATGGACCAGGATTTAGAAAGCCAACGCGAATCGGTGGAATGCGCTGTCTATTTGAAGGCTCTGGCGGATTCCGTGCGATTGCAGATCGTACGTGCCTTGCAAGCCGGGCCCCTGAGCGTTTCCGACTTGGCAGAATTGCTGGAGATGGAATTGGCCAACGTTTCGCATCATCTGCGTGTGCTGTACCACGCCAACATTGTCACCTCGGAACGTGACGGAAAGTTTATCTACTACGCGCTCAATATTGAGTTTCTCAAGTCACGCGCGGCGAACAGATCGCTGGATTTTGGATGTTGCAAGATTGACCTGCGAGACTGATGCTGGCTCGCGGCGATTCAAACTGTCTGCCGCGTGCGAGCTTCCGGGCTGATGGTCCTGTGAGCGTTACCCGTACCCGGCTGCTGAAAGCCCAGACGCTGGAATTGAGACAATTCGGCAATCGTGGGCAATTTGACCAGGGCGATTTCATCAAAGGCGATAAACGCTCGGCGCGCCCCTGACGCATCGGGAGCATTCCGTCCCAGCAGCAGCAATCCGTTGGAAACGCGAAAATCATCGAAACCGATGGACTCACCTTGCTTGGAAAGAACGAATCCGCGTCGTTCCATATCTTCGGGCCAATTCTGAAACAGTGCGCGCCAGGACTCTGGGGTTAGCATGGATGGTTCCCTAATGAGGCAATACTACACTGCTAAGCCTAGGTCACGTCTTGGCGTATGAGCGGCAACTTTTCCATGATTTGCCGCAGATTCCGACGCATTCGCCGGCCCACTCCAGTTAACACAATGCCGCTACCTCCCAGCGAAGACGGCAAATCCCATTAACTGTTATCACCATCCTCGTAACAGACAGAAGTTGCCGTGACCGGGCTGTATCCCGAAACAACTGGCGATCCGCGGACCGATACGTGTTGTTCAGTCGAAAGCACTATCGAATCTTGTCGGGAAAATCGAGAAACATATTTCTATGCAAGTTAGCCGTCTGTGCATCTGTGGGCTGATTTTGGCTTCGCTCTTTCGAACTTCGAGTCTGCAGGCGGATGTTATCTACGATTTCTCTGCCGCGCCTATCACTTGGTCCGCTACCCAGTCGACGTACAGCTGGGATGCCACCGGAGATAGCGTGCACGATTTTTCGATCTCTGTTGTCAGTGGCTACATTGACGCCGTCAGTGGGCTGTATGTCATCGACAACAACTCAACCGCCAGCGGAAACATTCAGAAGACGTTTGTATTTTCGATTACGTCCTTGAATGCGTCCTTGCCGGACGTCGAGGTCTCGCTATTGGGTTTTGATTTTTATTCCGAGAAGAATATCGAGGTCGGTGGCAGGGGTGGGGCCGGATCGATTTCCGCCATGGTCATCGATGATGCCTTCAACTCCTTGGTGAGCGGCGTCAACGTTTCAGGCAGTCTCGGTAGCAATCCCTCCCGTGTAGCCATCCCAGTCAATTCGACGTCGCGGACCTTTGCCTTGGCGGTGGACACTTCCACGACGCCCAACGCCGATGCCCAAGTGATCATTGGCGATATCATCTTCAACTCAGGTTCCGTACGTTCCTTCAACAGTGCGGTTCCGGAACCTCAGTCCGGCTGTGCGCTTGCCTCAGCGCTGCTGATCTTCCTTCGCCGCCGCCGGGTCTGCTGAGTTCGTCGTATTCCGATCCTGGACGCCCAGCCGCGAACGGTAAGCAGGTAACGCTGAGTACTGAGACAGAACGACGGACCAACCTGTCGCCGCTCACAATCAAGCTGGAACTAGAGAAGGGCCAAATCTTGGCTGTTTCGGCTGTTGATCTGCGAACCGTCAGCTATAATGCTTAGCAGTCCGGCTACAAACCACCCGGGTTTTTGGGATGTTTCCAGAATTCCGTTCCTGCAGATTCTTACTGGCAATGGTCCTGTTGGGCATTGCTTGGCCGGGTCCTCGTCTTGTTGTTCACTCGCACGATGAGATCGCATGCAGTCCCATTTCAATACGTGAGCATATTCGCGTTTATCATCAGGACTGCCTTGCCGGACAGCCAGCCCCCCGCGGGTTCCACTTTCATTGGGTCTTCTCGTGCGGCGCGCCAAGTGATCCAGCTGTCTTTCCAGCTGCCCCGCAGCAGTCCCCATGGGCCATTTCTGCTGCCAATTTCCAGGCAGATTCCTACTTATCGGATGGCGTTTACTTCAGCTTTGCCGCTCTCCCGGAAGCACCCGATTCGGCACCCTCTGTAAGCTTGTTTCAGACTCGACAGAAGCTCTGGCTCTGTCCCTCGCGTTCCCACCTCTGTGTTTGGAACTGTTGATCTTCGCGGTAGCCTGCCCGCACAGCGGATTTGGAAGGGCATAGCCACTTCGCAAAGCCTTGTCCGACCATTCGCCAAAGCCCATTGCGTGGCCCCTGCCGTCGGCTGCGTGCAACTTTCAGATTTCTGAAAGACTCACGTTTCTTCGCCGCGGCAGTGCCGCAGGAAAAGTCGCTCGCTTGCGCTGGCATCAGATGCTTGCATCTTCTCAGCCATTTAAGACGACAACTCAGAAAGCCAAACTTGCTCGCCATCCGAGCCAATCGCTTTCTAACCGCTTTTACATAACAGTTTTCCAGTGTCCTGAGAAAAGTATTTGGTGGGTTTGCCTGGGACGCGATTGGTCCCAAGCACCACCCCCGATGGACAAGAATCTCGCGGAGATCGTTTATGTCGAATAACGTTTACAAAATCCCTCGCAAAAGTCGCAAGAAGCTTTTGAGATGCATCGTCATTCTTCTTCTGTGCGGTGTAGTGGGCTTTCATACTGCTGCCACGAATTCGCTTTCTCCCGTGGCTTTGGCCGCCTCTCCCGACCAAGCCGGGACCGCGGATGAGGCTGATAGAGATGAATCGGTGACAGACGGTGTCATCACCATTTCCGAATCCCAATGGGAAAACGCCGGCATCCGAATTGAACGTCCCCAACAGCAGGCGTTCGAAGAACACATTCGTTTGACCGGGAAAGTTGCCCTGAACGAAGACCGAATCTCGCACATCTATCCGATGGTGGAAGGAGCGGTAGACGAGGTATCTATCCACTTGGGTGACAGCGTCCGAAAAGATCAGCGATTGGTGATTGTGCACAGTCGCGAAGTAGGCCAAGCCAAGCTCGAGCTATTCCAGGCTCGTTTGGAATTGGAGATGGCCGAGGCCAAGGACAGGCTACAGCGCGAAATGGTGAACAACACGCAACAATTGTTGACCGCATTACGGGCAGGTTTGGACCTGACAGAAATCGAAGACCAATTTAGCGGCAAGAATCTGGGAGACTATCGAGAACGCTTGCTTAGTGCCTATGCGGAATATGTGAAAGCCCAAGCGGATGTGACCCGATTGGAAGAAGTTGCTGGTACGGGAGCTATCTCCGGCAAGCAATTGCTCGCCGCCCGCTCGGACCGCAACGCAAATCTCGCCACCTATCAGGCTCGCATCGAGCAAATTGCCTACGAGACTCAGACTTCACTTTTGGCTTCCCTGCAAGCCGTCAAGGGCGCTTCAACTCGAGTGGCTGTGGCCACCACCAACTTGAGAATCCTGGGTTGTGATGAAAGTGAGATCACCTCCATCGATCCGCTGCAACAAGGCGAGTCCATTTCGCATTATCCCATTCGCGCGCCATTTGACGGGACGGTGATTGCCAAGGATGTCACGCTTGGAGAACAAGTGCGGCCGGATAGCCAAATCATGACGATCGCGGATTTGTCGACGGTGTGGATTCAAGCGGACATCTACGAACGCGACATCCACTTGCTGCCATCGCTGTCGGGCTCCGTTCTCGAATTCACAAGTGACGCATGGCCTGGCCGTACCTTCAAAGCTCGGGTGTTCTTCACTGGTGAGATCATGGACGAGAAGACACGGACAGTGGGACTACGTGCGATTGCTGAGAATATAAACCACGCCCTCAAGCCTGGGATGTTTGTGAACATTCAGCTAGGTGCGACCTCAGCCCAGCCATCTCTTCAAATTCCGGCTAGCGCCGTGCAGGAACACCAAGGCAAGAAGTTTGTATTCCTGCAGCAGAAAGATCGAAGCTTCAAGCGGCGTGACGTGCAGTTGGGCAGAACAGACCGACAGTGGGTCGAAATTATTGAGGGCTTGAGCATCAATGATCCCATCGTGGTATCCGGCGGCTTTGTGCTGAAATCAAAGATGCTCGAAGCCTTGATGGGGGAGGAATAAGAGAATGATCAATGGCATCATTGAATGGTCGTTGAACAACCGCTTTATCGTCATGCTGTTGGCGGTTGTTATTTTGCTCTTAGGCGCATTTTCCGCCATGACTATACCGCTGGACGCGGTACCGGACTTGACCAACGTTCAGGTGCAGGTTTTGACAAACTCGCCCGCACTGGGACCGGTCGAGGTCGAGCAGTTCATTACCTTTCCCGTCGAGAATGCGATGAGCGGCGTTCCGGGGGTGAGCGAAATTCGCTCTATCAGTCGCTTCGGGCTCAGCGCAGTGACCGTCGCTTTCGAAGACGGAACGGACATCTATTGGGCACGCAACCAAGTAAACGAGCGACTTATCAAAGCCAAAGAAGAGATCCCACCCGGCATGGGAACACCCGAAATGGGACCCATCGCTACCGGCATGAGTGAGATTTATCAGTTCGAAGTAAAAGCCGATCCCGAAAGCAAACACTCGCTCCAAGATCTCCGAACGATTCTCGATTGGCAAATCGCCTTTCAACTCAGGAGTGTACCTGGGGTCATCGAAGTCAATACTTTCGGCGGTGAATTAAAGACCTACGAGGTGCAGGTCGACCCCATGAAGCTGCAAAACTACGAGATCTCCCTGGCCGATGTGTTTCTTGCCCTCGAAGAAAACAACGGCAATGCGGGAGGTGGTTACATCACTCACGGCGCTGAACAGCGCTTGATTCGCGGTGAAGGGCTTGTCAGCTCACTCGATGACCTTCGCTCCATTGTGTTGGCGAGTCGAGATGGCGTACCCGTCCGCATTGGGGATGTGGGAGAAGTAAGATTCGCGCCGATGTTGCGGCAAGGGGCTGTCACGCGAGACGGCGAGCGTGAAGCCGTTATTGGCATGGTAATGATGATTATGGGCGGTAATTCTCGCCAGGTTGTCGACGATGTCAAAGAACGCATCGCAGAAATAAGCAAGACCTTACCGCAGGGCGTAACGATCGATACCTTTTACGATCGCACCGAACTTGTAGAGAAGACAATTCACACGGTCGCCGAGAACATCGGCTTGGGTGTTCTGCTGGTCATCGTGATGCTCTTCTTACTGCTGGGCGATGTCCGCGCGGGGCTCATCGTCGCAGCGGCCATTCCACTCTCAGCCATGAGCGCTCTAATAGCCATGCGTTACGCCGGGGTGTCGGCGAATCTAATGAGTATGGGAGCCATCGACTTCGGCGTGATTGTCGATGGCGCAGTCGTCATGATCGAAAACTGCGTCCGGCGGGCGTCCCATTACTATCGCGACCATAGCGAGAAAGAAGTACCGCTGGGGGTCTTCCGTGAATCAGCCAAAGAAGTCGGGAAACCCATCTTGTTTGCGGGCATCATCGTCATCATCGTGTTCATTCCGATACTTAGCCTCCAAGGCATGGAGGGTAAGATGTTCCGTCCGATGGCATTTGTCTTCATGAGCGCGCTAAGCTCCGCACTGATCATGTCCGTGACGGTTATGCCAGTCATGGCTTCATTGTTTCTGGCTAGGAGAATAAAGGAGCGGGAGACCTTCTTGGTTCGTTGGCTCAAGAACACCTACCGTCCGATGCTTGCCTATGCAATGCAAAAGCCGGTCTTGATGTTCTCCTCTTCTATCGCCTTGTTCGTAGTCAGCGTTTTCATCGCTTCGGGATTCGGAGTCGAGTTCGTTCCGAAACTCGACGAGGGCGATTTGGCTATACAGGCGACACGCTTGCCAAGCGTCTCGCTTGAAACCTCCATTGACATGACGAAACAGATCGAAAGTTGCCTGCTTGAGTTCCCCGAGGTAGAGACGGTTGTTACCAAGACTGGTAGGCCGGAAATTGCGAATGATCCGATGGGGGTTTATCAGTCGGACATCCTGATTCGCATGAAGCCGCATGACCAATGGCCCGCGCACCGCTCGAAGGAGGAATTGATCGAGGAGATGCAGGCCGCGTTGACCGAAACTGTTCCCGCAAACGCCTATAGTTTTACGCAGCCCATCGAACTGCGGGTGCAAGAACTGGTGGCGGGCGTTCGCTCGGACATCGGGTTGAGCCTTTACGGTGATGATCTTGACGAACTGAAACGCATTGGGGATGAGATTGTGGCGGCTCTCATTTCCGTTCCAGGTGCGGCAGATGTCGCCGCGCAGCAGATTGCGGGGCTACCCTATCTGCGGGTCATTGTCGATCGCGACCGCCTGGCACGCTACGGCGTAAACAGCAGCGATGTGTTGAACGTCGTGTCCACCGTCGGCGGCTATCCAGTTGGTCAAGTTTTTGAGGGGCAACGCCGCTTTCCCTTGCACGTTCGGCTCAGCCCCGATTGGAGGCAGGACACTGAGCAGATATCGGAACTTCGTGTCGAAGACGCAGACGGAAGCATGATTCCGATTTCACAGTTGGCCGAAATTCGTATTGAAGAAGGCCCGGTGGAAATCAGCCGCGATGCCATTCGGCGTCGTTTGCTGGTGCAATGCAACGTGCGAGGCCGCGACCTGGCAGGCTTTGTTGCCGATGCGCAGAAGACGGTCGAGCAGCAAGTCAAGCTGCCGGCTGGATACACCCTGAGATGGGGTGGGCAATTTGAAAACTTGCAACGGGCAAGCCAGCGACTGGCAATCGCCGTACCAGTGGCCCTGTTTCTGATCTTTGCCCTGCTTTACATGACTTTCAATTCAGCAACACTAGCGCTGCTGATTTATCTGAACGTCCCGATCGCTGCGACCGGCGGAATCGCATTGCTATGGCTCCGCGACATGCCGTTTTCCATCTCAGCAGGTGTCGGTTTCATCGCCTTGTTCGGAATCGCGGTGATGAATGGAGTGGTGCTGATTGAACATGTTCGGCATTTGCGTCACTCCGGCGAGAGTCAACGAGATGCTGTCGTCAACGGGGCGATGGACCGACTGCGGCCTGTTCTGATGACGGCTTCCTGCGGCGCTCTGGGATTTGTGCCGATGGCGCTCTCAACCAGTTCCGGCGCGGAAGTGCAGAGGCCGCTGGCGACGGTGGTCATCGGAGGATTGGTCACATCGACCGCGCTCACTCTTCTGGTGCTGCCCACCATCTACCGTTGGTTTGAACCTAAGGAAGTGCCTGTTGAACCCATCGACATGACCGAGTTCGAACACTAATCCGCAGCCATCACGAGGCGAAGGTACACACAGCGCTGCTCCGCCGACGAACCGCTCTTGGCGGCGGAGCAGCGAAAGCTTTAGACCTCTCATCGGAAATTGTACTTACTGCTGCCCGAAGGTCAGTCCCCGTAGGCTGTCATCGCCACTGTTGTCAACCACAGGGTCCAGTGCTCCCGTCAGCAGGTAGCCATCGATCTGCGCTCGGGCTTGACCAAGCTCGGCTTGGGCTTGGATGAATTGCAGATTCGCGTCGAAGTACATTCGCTGCGCGATCAGAACTTGAACGTAGCTCGTCTCTCCCGCTTGATAGGCGAGTTCCGCTAGTCGCAAACCCTCTTCCGCATTGGGGATAATATCGCTGGAAAATTTCTGAACGGCAGCCAGTGACGCTTCCAATTCACCAGACGTGGAAGCCAACCTGGCCTGAATCGCATCCGCGATTCGCTGGACTTCGCGAGTGGCACGGGCATAATCCGCTCTGGCAGCGCAAATATTGCCTTGATTCTGGTTAAAGATGGGAATTGGGGCGCCCACTTGCAGATTGATCAGACCGTTGTCGGTGCCGCGATCATATCCAGACCCGATTTGAAAATCTACGTTTGGAATGGGTTGCACGTTCTGGCGGTTCAGATTTGCTCGCGCCTGACTTACTCTGGCTAGCGCTGCCTGATACTCCGGACTGGCTGTTAGAACAGAAGAACGAATGGCATCCCAGTCCAGCGTCCCGCCCTCCTCCTGAGGCAAACTGCCCTCGAGGTAAATAGGTTCCATATCGGGCACGCCTGCTAAGGCAGCTAGCTTCTTCCAAGCGGCGATGAAGCGCGCCTGAGCTTGCTGCAGACTCAAGTCGATCTCGTACAACAACACTTTCGCTTGCACCACATCCAGCTGCGAGCCTTCCAAAGCCTGTTTCCGCAACTCGGCGAACTCAAGCCCTTTCTCAGAAACGGCCAGAAAGTCTTTGATAAGGTCCAACCTTCTCTGGGCTGCTAATGCCTCGTAGAACTGCACACGCACATCGGTCAGGACACGAAATTTTTGAGCTTCCAATTCCATCAACTGCGAACGGAGCGCTTCGTTCAGAACTCTGCGGTTCAGTTCCAGCTTGCTACCGGTGATGATGGACTGCGACAGGAACAGTGTGTGCTGGTCGGTATCTTGGTTTGCTATCTGAGTCCCGTTGTATCCGAAGATTGGGTTCGCACGCCGGAATGTGTCAACGACTTTGAGACAGCTTTGAACTCAACTTAGAGTCGCAATTCAGGATGTTCAGGGGCCAGCCCCTGAAACCCCGGGATTTTTTTAGGCATTGCTTGGGTGTTCAATGATGATTGTTGCGGTATCGTGA
>JANSWS010000296.1 GCA_024743355.1 bacterium
AGGATTGCTTGGGATCGAAGTTTCTGTTCTAGTCGAATCGGTATTCCATCCAAGATCTTGAGTCCGGCCAGGGCAAGCATCTCGCAGGTAACAGTGCTTCCCGCCAAGGTCCACCTTGGTTCATAGGACCCATTCGACGAACCACCCGGCAGGCGGTACGTAAAGAAGACGGCGGATAATGTTCTAGGGCAACTGGAACTGTTAGACTAGCTGTATGTTCGACGGGGGATGCGCGCGATAAAGATCGCCCGGTGCCTGCCCGTCGAACTTGTCAAGGCGCAGCCGCGAATTGACTTTGTGCCCTAAGTAATTTCGACGTGAGGAGATATCCATGCATCGGCGGACCGCGCTCAAATCAACCCTGGCAGCCTTGGGTACCTTTCACATTGTTCCACGCCACGTGCTGGGCGGGCCAAACCACATTCCGCCAAGTGAAAAAATACACATGGCGATTGTCGGTGCGGGCGGCCGAGGTCGGCAAGTGCTCAAGGGAATGATGCAGGAGCCGGAAGTTCGCGTGTTGGCAGTCGCGGATGCAGCCGAGTCTTTCAGTTTGCAAGACTTCTACTACCGCGACGTTGGAGGACGCAAGCCAACAGTCGAAATGGTGGAGCAGAAATATGCCGCAAGTGAGCCGAGTTTTCGCTGCGCTGCTTATGAAGATTTCCACGAGATGCTGGAAACGGAATCGGATCTGGATGCGGTCATCTGTGGGACTCCGGATCACCTGCACGCCTATGTGTCGTCGGCATGTTTACGCGCTGGAAAGCACGTGTATTGCGAAAAGCCGCTGACTCACAACATCTGGGAGGCTCGCAAACTGGCGGAGCTTGCCCGGGAAACTGGACTGGCCACTCAAATGGGTAATCAAGGGCATTCCACAGACGGAATGCGACAAACTTGCGAGTGGATTTGGGCTGGTGTGATCGGCGAAGTGCGGTCGGTGAAAGCATGGGTGAGTGGGCATCGTTGGAATCCGACGCTGACAGGTAGACCTGCGACATCCGCAAAACCCCAGCCGGTCGGGCTGAACTGGGATCTCTGGCTCGGTCCCCGCGCCGAACGCCCTTTCAATTCAGCTTATTTTCCTGTCGCATGGAGGGATTTCTGGGCCTTTGGGAATTCGAATATCGGCGATTTCGCCTGCCACGATCTCGACGCAGCCTGCTGGGCTTTAGAGTTGACGCATCCCTCGAAGATTAACTTCACTCCGGCTGGTCCCTGCAATGAAGAGATCGGTCCGCATGGGTGCATTGGTTACTACGATTTTCCTGCCACCGAAAAGCGAGGACCCGTCAGTGTCACTTGGTACGATGGCGGGCTCAAACCCGATAAGCCCAAAGACTGGCCAGAGGGGCGAGAATTGCCCGATCGTGGCATCCTGTTCGAAGGCAGCGAGGGCATAATGTTTTGCGGCGGAGCAGGCGGTGCTCCCATGCTGCTGCCCGAGGGTAAGTCGAAAAGCATCCAGCTGCCTTCAGAGAGTATTCCACGCGTGGCGAACCATGCTCGCGATTGGCTGGAGGCGATTCAAGGCAAACGACCCGCGGGTAGCAATTTCAGCTATGGTTCTCAGTTGACCGAATTGGCGTTGCTGGGAGCACTTTCGCTGCGTCTAGGAACTCCCATTCATTGGGATGGTCCAGCCATGAAGGCAGTCGGGAATGCTGCAGCCGACGCGATCATTCAAGAGAGTTACCGTGAGGGATGGCAGATCGCGTAGCTACGCTCGCCACCTGCTGCACGTAGCCACGCTCGCCAGAGCGTGGGAGAAGGTTCCTGCGCTCGCCAGAGCGTGGAAGGTCCACACCGCCGCAGGTCTAGAATCGACCACCTTCTGGCGAAGGTAGCTACGCTCGCCAGAGCGTGGGAAGAGGTCCCGACGCTTGACCACCTTCTGGCGAAGGTAGCTACACTCACCACCTCCTGCACGTAGCTACGCTCGCCAGAGCGTGGAAGGTTCTTGCGAAGGTCACGACGCTTGCCAGAGCGTGGAACATGCTCAGGCTCAGCTCGATGAACTGCGGGCGTCTAATGCAATGCGGCTACTCGTTTGCGCCGCCATGATGCGTTTCAACTCGACCGCGCCAATGATGGTGCCCGTCAAGGCCAGCGCGGCGCAGACCAGCGGAAATCTCTCGTAAGGTAATCCAAGCCGCGCCAAGAGGATGAATAGCACACCAGCCAAAGAGACAAAAATAAAGGAAAGCGTGTTGGCCGTACCAAAAAAACGGCCGCGTTCATCGGAGGGTGAGAGGAACTGTAGCAATGCCTGGAGCGGTACGATGTAGAAGCCAGCAAAGAATCCCACCAGAAACACCACTGCCGCCAGCTGCCAATAATTCAAATGCACCGTGCCCATAACCAAAAAGCAAATTGTCATCCCCACGGCACCGAACAGAGAAAAGTAGGGGCGAATGGATTTCCCAGAGAGGAAGCCGACCACGCAACTGCCGATCATGATCGCGATCGCCAATACGCCGACCAAATTGGTAACTGCCTCCATGGTAATCCCCAGGATGCCACGATACTCGGGTAGCAGCAGCAGGGCTAAGGCTCCAATCAAATAAAACCCCGACCATGAGAACATCACCACCAGCAAGGGGCGATTCGAGTCCTTGAAGACTTGTATGTGGGGCCCTAGCAGGTCCCATTTCATCTTAAGCCCCGGCTCGGCCGGCTGCATCTTGGGCATCCATGTGGCGGCAAGCAGTCCGACGCAGGCGATTCCCACGAGTGCCAAACCCGCCGGCCAACGTTGCGGACGTTGCGTTGGATGGGGAATCAAGACTTGGTCGGAATTCGTGCTGCCGTTTGCCATGATTGTATCGATGTCAGCCCCGGGCATCTGCGACAAGGCAACCATAGCTTCGTCCGCATCCACAGCCTGTGTGGGGTAGTACATAGTGGCCAGGGGCCCTGCAACCATCGATCCCAAAATCACAGCCACATTGCTGATGGCATTAATCAGTCCGTTGGCCTGACTGATCCGCTCGTTATCGACCAGATCGGGTATCACTCCGAACTTGGCTGGACCGTAGAAGGAGCTTTGGATCGCAAGCAGCAACAGCGCAGCCAGCGACATCCAAAAGCTGCCCAGCAGGAGCCCCAGCATAGCCAGTGCAGCTATGGGGATTTCCAGAGCCTTGACCCACCAGATGACACGCCGCTTACTAAACTTGTCCGCGATTTGTCCCGCATATCCAGATAGGAAGATGAAGGGGATGGTTAACACCAGCGAGACGATTCCTTGGGTCCCTGCTCCCAATTGATTGGCCCACAATCCGCCGGCGACCACCATCAAAGTCAATACTTGCTTGAGAACATTGTCGTTGGCGGCTCCCAAAAATGAGATGCCCAGCAAAGCCACAAAACCTTTGCTAAACAAGGTCCGATATGACGATGGTTTGGCAGCTTCCTTTGTTTCGCTCACGGGTTCTCTCAATTGGCTGGTCGATCTCTGCCCGCATTGACGAGGCGGGAATACCGTTTGAATTTTGAAAGGGCTATACTTCAGCGGAGTGCCAAAACATGTTGTCCGGCGTGGATTGTCGCGCCATTCGATCGAGCATTGTCTGAATGCTGGTGCGTATTTCGGACAAACAGCTATCGGATTCATGGACCGAGCATCTGTGTGCGGGAACCGGAATGGCTGCCCCTATCTCGATGGATGCTTTTCGTGAGCCAGCCGGTGCGCGAATTCCAGTAAGTTCCTCGTGCAGATTTTCCAGCGTTTCCGCTATGCGTTCGTTCGATGGTAAGTCTTCAATATAGCGATTGGGATGCCGTCCGAGTTGTCGAGCCAGATCCAGATGTTCGACCAATCTGCGTCTGTGTTCCAGTTCTTGTTTTTCGAGAGCTTTCTTGGCGAGATCGGGGAAGATCTGAGCCGTCAGATTTTTGATGCGAATGTTAAGTTCCTGGTCGACTTGAGACTCATGCAGCCACTGACGCTCGAGCGGCTGCAAGATGTGGTTAATAAGGCGTTGTCTCCTCTGAAACAGGGCTTGGTCGCAGTCTGGCTTAAGGCCGAATTCTAGTTCCCGTAACGTGACCATGGCCTGACTGATTTGATTCAGTCGATCCAAGGGCGTCGCCGCAGTCGCTCGTCGCCATCCCAACCGCTGCTCCAATTCGGACAGCATGGCCTTGGTACGTGACTGGAAATCTTGGGCGAATTGATAGTGAATGGCGATTGGATGGCAAACGACCTGGGGCTGCGAATTCTTTTGGCGACGGATGGCTGCACGTCGCGCGATGAAGAGCGAGCCCTCCAGGAACTCCATCAACAGATCATTGGTCCGGCTGGTAGTGCCTTCGGGAAACATAACCAGCGGACGTTCGGCTGTTTGAAGAATCTCAAGAGCTTCGTCTATGGCTCGACGATCGATTCCTTCGCGATTGACACTAAAGCCGCCCACCCAGCGCAATATCAAGCGTTGCAAAAGCCCTTGGTGAAACACATGACGGCTTGCCATAAAATAGAAGGGTTGACCAACATCTCTGGCCACATACTGCAGCACAAGCGGATCGGCGGTACTGCTGTGATTGGGAACAAGAAGAACTGCCTGACCTGCGTCGAGTGATTGCCTGAGCAGTGCCAGCGATTGAATCTCGTAATCCGTTACTTGCTCTCGCATTCGCAAAACCAATTCCAGCAGTCCGGTCCGAACCAGGCAGCGCTGGATCCATTCTGGTTTGAATCGAGGCAGAAACTTGTAGGGTTCTTCGATCAGATAATCTGGCATGTCGAAACGGGCAAGCCTACCCGGGCTGGCAGTCGGCTATTAGTTCTGGGGCACACAGGCGACAAACGCGATTCAACTTTCGACGTAACGACGCTTAGATATACGCTCAGAACCTTTGCGAACAATTCGCGGCACGGGTGTTGGCCACGGTTCTTCGGCTTTTGATCGTCCCAAGACTGGTGCGTATGTCCAGTCATTTTATCGCGATTTAGAAGCTACTAATGGTGGCGTCCAAAGCGTAATCGGCAGTTGCATCGACTTCGTAGAATAGACTGCCAATCTTGCGTGTCAGCACAGCAAGATAGAAGCTGCGGAACTTGTTCTCGGATGTTTCGGTGACTGGCTTACCGCCAGAATTGGGGAACGTGTATTCAGGCAATTGTTTTCGATACAGGATTCTGCCACCAGGTATTTCGTAAACCGTGACGGTCACATCGGCCTGACCGCGGTAGAGTGTTTGACCGTTCTTCAGTTGCAAATTGCTGACCTGTACGGCCAGCAGTTGGTCTGCTTTGACGCCTTTGCCAATCTCGATGTAATCGCTGTCCGACCAGCCGTGCACGTCTAACCATTGTTCAATCTCTGACTGACGGACAAGTTCGATATCCTCTATGTTCATGCTGAGGGCGGCTTGCAGATTATTCGATAGGATGGAGGTTGTTGCGTCACCACCGAACCCTTGGTCGGTACTGCATACCACGGCGACTCTTTGCCCCTGCAGTCCTTCGTATTCTGCGGGCAGATTATTTCCATGAATCGCATGCAAGAGATTCGCGGCAAAGTTGATGCATCCAGCCGTGCTGCAAACACCGGCGAGCAAGCCAACCAGAGCGAGTTGATTCAGGGGGCGATGCAAATGTTGACTGCGCATTCTTGCCTTGCTCCATCTAGGCTCAAACTCAGATATCTTCAGCTTGAAAAACGCCTCGCATTGCGAACGCCTCAAGCTAACGTGGATAGTTCAGGGTATTCTTAGCCACCACTGAATCGTAGCCACGCAAAGAGCGGTAATTAATGCAATGGCAAGTCCCAATGAAAACCATTCGTGGCGACTTACCAGACCGCAAAAGAAGAAATAACAGCTTGCCGGCAAGTATGCCAGAGCGATTATTGCCAGCAATGAGCCGCCCGCATTGGAGGAGAATGCGGCAGCCAACTGGCCTCGAGTAAACCAGGCCCATGAGGTTGTCATGCCGCAGGCAGGGCAGGGTGCATTCAGCAAGACAATCGACGTGCAGGGTGGTAAGCCCAGCTGCTGGTGGGTGCCCAGGCCCGATGTCGACGGCTCAAGCCTGCGTGCTAGCACAAGCAATGCCAGCACTATCAATCCAGTAGCGAGGCAGGTGAGTCGCAGCCACCATTTCAGAGGTGTCCGCGAGGGAGGCTGGTAAATCCTGGTGCGGTGGTCGATCGAGTCCGTATTCCGTAAGCTCGGCATTCTAAAGCAACTTCGGCATGGCTTGCTTGGCTTGCTGTAGGGCGATCAGCGATGTTTCACTTAGATTCAGCCGCCCAATGGCCAGGCTTTTCCCGCTTTCGGGGTCGACGTCGAACCAAGTTGCATTCATTCGAACATCCTCCTTGGCGACTTGAAAGGGCACAGGCAGCGAACTTAAGGTGGCTTCCAAGACTGCTTCTGTCCGACGGCCTAAGACGCTATCGAAGGGTCCTGTCATGCCCACATCTGTCTGGTAAGCGGTGCCTCCCGGAAACAACTGTTCATCGGCGGTGGCCACATGAGTATGCGTTCCCAGCATGGCCGATGCCCGACCGTCCAGATAGCGTCCCATGAGCTGTTTGTCACTCGTGGCTTCCGCGTGAAAGTCAACCAGACGAATTCGTACCGAAGCGTCGAAGCGGTCAAGTTCGCGGTCAACCGCTTGGAAGGGACAGTCTACGGGCTTCATGAAAACGCGGCCGAGGGCAGCAACGATGCCAACTTTGACCGAATTCTCCAGCTCGATGGTCATCTGCGATTTTCCAGGGGCCGATGACGGAAGATTGGCTGGCCGGACGATGTTGTGCTTGGTCTCCAAGACCTCAATGATTTCCCGTTTGCGGTAAACGTGATCGCCCAGAGTAATTGCATCAACGCCATGCTCGCATAATTTCCGAAAGTCTCTGCAGCGAAGGCCAGAGCCGTCTGCAGCATTCTCCGCATTGGCCACAATGAGCTTCGCCAGCAACTTCTCTCTCAGCCAGGGAACAGCAGCGCAGGCTATCCGCATTCCAGGCTTACCAACGATGTCACCTATCAGCACGATGCGAAGCAAGCCCGAGGCTGGTGCCCCGGGCGTGGGCAGAGGGCTCATCGAGCAACCTCAACAAATCGAGATTCGCGAACGACGGTTACCTTAATTTCACCCGGATAGGTCAACTGCTGTTCGAATGCTTTGGCGATGTCCCGGCAGATCTTGGCAGCCTTTGAATCGTCGGTTTCATTGGCGCTGACTATTACCCGCAATTCGCGGCCGGCTTGAATTGCAAAGGCTTGCTCAACGCCGGGAAAGTCTTTGGCGATGGTTTCTAGCTCTTCCATTCGTTTGATGTAGCGTTCAAGCGATTCCCTGCGGGCCCCCGGCCGGGAGGCACTGCAAGCATCGGCCGTAGCTACCAATAAGGTGTAAGGAAAATCCGTGGTTAACTGATCGTGGTGACCGAGCGCGGCGTGCACAACAATCTCGTCTTCGCCATTTCGCTTTAGCAGGTCCGCGCCGATCTTGGGGTGTCCGCCTTCCAGTTCATGGTCGGCCGCTTTTCCAATGTCATGGAGCAATCCCGCTCGGCGAGCCGCATCGGGATTGAGTCCGGTCATCTCGGCCATCAAGCCGGACAGAAATGCGACTTCGACGCTGTGACGCAGCACGTTTTGGCTAAAGCTGGTGCGAAAATGAAGCCGTCCCAGCATATAGAGAACTTTCTTGTTCAGGCCAGCGATATTGACTTCTTCGGCTGCCTCCTGCCCCTTTCGCTGGATGAATTTGTCGATCTCTTTCTGCGTCTCTGCCACCACCTCTTCAATCCGCGACGGGTGGATGCGACCATCGGCAATCAGCTTGTCGAGCGATTGCCGGGCTACCTCGCGACGTACGGGATCAAAACCGCTGACAATCACCACGCCCGGCGTGTCATCGATAATGACGTCCACTCCCGTCGCCTTCTCAAAAGCACGAATGTTTCGGCCTTCGCGACCAATGATACGTCCCTTCATCTCATCATTTGGGATGTCAACACTACTGGTGGTGTTGTCCGCGGTGTGCGCGGACGCGTAGCGTTGCATGGCGGTCAGGATGATGTCTTGCGCCTTTTGCTCGGCGACTTCGGCAACGCGACGTTCATGCTTCAGGATTTCATTGCCGACCTCTTGGTCCAATTCGTCACGCAGCAATTGCAGCATGCGTTCCTTCGCCTCGTCGCGGTTCATGCCGCTTACCTTCTGAAGCTCCTGGGTCTGCTTGGAGATCAAGGCTTGAAGCTGGTCGGATCGCTTGGCGGCTTCCTGCATCTTTTCGGCCAGTCGCTTCTGATTGGCCTGCACCATCTTTTCTTGCTTCTTGAAGTCTTCGGCAGTCTGTCGCAGCATGTCGTCGCGACGGTCCAAGGCGGCTTCCCTCTTGTCCAATTGGGAGCGTTGTTTGCTGGCTTCCCGCTCCAGTGACTGCTGATGCTTGAGCTCATTCTCTTTGGCTTCTAGTTCCGCGCTGCGGATGATATTAGCGGCATCGCTGTTGGCTTTATCTAAGATGGCGGCAGCTTGCGATTTCAGATCACGACCGCGCAAGTAGTTGACGGCCAGCACCAATCCGCCGCCCACGAACAGTCCGATGACCGCGGCAATGATCGGGATCAGATTGGAATCTTGGGCTATGAGCAAAAAGAGGGGATCGAAATCCGTGAAGAGTATTTCCACTTTGAGGGCCTTTCCGTCGTTGCAGAACGCAATGCCGCAGCGAAAGAAACGCACAACTCCATGACTCTAGAC
The DNA here is from genome assembly GCA_024743355.1 of bacterium. Lineage (GTDB taxonomy): Bacteria > Planctomycetota > Planctomycetia > Pirellulales > Pirellulaceae > Aureliella. Next base: position 8,731 of record JANSWS010000296.1, read on the forward strand.
ACGAATGAGCCCGCGCACCCGATTCCGCCCCATCGCCACTTGCCGGTGTCCAATGCATGCTTCACAACAAAGCAAATGGCGACGGTATGAATGTGACGCAAGGTAAGTGGTGCTTGTCCGCCAGCTTCGGTTGTCTCTGCAGCCGCGTGGCAGTCTGCCCCTGGGATAGCTCGGTTAGCAGTCTGTTGGCTGACACGTCGACTGTCTCGAATCGGATCGGCCCAGGCCGATTGCAATGAGGGCTTCGCCCAGGCTTCACTTGAGGGCTTGTCAGCCCACAATCCTGCCTCAGAGGACTTGCCGTGTGTCAGACGGGCCGCGGATGAGTGAAATCTCTCTGCAGGACTTTTCGACTGTCGCAGAAATGTCCAAGCAGCACCCGCTTGTATCAGCCCCAGCTTGCCATGAAAACGACGAAATACGCGCTCCAATATGGAAAATGGCCTGCCAAGCAGGCGCTGAAGCAACGTCGCAATCAAGGTCAAGGCTATGCCGAAGGCCCACAGGAACATGGAGTGCTCAACCGCCAGCGAACAAGAAAACCAGTAAATTCGTGAATAGCAAGAGATTGCAACGAATCTAATGCAGCATTGCGATGATTGATGGGTTGTCCCGGGGATGCAAGGGCTCAAGAGAGATGGCTCAAGAGAGATGGCTCAATGGAGATTGCATTCGGGCATAAATCTCGCTAGAGGGCAGTGTATAGTTCCGGACACAGCGTTGCAACTGAGAGAGTCCGCTTGCCTCCGGTTAAACAGGGAAAGCTTCGCCTCTTTGCGAGTACAACACGAACGCTGGAGGCTAAAGTGAAAGCTCCAATGCCGGAAAGTGCAGAGAAGCAGCCTTGGTTTCCCACCTCGGACAGGCAAGCGACCGTCGGGAACGTCGGTACTGGGAGCAACAATTGGCAAGCAATTTTGAAGCTGGCCAGCAATTTCTTGAACGCAGATACGCTTTCCTCGCCACATGAAGCTCGAAAAGTTTCTCTGGCGGGAATCTTTCTCCTGACAACCGCGGTAGCAATCATACTCGGCTTGGCACGCATCCTGGGGCCGGAGCTATCATTTTCCTTTTTTCTGGCCGCCTATGCATTTGCTCCCAGCCTCGCGTTTCTGGCCGTGTGGTGGCTGAACGGCTACTCGCTGGTTTTCCGCGTCGCAGTGGCCATCGTATTGCTGCTCGGATTTGCCGGCATCATGGCTCTGCTGTGCGGCTACTCCTACGGGCTAGGCGCAGTTCCATGGGTTTTGATCGGAACTGCAATCGAATGGCCGGGCCAACTGGCGGTCGTCCTCTGCTTGCGATGGATCGCTTTTTCTGGAGGCATCGGCGACGAGCAGGTCGGTGAACAAACCGACGGATCTAGGGACTAGTCCTTTGGATTGGAAATAGGGCACTAGCCGGCGCTAGCAAGGTCCTTACCCGCTTTGCCGCCAAATCTTTCAAATACATACAATCGACTACTCGTCTCGTTGGCCCCCCCCCCCCGGGGGGGGGCGGGGGGGGCGCGGGGCGGGGGGGTGGGGGGTGG
>JANSWS010000788.1 GCA_024743355.1 bacterium
ATTACGACGAGGTAGAAGACGGCCGCAAACTTGATCAGAACATCACGCTCCAGGCGGGCGACGTAGTCGTGGTCCCTTAGCACTAGCAGCCGCTCTGATTCGTCGCCAAACAACCTCATTCACGTCAGCGCGATGCCAGAAAGTTGCACGTTCAAATGAAGCCAGCCGTCAAAGAACGCTCGCGCAACGCGCCTAATCGCGTTTGGTTCGTCTTGTTCACACTGAGCATGATTACTCCCGCAGCGCCCGTGCTGGCGGCCTTTGAATTTTCCTGGCGGCCGCAGCTTCGATTAGGAACACGGGCAACGGACAATTTGCGTACGTCAATAAACGATCCGGAAGCTGCGTGGGGTTTCGACATGGGCGGCGGTGTGCAACTCGAAGCGGAGTCTGCCACTCTTCGCTCGCGGATAACGCCGGCGTTCAATTTTCGGCGTTTTCCAATCGGCGAGGGCGCCGACGCCGACGAATACGAGGTGCGCACCAGCACCCAGTGGGCATTCGCTGAGCGTGTTACAGCGTCGCTTAATTTTGACTACATTCGAGATTCGACGTTATCTACTGAACTCACCGATACGGGACGACAGACTGCGGTTGCTAATCGGGACACGATAAACGTCGCACCAAGTCTCGATGTGATGCTCACCGACAAGACAAGAGCAACTCTCGGGTTCTACTACTCGGACGTGCAGTTTGAACAGCTTGGAGGGACACCGTTCTCGGATTACGACTTCAAGCAGGTCAACGTCACCATCACGCACTCTCTAAGCGATAGATTCAGTATTTTCGCTAACGGCTACGTAAGTGAATTTCGAACGCCCTCGCGCGGCGGAAAATCTCTTACGTACGGCGGATTGGGCGGCGCAAACTATCTTTACTCCGCAACACTAGACGGCGATTTCGCTGTAGGTTACGTCCAGAGCGAAATCGATTTTCAGACTCAGCAATTCGACCAATTTCAACTGGTGGTGGAACCAACGACCGGGCAATTGGTTCTCGTTCCAACCTTCGTTCTGATTGAAGATAGTGCGACGGAGAATGGTCCGATAGCTCGCGCAAATGTTCGAAAGAAGTGGTCCGCGCTTCTTCGAGGCGAGTTATCGTACGCCCGTTCCGTATCGCCAACGGTATTCGGTGCGCAGAGTGCGACTGACGACATACTGGCCACTGTGTATCGCGATTTGACGAGTCGGCTGGTCGCCGTTTTTCGCGGCCGTTACAACATGCGATCTGCAGAAACGGACGCGATCACGGGCTCACGTGGCAAT
>JANSWS010000346.1 GCA_024743355.1 bacterium
GGTCGATCATGTCCATGTTGGCTCCGAGAACATAGGGCTCTGACAGGGTGAATCGACAGCAGGCGTAATTGTGGCCAATGCTGGCCAGCACCTTGCCGGTTTGCTTGTCAAACACGTTGCCCTTGCCACGCAGCGCGTTCGAAAAGATGAATTCCTCGCCCACGGAAACGACGTTCAGGGCTGAAGTGACGGGATCCGACTTCCAAGTCAGACTTCCGTCCTTGGCATCTAGCTGCCAGACAAAGCGGTCATCGCTTCCCTCTTTGGCAGGATTGTATCCGCCAATGTAAATTTGCCCGTCACGAGCGCTGAGCGTGCATTTGGAAGTTACGTAATAGTCCGTCGTCTTCCATAGAATCTCGCCGGATTTAGGATCCAGACAGACGGTCAAACCATTGTTCTCCGCCGGCAGTCCACGCCTTGCACGCTGGCTGGCCGCATAGCCGAAGAAGACCGAATAATAGAACTTTCCATCGTACAGACAGATGCCACAATCGTTGCCGCCACGACCGTATTCGGAAAAGTCTTTCTCCCAACGCAGTTGGCCGGTATTCAAGTCCCAGGCCCATATCTTGGGACTCTGGTTCTTGGGATAGTAAGGGTTGTCATTGGAATAAATCCAGCTCATGACTTCCTTGCCGCCGAGGTCGACTGGTTCGCCTCTGAAGATAAACGGCTTCTCCGTGCCTTGGGCCGCGTATTCGCCTGTGCCTGAGGCATAGATGACGACATCGTTTTCGACGACGGGCGGGAACTGGCGGCTCCAGCTTGGCGATCCGGTGAAGGGTGTTTCCCACAACAGCTCGCCAGTCTCAGCATCCAAGCATCGCATCAGCGACCGTTTGATGCCCGCCTGGGGAACTATCAATTTGCCGTCGTAGTAGAGCGGAGAGGTGAAGGACAAATACACGTCAGGCCAGTAGCGTCTCCACAGAAGTCGGCCCGTGTCTTGCTCGACGGCAATGATCTGACCTTCGGCGGTGTGCATGTATAGTCTTCCTCCACCACACACGGGTAGATGCTTCACGGTGCCCTGCAAGCGTTGAGCCCAACGCATGCGTAGCGGAGGAGCCAAATCTTGGTTGTTGGCGTTCGTGCCTTGGAAGTCGCCGTAGTTGGTGTACCAGTCGAATTCTGGCGTGGCTCTTGGGCCTGTGAGCGGGCTACGTATCCGATGCAGACCGAGATCATGATCCGGCGGCTCTTGTTGTCCGCCACTTCCAAAGATGTAAAGGTAGCCGTCTTCGCCACCGACCACGATCCGCCCGTCCGCAACAGCGATCGGCGCGGAAATCGGTGCGCCACGGGTGCGGAGCGTTGTTTCGCTGGCCCCGTCCAGGGACACGAGGTGCAGATTCCCATCCAGTCCGGCGTAAACCGCGTGTTCGGCGGTCAATACAGCAGGGCTAATTCCGCCTGCAGCTGACAACACGCTCGTCGTTGCCTGCTGCTCGGCGTCGCTGAATGCCTGGTGGCTACACAGCCCAACCCCGTGTTCAGGACGAACTCGAAATACTCGCTGATCGCGGACGGCAACCGGAGCGAAGCTGAGCAAGCCATGGCGTTCAATCGAGGTTTCAGTGCCGGGAACGAAACTGGTTTCCACGCTATCGCCGTTCAATCGCATGATCTCCACCCGTCCCGCATTATCGCGGCGGTGCCATTGAACATAGACGTTGCCCGATTCGTCGGCGCTTTGACCAAAAGTGGCGGGATACTCTTCGCCGGCGAATTCCGGCACGATGCCGATGGCTCGTAATCGTGGATGGTCGCCTTGATCCTCGACGAAAATCGTCCTGCCACCAGCCGGCATGACCACGGTGCGATCGATCAAACAGATATCGCGCGAGCAGACAAAGTGGTCGCGCCAATTGACACGGTCACCGCGAAAGCCCAGCCAATCCGCGCCGCTCCATCGATCACCTTGAAAACCAATCACCTCCCGAACAAAGTCCCAAGACCAAATCGTTTCTCCAGTGAACTTGAGGGCGAAGATGCGGGCGCCCAGCGTCGCAACATAGACGCGTTCGGAACCGATGACAGGGGCTGCGAAGATAGGTTCGCCGCAATCCAGTTTGCGAATCAGACTTCCGTCTCGGCGATTGAGCACATAATAGAATCCAGCCATGGTGCCCACATGCACGTAGTCTCCAACTACTGCGGGTGCGGCGACGTTATTGCAGTTTCCGGCTCCTCCTTCCGTGACAAATTTCCATTGAACTTGCAGATTCTCCACATCGATGGCGAATACCGTGCCGGAAGCGTCAACGACAAAAACTTGTTTCCCACTGATTACCGGTGAAGCCAGGATGGCATCCGATAAGGGCAGGGATCCCAGCAAACCAAGCGAAGCAGAAAGACGCTCCTGCTGAGCGTTGCCCGAACGCAGAGCATCGCCTTGAAGCTGCGGCCAGTCGGCCGCGCGACTTGCAGTCTGAGTAACTGGTGCGAGTTCGCCACCAAGGATGAAGATCGAAGACAGAATGCAAATTCTGGAAAGGAAGGGCATGTCTTGCACCTCTGGAGGATGGAAATCCAATTGCTCGCAAGAACATCTTAGCCGATTCGCGGCTGCGTCTGACAATTTCCGTCAGCGCATTCAGCCCGACAACTTCTGCTTGAGAAACTCAAACAGAGCCTGCGAGTCATCACTGCCGAGTCGAATGACTTTCCGACCGCAATGCACGATGACACAGTCGAATCCCCAAATGTTGTAGGTCCAGCCGCGTCCAGGAAACCAATGAATCCCCCAACCATCGATCAAGGACGATCGGCCCAGTTCCACGTTGGTAATGTCCCCATAAGGGATGCTCTTACGAAAAAGTGGTAGAGGACCGAATTGAACCGCCAGACTATCAAATTGATCAAAAATTGTGAGCGAGCGAAACGAGCCAGCCAGCACGAAAAGGATCCCGGCGATGCAGCCGATCATGATGCTCGGGAGAATTGTCAGCGAACTGGTGATGCCCAGCACCAAGGTGACGCTGGCAAACAACAGCAGCAGCACATACCAAGGGCCTTTTTGCGTATGACGATAAGTTGCAGACATAACCGAGCTTTCAACGGCAATCGAATGCTGTTTTCAACCCTGATTCCTGGGGTGGCACTGACAGTTTCTGTGGACCGAAAAGCGGATTGTTAGCCTGGAAGCATGCCAAAGCACGGGTTTGGTAATGGGAAGGGCGATGCTTGTTGAAGGTGTCTAGGGGTCGACTTCGAGAACACGTTGTTTAGCTTGCTCGTAGGCCGCATCCCACACATCAGACAGGGCTACTGGAATTCCACCCTGGGATTTGGATTCATCCGCAGCCTGCATCCAAGTAAACATCTCGAGCGTTTCCGCCGCGGATACCGGCGCGTCGCCTCCCAAAAAGAATTGGGCTATCTCATCAATCAGCGGAGCGTAGCCGGTGTATTTTCCGCCGACTTCGATAGCCTTTTCGCCAAAGACGACCATTCCGTAACCCGCTTGGCCATCGCGTAAACCGCGAAAGCTACCAATCCGTTCGCCTTCCCAGACACCGATGGCCAAATCGGTACCGGCGGTCGCTACGCGTGTTACGGTCTTGCAGCCCGTTCCCATTGCCGTAAACAGCGTCTCTACGCCATGCACTCCGTACCAATAGAGATCCGTGTGGGTGCTGTCAATCGTGCAGGGGCCCCAACTGGCCGCACCACGAATCTGGCCGATGGACTCATCCGCGGTTCGGAATCGGGCTATGTCCGGACTAAAGCGGAGCGAAGAACTACTGAACCATCGAGCCTGGTATTTCTTGGCCAAGAGATCGATGGCGATGGCGTCCACCAGATTACCCGCCAGGGGTTTGTCAATGAACACGGGCTTGCCGGATTGAAATACCGGTAAGACCTGGGACAAATGTTTTCGTCCGTCGACGCTCAACAGCAGCACGCGGTCGACTTTGGCCAGCAGGACATCGATGGAATCTACAATTTCCACATCCATTTCGCGCAGCTGTTGCGTGAATCCTTCTACGCGGTCGCGGCTGACTGGCATATCGGGACTGCCACCGGGAAAAGCAGCGACGACTTGCATCTTGGCCAGATCACCCGATGGATTTTCCGCATTGATGAGCTTCGAAAAAGCGGGCGCGTGCGAAGTATCCAATCCGATAATGCCAATCTTGAGAATCGCCGGGTTCGCATCCTCCGGCGTAGGGTTCTGGCCTTTGGCAGGTGATGTCAGGGTCATATGATGGAAGAGCACTAAAGCCAATAATTGTGGGACGATCGCGAGAGCGCGTTTCATGTTGTGATCTCAGTCTAAAAACGAATCGTTCAGGAGTCTCGTCGAGTGGCCGACATGCACCACCAGGATAATCGATGGAGCGACCCTGTGGACGACGATATGGAGACGGTGACCTCGCGGAACCCTTGGATCTGGCTGGGAATCCCCTTGCTTTGCGTGGGAGTTTTGATTGTTGCCTGTGGTGGAATTATTTTTTCCGTTTTCTTCGGCGTGACCACGGTGATCAAGACTTCAGAACCTTACCGTTACGCTTTAGAGCAGATTGATAAGCATGGTGGCCTGACGAAGACGATCGGCGAACCCATCCAAACAGGAAAATTCCTGTCGGGCAGTCTAAACTTGACGGGCGACTCCGGAGAGGCGGACTTTGTCATACCCGTTTCAGGTCCGGGAGGCAGAGCGGAAGTGCATGTGGTAGCTTCCAAGTCGGCCGACAGGTGGACCTACACCAAGCTATTGGTCGACTTCGAAGATCCCTTGCTGGTTGACGTGGACCTGCTCGAGTAGTTGTTGCGGCAGTCTCGAGGACTGCTCCGACGATCCCGTTGGGTCGAGCTGCGCAGGAAACATAGAAGGATAGGATGAATAGAGACAGCGAAGCTAGCGACAAGGAATTACTTGCCCGTGACTTGATTCCGCTGCTGAGTGTTCCGCAGCCTGATCTGAGGATGCTAGGCTTGCACCTATTGTGCGAGGGTTATGTCTACGATGACCGCATTCCGGAAGCTGTTTTTCAGGGCTGGGATCAATGGGGGCCTGAAGCGGCCTTTTCCGAGTTCCCGATGTTGTCCTTTCTGCATGTTGCCGAGCATGGCCTGCCGGAAAGTTGTGCCAGAGCCAGCCAGATGGTGGCCGGGCATAAGCTGACGGACCCGGCCAGCCGTTGTGCGGGCAAACTGATTGAGCAGGCTGTAACTTTGCCCGCCAAGGTATTGCAAGAGCACGTGGAGAGAATCGTCGCAGTCACCCGCACCAGCAAGATCTTCTTTCGTGTCGACTTGGAACAGATGCAGCGACGCATCGCTTTCTCGCAGGAAGCCGCCGACGCCCTGGCGGTCCAACTCGAACATGCGGTGGCACAGCTTACCAACGACCCGGCAAATGACGCGGCGATGCAACTGGGTGTCGATGCTTTGGAGGCAATTCGCCGCTATCATCCAGGTTATCTGGATTTGTCGTCGGTGCTCGGGCAGGGGATGGGTGCGAGTAGCTCGTCACACCAGGCTGCCAGTTTTCGCTTGACGCTACACAGTTTGATGCAGCTAGAGCAGCCCGGACTGGAGCCAGACCTCGAGCAGCATCTTGTGAGCGACAACGATTTTGTGTGCGTGAACGTAGTGGAGGCTCTGGTACGAGCCGGAAATAGGGCGGCCGCGGAAGCTTTCGTGAATCAGTTCGATAAAGCAACGCCGGAAAACCAGAAATGGATTGCCAGAGGTCTCCAGCGAATTCGCGTGGATCGCCTGGCACCGGCCATAGCCGCTCTGCGTGACGGAACTCGAGATCCTCACCTGTGGCTGATGCTTCTGATCGCCGAGGTAAGACAATGCGATCCGGAGAGCGCGGAGCGTTTAGCCTACGACCTACCCCGCCTCCGCTCCCCTTCGGAAACACTGGCGGATTCGCTCAGAATTTACTTGTGGGTCCATGACAAGGCGAACATGAAGGCATGCATCGATGTCGTAACAGACTACTTGGATCGCACCGGCACGCGCGTTTGGTCGAAACCGGATCAGGAAGCATAGATACTTGACATTGCAATCGAGGCTGCGGTGAACCAAAGGCCATTTGAAGACCAGGTGGGCAGCGTTGGCCCAATGGCACTTACTTTGACACAGGAAGCGTGAATAATGGCAGCGGTGCGGCGCGGAGCCGCCCGGCACTTCACAGCGAATTTGTGGCTGCGGCTTGCGCCGTTACGCAATTAAAGTAAGTGCCATTAAGCGTTGGCCTTGGGCCGTACGGGGAGATGAAATGAATCAGCTTCGGGTGTTACGTTCGGTTTGTCCTTTAGACTGTCCGGATACCTGTGCGGTCAATATCACGGTTCAAGGCGACCGTATGTTGAAACTGGCTGGTGTACCGGATCATCCGGTGACTCAAGGCTTTGCATGTGTCAAGATGTCGAAGTACCCATTGCGGCAAGAACATGAGGATAGGTTGCTACAGCCTATGCGAAGAGTGGCCGCAAAAGGAAAGGGCCAGTTTGAGCCGATTAGTTGGGACGAAGCTCTGGATGAGATTGAGAGCCAATTGCGATCGCGCATCGCTAGTCATGGTGAGCAGAGCGTTTTGGCGTACAGCTACGCCGGCACGATGGGCTTGATTGAGTGCGAACATCCGCTGGCGTTCTTTCGGGGAATCGGTGCCAGCGAATTGGACTGGACCGTGTGCGCGGCCACCGGTGGCGCGGCCTGGGAAGCCAATTACGGTCCGGACAAGATGTCTACCCCGCCCGAAGACGTGGTGCACTCCCGCTTGATCGTACTGTGGGGTATCAACGCACTCCGATCCAACAGTCACCTGGTGCCGTTTATGAAGGAAGCTCGTCGACGCGGCGCAAAGATCTTACACATCGATCCCTATCGAAATGAAACCAGTCGCTTTGCGGATGAACACTGGCAGGTTGCGGTGGGAACGGATGCGGCCCTTGCCCTGGCGATAGGTGGTGAGATCCTGGGTCGCGGTGGGCATGACGAAGATTATCTGACCCGTTATGCGGACGGTTTGGATGCTTACCGGGCAGCTTGCGAAGAGTGGCCGATTGAGCGAGCCGCCGAGTTTTGTGGAATAGCCGCGGATAAGATTGAGAGGCTGGCTGGAGAGATGGCAACAACTCCGGCTACGTTTATCAAGATCGGCTATGGCATGACCCGCAATGAAGGTGGTGGTAATGCCGCACGAGCCATCACCTTGCTACCCGCCTTGCTAGGCGCTTGGCGCAATCGCGGCGGGGGTGGAGGTCTGTCCACCAGTGGTGGCTTCCCGCTGAATAGCTCTCGCTACTCGGGGCGTCATCTATTGAAGCCAGGCAGACGCCATATCAATCAGAATCATCTGGGCCAAGCATTGAATGATCAGCAACAGCCCATCTCGACCCTGTTTGTTTTTAACTCGAATCCTGCGGCCATTGCTCCGGACTCAAATAGCGTTCGCAGTGGGCTGCAGCGTGAAGACTTGTTCACCGTGGTTCTGGAGCACTTTCAGACGGATACGGCAGACTACGCGGATATCCTGCTGCCAGCTACGACCTTCGTTGAGCATCCTGACCTCTACAAGGCTTACGGGCATTACCATCTGCAGTGGGCGGATGCCATTCTGCCAGCCAGGGGTGAAAGTCGGCCGAATAGCTGGGTCTTTCAGCAATTGGCTCAACGCATGGGCTTGTCAGACCCTGTTTTCTCCATGAGTACGGAACAACTCGCCGCCGACTTGCTGGATCATCCGCAGCTTCGAGAGCAGGGAATCGATCTGGAAAGATTGAAGCGGGAACGCAGCATTCGCTTGGAGACCGCGGAGAATCAGCGGCCCTACGCCGAGGGTAGCCATTTCGCCGACCGCAAGATTCGCTTCGCTCCCGCTCCACGGCAAGTCGAGTTTCAGAGCCAACCCAATTCCGAGTATCCACTGCGTCTCATCTCTCCACCCGGGCCATTTATCCTGAACACCAGCATGGGAAATTTAGAGCCGATCATTAAGGCCGCAGGCGGCCAGCCCACGGTGCTCGTGCATCCCCAGGATGCCGCAGAGTACGAAATCCAAGATGGTCAGCGGATTGAAATTCGCAGCAAGATGGGTGCGATTATTCGCAAGGCGATCGTTACCACCGATGCGCGGAAGGGTGTCGTTGTGGCTGTGGGGCAGTGGTGGCCCAAGCTGGCGCCGGACAAGAAGAGTCTAAACGATTTAACCGATCAGGGTTTAACCGATCTGGGTGGCGGAAGCCTGTTCGGCAATGCGGTCGTTAGCATCTCGTCGGTTCGCGAAGAGCAGCGGGCTGAGAGGCAGTCTGCTTTGCAGACCCACTGACTTGGATTTTTGTGCAGCTTGTGGCCAGTGATTTCTTGCAGGTGGGACCTTACGGCAAAGAATGGAGGGCGGCCGCAGAAAACATAGATAGCTCCTTGCGATTCATTTTCCTGCCCGCCATCTTTCTGCCATTCCTTCTTGCGTTCTCATCGGGCCTAGGACGGGCCTCGTTGCCATCACTAACTACGCCGGATGCAAGGCAATAGCTGTGAAGCATCTTGTTCGAGCGGCTCGCCCAAAATACAAGCACGACGGGCGAGCGGGTGAGCTACGGTCGCCATCGAGTACACACTTGCTGGCGCTGCGTGCTTGTAAATCCATTGCAACAATGCTGCACAGCGTAGCCCGTACACGCTATTCAGGCCGAGGTTGGCGGCTGAAATGA
>JANSWS010000064.1 GCA_024743355.1 bacterium
ATTGTGGGCCAGCAGCATCTGCCCCTGCAGCAACAGTTCAACTTCTTGCCACAGCGTTTTCATGGTGGGTGCTTGGGATACCTGCTGCGGTCGAATCCCATGAATGGCGATGTTGCGAGGAGAGAAATAGAGTCTAGGCGGACGAATCAGCCAGCAATACTCGTCACGGATCTGACCGTTGCTGACTCGGACCATCCCCAACTGGCAAGCACTATTGGGCTGGGCGGAAGCCGTTTCGAAATCGATTGCTACGAAATCCATTGCGTCACAACTTCCGGTATCAAGCACATGGTTTTTGGTAGCCGTTCACGCTCTGCGTGACGAAGCTTTAGTGGATCACTGGTTATTGGGGCTCGGTTTACTGGCGAGATTGCTCCGCTGGTTCGGATTTGTCTCGGGCGTGACGCCGCTGCTGGAGACGCCACATCCAGTTGGTGGTCAAGCCCAGTAGAAATCCGATCAGCAGAGTTGCGCTCAACCAAGCCGCCAGTGGTAACCGGAGAGTGGTGACGACTAACTCGACTTCAATTTGCTCCAAGTTGCGAAAGACGACGAGCAACAACATGACGACGACGGAAATGAGCAGGAACCATTTGATATTGGTCAAAATCTTCCGCATGTTCTCTAAATCTTGATGTTGTCGCCATCAGCTTGGCGGGAGGGCGCTCGGTAGGATCCGCCCAACACGTTCCAAAGTTTAGCGGATGGGAGCTAGACCGTGGGCTCTTCTCAGGATTCCAATTTGTCCTGCATGTAAGGATTCATGAATGGGGCAAAACAACAAGGCCCCCAGCTTGATTGGGTAAGCCGTGTATGGCATCTCGGTCGGTTCCGCAAGTGTTTGGGGAGACAATTGCCGAACTTCGGCGATGGCTTGTTGGTGGATTTTTTCTAAACGGTCCAAAAGCTGTTGCGGTTCTGGCCCTGCTTGGCTTTCTTCCATCGGCTGCGTGCCGCGGCCAAACTGCTTCCTGAGCCATCCAGGCATCAATTCCAAGTCACCGGGGCTGCGGCCTCGCTGGCGAAACAGCATCAGTCCGTATTCCGAGACCGCCAAATGTCCGACCTGCCATGCCAAATGGGTTGTAAGACCGGCGGGCTTCACGTACCACAGTTCTTGGGGAACCGAATCCAGCAGTTGTAGCGTGTAGGCGCGGCACCATTGCATTTGCGCCAGTACGTGTTCTCTTCCGCGGAGCAAGGCTTCCTCGGTGAGTTCATCGGTTGGAAGGGAAGGAAAGGAGTCCATGGATTGATCCTGGATACGCGCGCCGGCTGGGATTGGCCGCGATTTCGCGGCGGTCCCCAAGCATTCTCGACGGAGAGCGGAAACGAAGGGAAAGAGACAGCATAGTCGTTGTTGGGCCAGCTGCGAACGTGGGCTATGCGAACGCGAGCAACCCGCGGCCCCTTGACGATTGTGATTCAAAATCCCAGGATGCTGCCCATGAAAAAGAAAACCGCTAGCATTTACGACTATCCCACGTACTACGACTTGGTTTTCGGCAGCGATACGGCAGCCGAAATGCGGTTCTTGCAGGCTTGCTTCGAACGCTTTGTGGATGGCCGAGTCAAGCGTGTTTTTGAGCCCGCCTGCGGGACGGGGCGACTGCTTTACCGGCTGGCTCGATTGGGCTACCGAGTGGGCGGAATTGATCTCAACCCGAAAGCCGTTGAGTATTGCAATGCCAGGTTTCGCAGACGCGGCATCAAGGCCAACGTGCAATGTGGCGACATGTGTGACTTTGCAGTCAAACAACCCTTCGATGCCGCCTTCAACACAATCAACAGTTTTCGTCACTTGTTGTCAGAAGACGCGGCTATTGCCCATTTGGAATGCATGGCGAGAGCGGTTCGCGAGGGTGGCATCTACGCTTTGGGAATCCATCTGACGCCTACTCGAGGCGACGCTACGGATCATGAAAGTTGGTCGGCTCGCCGGGGGCAGCTCGCCATCAACACGCACATGTGGCCCATCGAAAAAAATTCGCGTGACAGGATCGAACGCTTTGGAATTCGATTCGATGTTTACAAGCCCACTGAATCGCTGAGAATTGAAGATGTCTTGGTATTGCGTTCCTATACGAGACGCCAGCTAAACACGCTCATTGAGGCAGTGTCCAACTGGGAGCCTCTGGCCTTTTACGATTTTGGTTATCGAATCGACGAGCCGATTGTTCCCGATTCGGAAACTGAAGACGTTGTCGTGATTCTCAAGAACGTGGGTCGGCGGAAGGCTTCGAAGAAAAGCGGGCCGACCACCAGATCCCAGCGACCAGCAAAGCAAACAAAGCGCTGACTCCCAACCCTGCAAAACCTTTGACCTTTTGCTCCTCTGAGTACAAGTTGTACACATGGAACATGGGCGAGGCGCGGTTTCTCAGGCCCAATGTTTGAAAGTCTGTCCAGGTGATGCTCAATTCGTCTGGGCCAAAGGTATCGATGGCCGCGTCGCCCTCAGCAATGAAATCCTCGGTGCTGTAGTTCAAGTCGTTGCGAAAGCTCTGCAGAAAGGCGTAGCCCGAATACAGCAGCGATAGTACCAGCAAGCCCGAGCAAGTGGCTAATGTGGGTGCTCTCCAGCCCTTCCATGCCGAGCTTTGGGAAGCATCCACGCCCTTTTCTTCGGCTAAGGGCAATTCGGAAAGGCCCCTCAGTGTGGGGACTTGCAGTTCTTTGCCGCATTCGCAGCTGATTTGCTGTCCGGCTTGGCTGCGTCCGACTCGATGTGACAGGCCGCATTCGCAGGTTAGCAGATGATCCATGGCAGGCGCTTTCTGGAGAACTCGAAGTCAAACAATTGTGGCGTAATGGCTGGACCGGCCAAGCCGTGTAGTTAGAATTATGAAGTTGGGATTTGGGGTCCAGTGGTCGCCAAATCTTGAACCCCTCCGCTTGGCAGGAAACGTGCGGTTTGGTTCGGTGGACAAGGTTGCACGCTTGAATTTGGGACCAGCGATATTCAACGTGTTTGCCTGCCAGTAACGCTCGGGAACACATGTAAGCCTTGACAATGACCGGTCATTCAGTGACGGCAGGGTGATATCTCACTGTGGCTTCGTGTTCCCCGATTCAGTGCTCCCTTTAGGTTCGTCCCGCGTCGTTCCAGCTTTCCAGCTCGAGGCGTACTTGGACACCCCCTAATTGGCAGTCAGGAAAAGCTTTTAGCATATCGTACTGACGGAGTTGATCCGCTGATGCGGAATTTCGCTTGGCGATTGCAGCTAGAATAATTTCCACAGGGTACCGCGACCGCGGGTTTGGCAATTGGTAAAGGCACACGTGTCTTCATGGCCGAACCGGCAAATGAGGTTCTCGATGCAACGTCTGAATCGATGGTTACCGCAACGCTCACCCGAGGCGTTCCCACCAGCAACGATATGGCAGCAAGGCCGCCGCTGCTATAGTTCATTACGACGGTGTTTTTCACAAGGATCGCGCGGGACTTGATTTTCCCTATTCCGGATATTTTCGCATGAAATCTGCGGACACGCATCAACTTTGCGGGATCTGGGACCTAAAGAACGCGATTCATGTGCAGATCAACGTCGGTGGTCAGGACCGGTCGTTCGCCTCACTTCACGCAACGCTATGAAGCACAAGGGAGTTGGTATTTAGGACAACGCTGTGCGCGCGTTCGTGGTGGCCGTGGAGCAAGAGTGAGGCACTTGCGATTTCATCATTAAGTTTTACCCAATCGCAACCTTTTACAAATTAGGGCGCTGTTGCAGAAGCATCGTGATCAGGTGGTAGACTTGCATACCCATTTTGCAGTCACCCCCTCTCTAGCTTTTCTGTGATCCGGCCGCCCGGAAAACTTTGGCACCATTAGGAGTATCGCCTTGTTCGACACATTGCTGGACGAATTCGATGACGACGCCCCGCGTACCGCAGATGACGACATCGAGCGATTTCAGAAGCTTCCGATCGACGACGACGACAGCAGCAGTAGTAGTAGCGATTCATTGCCAGAAGACGACGGTTTGGCTGCCGAGGGCGAAGTTCAGCTGGAGAGTGATGAAGAACTGCTCGCCGCGGCGGAGGAAGAGGCTGAGACCTGGTCGGACGACCCGGTACGCATGTACTTGACCCAAATGGGCGAGATCCCGCTGCTGACCCGAGACGAAGAAATTCGGCTGGCAAAAGCTATCGAAGTCACTCGACGCAGGTTTCGTACCAAACTGCTCGAGTGCGATTATGTGATGCAGTATGCCTACAAGATTCTCAAGCGTGTCCACACCGGGGAATTGCCGTTCGATCGAACGGTGCAGGTATCGGTCACGGATCGCCTTGAAAAAGAGCAGATTCTTGGGCGCTTGCCGCATAATCTGAAGACTCTGGATGTTCTGCTAAAGCGCAATGCCAGAGACTATCGGGTCGCTCTCAGCCGCAGTCAGCCAAAGTCGGTCCGCAAGCAGGCTTGGGCAGCATTGGCCCGCAGACGCCGTAAAGCCGTGCGATTGATAGAGGAATTGGGACTCAGGACGCAAAGGCTTGAGCCAAGAATTCTAGATCTCATGAAGTTCAGCCGCCGCATTGATGAGCTGCGCTGCGAAATTGATCGCTTGCAGGGTGATCGCGCCTCCGCAGCCCAACGGGCCGAACTTCTCAAAGAGTATCGTGAGCTGCTGGTAGCAACTCAAGAGACGCCTTCAAGCCTGAGAAATCGAGTCCAGTGTGTGAAGGATGTGTTCTTCGACTATCAAAAGGCAAAGAAGGCTCTATCGGAAGGCAATTTGCGATTGGTTGTTTCGATTGCCAAGAAGTATCGCAATCGTGGGCTGAGTTTCTTGGATCTGATCCAAGAGGGTAATGCCGGCTTGATGCGGGCGGTCGACAAGTTCGAATATCGCCGGGGCTTCAAGTTCTGTACCTACGCAACTTGGTGGATTCGTCAGGCAATCACTCGGGCCGTGGCCGATCAGAGCCGTACGATTCGTATTCCCGTGCACATGGTGGAAACCATGTCGCGGGTTCGTAATGTTTCGCGGCAGTTGCTACAGGAGCTAGGACGCGAGCCTACGCTGGAAGAAACTGCCAGACGAGCAGAGACGACCATCGAAGAAGCGCGGCGCGTGCTTGCAATGAGCCGCTACCCGATCAGCTTAGATCGCCCCGTTGGTAACAGTGAAGATAGCCAGTTCGGTGATTTGTTGCCCGACGGTACCGCGGAAAGTCCCGCCATCGGCGCCGGACAAGAAATGCTGCGGGATCGTATCAATCATGTTCTCAAGACATTGAGCTATCGGGAACGTGAGATCATTAAACTGCGCTACGGTCTCGGGGACGGCTACAGCTACACGCTGGAAGAAGTTGGGCATATCTTCAAGGTGACCCGCGAACGCATTCGACAGATTGAAGCCAAAGCGGTTCGCAAACTGCAACAGCCGAGCCGAAGTCAGGATCTGGTCGGTTTCTTGGATTAATCCAGCAACCAGCGTCAGACGAACAGCCCATGCAACCTCAAGTCGCTAAACTGACTTGAGGTTTTTTTGTATATATATATATTTCACAAGTTGGTCGGTATGAATTCCAGCGATCGCGAGCTTCAGCAAGGCTGGCATCTACATCAGCAGAAGCGCTATCCGCAGGCCGAAAGCGTTTATCGCAAGGTCTTGGAAAACGATCGGTCCAATGCCAACGCGTGGTGCTATCTCGGGATGTCCCTACATGACCAGAAGCGATTTGCGGAGGCAGTCGAAGCCTATCGAAATGCACTCGCCATCAACCCCAAGTTCCCCATCGCGTTCAACAATCTTGGCAACAGCTTGCGCTACGTCGGCGACATTGAAGAAGCCGATCAGTGCTTTCAAAAAGCCGTTGATCTGAAGCCCGATTACCTGAATGCCTACAAGAATCGAGGCACACTCCACGTCTGGACCGGCGACTTGGAGCGAGGTTTGAGGTACTACCAACAGGCGCTTCAAATCAACTCGCAAGAACCGGAATTGCATCGCAATCTGGGGGTCATCTATCTGTTGCAGGGAAGGTTCGCGGAAGGTTGGGAAGAATACCGCTGGCGATGGCGCGTCGGCGATCTCGTCAGGCCCACAACCGAAGTTCCAGTGTGGGGCGGTCAAGATGTGCGCGGCAAGCGGATCTTGCTGAGTGCGGAGCAGGGCCTCGGGGACACGCTCAACTTCGTCCGCTTCGCGAAGTCCTTGCGTGAATTGGGAGCGAGAACCACCGTTTATTGTCAGCCGAGATTGCTGGCACTATTGCAACTATCAGGCGACCAGTTCGGGGAAATCCTACCCAACAATCTGAGCTTCGATCCGGGGCGATTCGATTGGCAATGCTCTTTGCTGGATGTTCCGGACGTGCTGAAAATGGATGCTGACAAGATTCCTCATGCGAGTCCCTATCTTCGGGCGGCGGAAAATTTGGAATCTTACTGGCAATCGCGTCTACCCAAGGTTGCGGGACAATTCCGGGTGGGAGTCTGTTGGCAGGGGAACCCCGATCATCAGGCCGACTCCTTCCGCAGTATCCCCTTGCGCTGCTTCGAAACTCTAGCCGAGGTTCCAGGGGTTCGACTTATCAGTCTGCAATCAGGTTTCGGATGTGAGCAAATCCAAGACTGGAAAGGCTGCCAGCCCTTGGAGCAACTTCCTTCCAATACAGATCAATCCAGCGGAGCCTTCATGGATACCGCTGCGATCATGCGTCAGCTCGATCTGGTGATCACCAGCGATACCGCAGTCGCGCATCTGGCAGGGGCCCTGGGCATCAAAGTCTGGATCGTCTTGAGCTATGTTCCTGATTGGCGTTGGCTGCTCAACCGCGAAGATACGCCGTGGTACTCCCATGCAAGACTATTCCGACAACGCCAGCTTGGCGACTGGCCGGAGGTCTTTAAGCGGCTTAGGCACGCGCTGTCCCAGGAGATCGCATCGGCCGGCTCAACGCCAATTGAAGAAGCGAGCTGACGCATGCTGACCGGGTGGATCGAAGTCGGATTTGCCAGCTTGTTGACTTTGCTCGCTTTGGGCGGCTGGGTCGCGAACATTCTCGGTCTACCCGGGAACTGGCTGATAGTGGCACTGGCGGCGGCCTGTTGGTGGTTGCGTCCCGAAGATACCGCGACACACCTAAGCTGGCCCCCCCTGCTGTCAATTTTTCTGGTCGCCGCGTTTGGCGAACTACTCGAGTTCTTGGCCAGCTCGCTCGGCGTCAACCGAGCCGGCGGAAGCCGCAGGGGATCATTACTGGCTCTGGCGGGTTCCATTGCTGGAGCCGTAGTGGGACTGTTTGCTGGTACCTTGATTCCTATTCCCATTGTGGGCAACCTGCTGGCATCCCTAATGCTCGGGGCAGCCGGCGCTTTTTTCGGAGCAATCGTCGGTGAGCGCTGGCATGGTAAAGACTGGGATGCAAGTTTTGCCGTCGGTGGCGCGGCTTTCTGGGGCAGGCTGTTGGGAACTGTTGGCAAAGCGGTTTGCGGAACCATGGTGCTGGGAGTTTTTCTTACTGCCATCTGGACCTGAATTTTCAAAGGCTAAGGCGCCGACCGCATGCTTTGTCTTGTTCCGCATCCGTCTTATATCCCGGATAGCGCAATTTGGGGTAACGTTGATCTTTATTACACTGCGTGAGCCCGGCGTGGGAGAGCTACTTGCTGTTTGCCCTGAAGAACCGGTTGCCAATCCAACCGTGACTACTAGGATAACGGGATGACGTGTCTGAATTCGGATTGGAAACACCTGCAGGCTGGTCGAGGTGCGTTTCAATTCGCAAACGGCGCTTGGGCGAGCGGCAGATGAATTCTTACCCTGAGCCACGCTCGCCAGAGCGTGGTCGATGTCGTCCACCGTCTGACGACGTCGTGCACCGTCTGGCAATGTCGTCCACCGTCTGGCGATGGTAGCTACTATTCCATCGGCAACCCAACGATGTTGGGACTTGTGCAATTTACACAAAGTTCTGGGCTGCCCTGTTAAGCAGCTGTTTATATACACAGGATTGTAGAATGATTCATTACAGTTGTGATCGTTGTGGGTGTGTACTCGGCAAAGACCAGGCGATTCGCTACGTGGTGCGTATGGAAATGGAAGCTAAGCTGAATCTTGACTACCACGACGACATCGATGATGACCAGGATTGTCTGCTGGAGATGGACCAGATGTTGGACAAGCTGGAAAGCGAGTTTTCCGACGCCGAAGAGTTGGACGAAGAACACTTGATGGTGCATCACCGAAAAGTCTTCGATCTCTGTCCTGCATGCTTTCGCAAGTTCTCAAAGAATCCCGTCGGACAGGAACGCATTTCGCCTTTCGGCTTCAGCCACAATTAAGCCAGTCCACAACGAACTTCGCTCGCGGGCCTGTAGCTTGGCTGCCGGCCCAGCGATTAATGGCACTTGCTTTGGTAGCGTAACGGCGCAAGCCGTACGGCCGCAGCCACAATTTCGCTGTGTAGTGCCGGGCGGCTCGCGCCGCACCGCTGCCATTGGCCCAGCGATCCCAGGTATACGGCGATCCCAGGTATACGGCGATCCCAGGTATACGGCGATCCCAGGGATACAGCACGCTGCTTGAGCCCTGGTATAAGGTTCCCAGCGACAGCGTGCCCGCCGGGTAATGGATTGTTTGTTCGGCGTGCATGCCGAGAGTGCTCAGCGCCGCTGGCCTGATCGCGAATGCAGACAAGACTGATAGCGGGCCGGTGTTAACCGCGGAGCGAAGAAGCGGTCTTACAAAAGACCGCCCCGCTTTCCAATCCAGGTAGCCCGGCGGTTGGGAAACGTCTCATCCGTCGATAAGACATGCAAAGACTGCTTCCGGCAACGACGCGTTTCCAAAAACTCTGCGATATTTCATGGGACGCGAGGTCATGCGAAAGTTGTGGTCGAATTGGGTTCAGAAATGGTCCTCTTGGATCGGTGACCGCGATCTCGAGTTGTCCTTGCGGCGGCATTTGAGCGATCGAGGCTTTAGCGGTGATGCGGCCCGCTTTGAAAATCTGCGGCTGGCCGCGGTTCAGCGTCCCGGTTGGGTGCAAGTCTTTGTGTTCACCGTGCATGCTCGACGCCGTGGCGGAAAGGAAGAGGATATTAACACTCTTTTCGGGTTGGTTCGGCAAGACGAACGCTACTCTCGACTGGAGATTTGCACCTACGAAACTCGCGAGACGAGAAATGCCATGTTTCGGGAGTGGAGCAGCGATCTGATTCGCTTGCGTAACTCGAATCCGTGAATGTCCATCGTGCGGCAGCGGCGGCTGCGTGGTTCGCACGATTCGTCAGGCTACAGCCTACCGTCAGGCGACAGGCTACAGCCTAATAGCAAATCGAATCCGAATTGCTTGACCCGAACCGGCCCAGCGCTAAGATGACTGTGGCTCTGGCAACGGCTGTCGAATTCAGGACGAATAAGCCCCACGATGCTAGCATTTGTGACATGGATTTTGAGTCAATCATGAATGCGATGCACGCTTTGCCGCTATTGACTTAGAAACCTGACCGAAGACCATTCGCCGCTCTGGCGTTAGCCGCGGTTATTTCGGTTTTTGAATTGGTTCTCAATAAGATCCGTCACAGCGCATGCGTTTAGGGCGAGCAGGGAAGGCAAGAGCACCAAATGGTGAACTTGATCACGCGTGTCATCTGGCTACCAGATGGCAGATGCGTTCCTTCTAGGAGGCCTGCTTTATGTTGCGTCTATGGTGCATTGTTATGTGCGGCTTTCAGGCAAGTCGGCGTTCTGCAAGCATTTTTACTTGGCCCGCTGTTTGCGGTGCATGCTGGTTGCTGCTGGCTCCGGGAGCAATGACTTCGCCAGCGGCAATGGCGGATGACTCCGAAGTGCATTTTGACGTGCCTGCGATCGTCGTCGCGGAGCCGATCGATCCCAGCTTGGTTCGGAGACCGATGATGGGTGGAAGCTTCGTTAGGCTTCGGATACCGGTATCGGCTTACGTTCCTGCGGGTAACCGCGACGCAATCGTCGAATACTCAGTCGAGTTTCGTAGTCCTAGCGAAACTTTAAGGGTCGTGGATTTTTGGCCTCGCAACGAAGTTTATTCCGACGTGGCAGGAACCATCTCTGTGGAAAGTGCCGAGCAGAGGCAAGGCACGCTCAAGCTGAGCGGGTCGGCTGGGATGGAGCCTATTGCTAGAGGCAGCCTGGCCGGAGAATATCGTACTGAGGCGTCTAAGCGGGAGAAATTCGAACGCATTCCGCCTGCGCAGTCGCTTACTTCCAGCGGCACGATTGCGCGAGGCTACGGTGTTTTCTTTAAATTTCGTCCCGGTCCATCGCCGGATCTGGAAGGTGCCCGGGATGTAGCAATTTTGGCGGAAGTCCCTGCCGGATGGAGAGCGGATACGATCCACGTGGCTATCTCGGTGACAGGCAAGTCGAGTTTTGGCAGTGGCCTGCTCAGGCAATCCCAGATGTGGATGACGGTTCACCAGGAGGGAGATTTGGCGGCCGCGGCGCGAGCACGTCGTTTCGTGACCCAGGAACGGGAGCTACGCGCGTTGGCCGCCTCCCGAGCCGAGGAGATCAAAGACAAATCACTTCCCACGGTGCTGCACAAAATTGGCGCGGCGCTGGAGATAGTCCAGCCACGTATACCGACCGACTACTTGTCGCACGTCATCTTTGGGCCACGCAATCAATATCTAGAAGGTGGAGCTCACCGGCTGCCAATGGACCTGCGGATCGCCATCCTGGATTATTGGGATGCCCGTGAATCGCTGATGCGTTTGGCCCATCCGCAACAAAGCTCGGATCCGAGTGTGGTTCGCAAGGCTGCGCTGCATGCCGAGCAGCAGCAATCTACCCAGGTGTTGCTTTCCGATGCACGCTAGCGGCCCCGCGGCCTGGACGATCGAATTCACATCGATGTTTCAGGGCCTGCCATGCTTAGCAGCCGCTGGCAATTGCTTCTGGCCTGTCGCGGCTGAAACAGAAACTTAAGCCGTATAACGTTGCGTGATTTGGTCAAAGCTATCGATCCAAATCAGATCCGATTCGGCAGGGGTACTGGCATTTCCTGGTCGCCGGCTGCCGCAGACCTGCAATCCCGCCGAGGCGGCAGCCGCGAGTTCCTCGGGAACATCGCTGACAAACAAAATCTGTCCCGGAGCCACTCCCCAATCTTGGGCGATTCTGTGATAGCTCTGCGATTCTTTCTTGCCGCCAATTTGCGTGTCGTAATGCCCAGAGAACAATTGCAGGCAATCGCCAATTTTGTCCACGTGTCCGAAAAAGAGTTTCTGAGCGGCCACGCTGCCGGATGAATAGATGCGAACATCGATTCCTGAATCGCGCCAGCTTTGAATTGCAGGCAGCACGTCTGGAAATACGTGTGACTTCAATTGCCCGCTGCGGAAACCAGAATCCCAGATCAATCCCTGCAGCGCCTTCAGACCCGTAGTCTTCGCGTCCTGCTGCATGAGTTCGCGAACTTTGGCTTTGATGAGCTCCAGAACGTCCGTCTGGTTTTCATTTTCCGCCCACTTCTCCAGCGATGGATAGCCGGCATCCACAGCGATCTGCTCGCAGGCTGCCTTGGTCTGCGTGTCGGAGAAGTTCTCAACCAGGTAAGCGTCCAGATGCTCCAGCACAAAAGGAAACATGACATCATGCACAAAGGAAATGCTGGATGTCGTGCCTTCGATATCCAGCAAGATGCATTGGATGGGTTGGGGTGGATCTGGTATGGCCATAACGAATGACGTTCAGGTCTTGATAATGGGTTCCTGCGACTCGTCTTGCGGCAGGTATTTGGGACCAAAGCACATGGGTTGATAGTTGCCATGCACGGCTTCATCGATGTAATGAGGTGTCCAGCCGGCGGGGTCCTCAAACAAGCGAATGCATCGAATAGCCTTGTCTTCGCACAGATTGAACCAGTGTTTTGTGCCTCGAGGAACATTGATCAGATCGCCGGATTCAACCTGCACGGCAAATACAGGTCCGTTGTCCGGGTGAATGTGGAACAAGCCTCTGCCAGCCACCGTAAAGCGGACCTCATCTTCAGAATGGGTGTGTTCTTTGTCGAACTTGGCAAGCATTTGGTCGAGATTGGGAGTCTCGCGATTCACGTTGATAACGTCCGCCGTCACAAATCCGCCACGTTGTTTTAGGGATTCGATCTCGTCGGAAAACTTTTCCAAAATCTGTTCGTTGGTCGCATCCTCGGCTAGCCGTTCTTCCACAGGCCAGTGTTCGTACCAGATGCCATGGGGTTCTAGGAAATCGCGGATTTCCTGCACATCCGTCAAAGTGCGGTTCTCGTCTGGAATAATAACTTGAGCCATCTTTTTAATCCTCGTGAGACCAAAGCGAAACCGCTTGGTGGGAAGGGAAATGATTGCCCGGCTATTGTCGTAGCTTTTGAAAGCCGGGGGTTTAGCTGGTGCGTTGCGAGCGAATCATCAACTTAAACGGCCCTTTGTCCTAGGGCAACCAACGCACGGGGTTGAAATGACCATTTGGTCGGTTCATGATCGATTCCAGGCAGATTGACGCCAATCTACAACACCTTAGAAGTCCTGCTTCCCGGCCCACCTCCGCTTAGGTTAGTTCTACAGCGCCACTTTCGATTAGCCCTAAGGACGTTAGCCCCGATTTTTGATGGTCTTAGGCAGCCTTTCGGCATACTCCATGTTATTCACGCTTGACCGAGGATTTGCCAAGAGTTTTAAGTGGCGATTTCCAATTAGTCAGCTTGGCATAGCACTCCATCCAGACTTGAGATTCAGCATGACTCGAAGATTGTCGCAGAAACCCCTCTATTTCCATTTCTTGGCCGCTGGTATCGGACTTTGCCTGGCCTTATCGCAGGGGAGCTTAGCCGCCGAGAATACCGCTCGCAGGATCTGGCTGCCAGAAACCCCCTCTTTATCCCCGGATGGAGAGACGTTGCTCTTTTCCTGGGCCGGAGAAATTTGGGCAGCCAGCATTGAAGGGGGCAACGCCCAGAGATTGACCTATCACGCTGCCCGCGATTCGCAACCGCTGTTTTCTCCTGACGGACAGACAATCGCCTTTGTCAGTGATCGCAGCGGATCGCCACAGGTTCACCTGATGCAAGCGGATGGTTCCCAGTTGAGGCAGATCACGTTCCATTCTGCGGGATATATGCTGTGCGATTGGTTTCCCGACGGCAGGTCGATCTTGGCCATCGGCAGTCGTGATCATTACCACCGCGATGCTAACCGCTTGATTCGTATCTCTACCGAAGAACGCGCGTCCGAAAAGATTCTTGCCGATGCGACGGCCGAGGATGCCAAGGTATCGCCGGACGGCAAGCGTATCTTGTTGACTCGCGAAGGCGAAAGATGGTGGCGGAAGGGATACCAAGGTGAGAGATCTACCCAGATTTGGTTACTGGATTTGGAATCCGGGGATTTCACGGAGCTGCTGCACGAGGGTGTTGAGTGCATGTGGCCCAACTGGCTGAGCAATGGACGCGGCTTTTACTTCACCAAAGGAAAGCTGCATGGCTTTGAGCTTTGGAAGTACCGTTTTGCGAAGAAGTCTGGACAACCGGGCAAGCAAAATAAGGTAACGGGTTTCGACGACGATTCGATCGTCTATCCGTCGGTCGCACGTCGGGAGCAGACCATCGTTTTTCGCCATTTGTTTGACCTCTATCGCTTGTCACCTGGCCAACACGAGAATCCGGTCAAGATTGAGTTGTTTGTTGACGAAGACGTGGAGCTCCCATCCGCGGAGATGAAACGGGAAATCTCAAGGGCTTCCGCTGTCGCTTTCAGCGACGACGGTTTGGACATCGCCTTGATCGCGGGAGGCGATTTGTGGGTGATGGACACCAAATTGCGGGAACCAAAACGCGTTACCAGCTCCGCAGGATTCGAGCAGGATCCAGTTTTTTCAAAGGATGGCAGCGAAATCTGGTTTACCACATCTACGGCGGGGCAGGTGGATGTTTGGAAGGCTACCCGCAAGGACCCGGATAAGTTCTGGTGGCAGAACCACGAATTTGACTTGGAGCAGGTCACCCACGATTCCCATGTCGAAAGCAAGCTGCGCTTTACCCCTGACGGCGAGCGGTTGCTGTTTCAGCAGGGCAGGGGGGATCTGGTGGTAATGAAGCTGGATGGGGGCGAGAAACAAAAGCTCGTCCGCGGATTTAGCGAGGTGGATTATGACATCTCCGCGGACGGTAGCTGGATTGCCTACGCTCAGCAGGACGAAAATTTCAATAGTGAAATCTGGCTGGCTCGACTCGATGGCAGTGGTGTTCCCGTTAATG
Organism: bacterium; assembly: GCA_024743355.1. Lineage (GTDB taxonomy): Bacteria > Planctomycetota > Planctomycetia > Pirellulales > Pirellulaceae > Aureliella. Next base: position 14,230 of record JANSWS010000064.1, read on the forward strand.
TCTCTCGCCACCCAGACAATGATACGGACCCGAGATTCTCTCCGGATGGGAAATTGCTTGCGTTTACCGGGCGTCGCGTTGATCGCGAGGTGGATATCTACTACGTCTATCTCCGCGAGGCGGACGACGACCTAACCTCGCGGCAACGACGGATCGAAGAAGCCATCGAACTGATGAAGAGCAAACGCGGTAAGAAGCCGGCTGCGGATGCGGACGATGCGGAGAGCAAAGGCAAGGAAGCTGCTGAACAAGGCCAGCAGGAGTCCGAGGCTGACGCCAAGAAAGAGCCTGAGCAACAGCTTGAAATCGACCTCGACAATATTCACGAGCGGGTCCGCAGTATCCCAATTTCTGACAGCTACGAGCGAGGTTTGCTTTTTTCGCCCGATGGAACGAAGCTGGCATTCAGTGCGACGGTGAACGGCAAGTCGGGATGGTATACCGTGCAGTTTCCCGATGAGTTTGAGCCTAAGTTGTTGACTACGAGCACGGGCTCGCAGGCGGTTTGGTCCGAGGCGGCAAAGGGCGTCCTGTACTTGCAAGACGGTAAGCCCAGCAAACTAGATGAGAATGGAAAGCTCGAGTCTTACGGTTTTATGGTGGCACAAACTCTCGACCGCAGCCAATGGCTGAAAGCGGGCTTCGAACAGGCCTGGTTGACGATGCGCGAAGTGTGGTACGACGAGAGTTTTGCCAACCATAATTGGGATGCAATCCGGCGAAAGTACGAAAAAGCCGCTGCTGAAATGGTGGACACCCGCGGATTGGCAGATGTGATCGAATTGATGCTGGGAGAATTGAATGGATCCCATCTAGGATTCTCTCCCAGTCAGTCTTCGTCGGGAGCGAGTGTAGAAGGTTGGCGGGACGAGACGGCTCATTTGGGAGTCAGGTTCGAAGCGGAATATCAAGGTCCTGGTTTACTAGTTCGCGATGTCATTAAAGACGGTCCAGCTGACCAGGAAACAAGCCGACTCCAGGCAGGCGACGTGATACTGGCCATCGATGGTGTGGCTGTTGATCCGGATATGGATCTAACCCTGGTGCTGAATGGTCGTTTGGACCGGGATATCAACTTAAGTGTTCGCCGCCGGGCAGAGGGCAAGGAGGACGGCGATGAAGTTGAGCTCGCTATCAGTCTCCGTCCGATCTCCTATTCGCGGGCCCGCTCGCTGCTGTACGAGAATTGGCTGGAGCACAATCGAAAGCTAGTCTCGGAATCCAGCCAAGGAAAGCTTGGCTACCTGCATATCCGCGCGATGGATCTGGGTAGTTTTCACGAATTTGAACGGCAGCTTTACAACGTGGGCTATGGTCGCCAAGGATTGGTGATCGATGTTCGTGATAACGGTGGCGGCTCGACAACGGATCTGCTGCTGACGGCGCTGACCCAACCCAGGCATGCGATTACCGTGCCGCGAGGTGGCGGACAGGGATATCCGCAGGACCGCGCGGTGTTCGCTTCTTGGTTCAAGCCGATCATTGTTCTATGCAATCAGAATAGCTACAGCAACGCAGAAATCTTCTCGCACGCCATCAAGACGCTTGGTCGCGGAAAGGTCGTGGGGGTGCAAACAGCAGGAGGAGTTGTGAGTACGGGTTCAGCCTCAATTAATGATGTTGGCCGAATACGCGTGCCCTTCCGCGGTTGGTTTCTGCTTGAGGATGGTCAGGATATGGAACGAAACGGTTGCCTGCCCGATGTTGTACTTTGGCCCGAACCAGGAGAATTGCCGGCGGGTATCGATCGACAGTTGGAGAAGGCGGTGGAACTGCTACTGGAAGAAGTGGGAGAGGGGCTGTCGGATCGCGAGTTGACCTACGCTTCCCAACGCGATCTCGAATCCAAGGATTGAACGCTTCGGAAGCCAGCTAGCACCCAAGGAAAAGTCCCGCTTCGCGTCCAGGCCCAAGGCGGATCGACAGGAATGGAGGAGTAAACTCCGCGGCAGCGGGGCGGGTCGTGAGCATTTGCGAATGTCTTATACCATGGTGGCTGTACGGCCAATGCACTCCAGCAGGTATTCGATAATCTCAATTTGTCGAAATGCTTCCTGTAGGTCTTGTCCCCAAGTGTAAATTCCATGGCGACGAATGATATAGCCGTGAGTTAGCGGCCTTTGGGGATCGCGCATGGCTTCGCGAACTTCGCTGGCGAGCGCAGGGATATCCTGGGTGTTCTCGAAGATCGGGAGCCATTCCGAGTGCTCGTGAGTAGTAACACCACTCAGGCCTTTGAGCATCTCATAGCCCTTGATCAGAATGCCTCCCTGAGGAGCGAAACGGTCCGACAAGACGCTAGCCCAAACGCTATGCGTGTGCAGCACGGCACCAACCTGGGGATTCTCAGCAGCCACGCAGTGCAATAAGGTCTCGGCGGAGGATTTGGGTTGATTGTCGGTAACGGGATTGCCTTGCGAGTCGACCAGCACGAAGTCAGCCGGCTGCAAGCGGCCCTTGTGCTTGCCACTGGCCGTGACCAGCAGTTGTAGGGGATCGCGACCAACGACCACGCTGTAATTGCTACTGGTGCCAAGGCTCCAGCCGCGTTTCCAGAATATGCGACCAATCTTACGCAGCTCGTCGATGGACTCGGCGTGGGCAGAGAGTGGTTCCGGCAATGAGTTCGTTGTCATGGCGGGCTCAATTGTGGTCAACTTGGGGCGTCGGTTCTTTGGGACAAAATTAGAGAAGTCGATGGCTACTGGAGAATTTGCCTGTGCGGTCTAACTATGCATGCGCGGCAGGCTGTTCCCACGAGCGATGATCTCCGATTCGGCCATGGACAAAACCTTTAGCCGCTCCCGGACGGACTCTTCGGAATCAAACTGCTTTGCCAGTCGCACGTAAGTCGAGTGGTGCCGCGCCTCCGACTCGAATAGAGAACGGTAGAAATCGGACAGCTCCTGGTCCTCCACGTGGTTGGCAAGCAACTGAAACCGCTCGCAGCTGCGGGCTTCGATCAATCCGGCAATCAGCAGACGATCCACGGCTCGATGGGGCTCATGGGGTCGGACCAGGGCATTTAAGTCTCGCCCGTAGTGCCCCGCAGGCAAGCGACGGAAGGGGATGCCCCGCTTTTGGAGCAAGGCGAGCACGCTGTGGAAATGCTCCAGCTCTTCTTGGACGATGCTTGTCATTTCCGCGCACAGATCTGCGTTTTCGATGTAGGAACCGAACAGGCTCATGGCCGTGGCAGCCGCTTTGTGCTCACAGTGCGCATGATCGATCAGAATTTCTTCCAGCGACTCGTCGACCTGACGGAGCCAACTGGTGCTCGATGCGCTTTGCAGATTCAGCATGGATCTCGAGTTTCTCCCGCTAGCGTGCGAGTGGGACCGTTTGCGACGCCATTAAACCGCTAATTTGGCTCCTGTGTAAGGTCTGATGGCACTCGTCAGGCGCTACGACTGCCTTAAAATGTCATCTTCGGCTGAACGCATGGGCGCTCGGCCAATCATCTTGGACGCATTGATCGTACAGCTTGAGTGCTCGGAAGGGAGCGGAGAATCGCCCATGGTCTTGCTATCCGCTCGCGGACTATCCAAAACGTTTGGCGATAAGCAGGTCCTGCGGGGAGTTGACCTGGAACTTCGCAGCGGAGACCACGTTGCGCTGGTGGGGCCAAACGGGACCGGCAAGTCCACGCTATTGCGGATATTGACCGGGGAGTTGCCGGCAGATGCAGGCGATTTCGAGCTGCCGACCAAAGGAACCATTGGCTATCTCGAGCAGCACCCCGAGTTTCCCCCGGGAGTGAGCATCTGGGAGCTGGCAAGTCAGGCCCTGGGTGATATCACCAAGTTGTCTCAAGAGGCTGAAAGGGTGGCTTCCGAGCTGGCAAATGCCGCTGATTCGGCTGAGCATGAACGGCTCATGGAGCAATTCGATCGTCTGCAAACCAAGTTGCAGCAACAGGACGCTTACCAATGGGAACATCGTGTCGAGCGAATTCTAGCGGGACTCGGTTTCGAGCCTGGGGGGCACCAGCGCTCGGTGGATGAGCTCAGTGGTGGACAGCGGAATCGTCTGATGCTGGCCTGTCTGCTGCTTCAGCAGCCGGATTTGATGATCTTGGACGAACCCAATAATCACCTGGACATCGAATCGACAGAATGGCTGGAAGAGACACTGGCAGACTGGAGCGGGGCATACCTGTTAGTCAGCCACGATCGCTTTTTTCTCGACGCGACTGCCAATGCGGTTTTGGAATTGGTGGACGGTAAACTCGACAAATTCCGAGGCAATTATTCTGCCTATGTCCGCCAGAAAGCCGAGCGATTGGAGGTTCAGCGGCGGACCTTCGAGAAGCACCGTGAAGAAGTTGCCAAGCTGGAAGACTTCATCCGCAAGCACCATCACGGGCAAAAGAGTACGCAGGCCGAAGATCGTCGTAAGAAACTGGAAAGGATCGAACTGGTTGAGCCGCCGCGCGAGATATCGATTCCGAAATTTCGCTTTCCGAAGGCCTCGCGTGCGGGCGACATCGTGTTGCGTGCTAACGGCCTGTCGAAGGCCTATGACAGGCCACTCTTCCAAAATCTGTCCTTTCAAATCGAACGCGGGCAGCGATGGGCTATCTTAGGCTCCAATGGTTCGGGAAAATCGACGTTGGTCAAATGCTTGCTGGGCGAGATTCAGGCTGATGAGGGACACGTTCAGCTGGGATCAAACCTGCGGATTGGCTATTTTGATCAGTTGCTGGCTAGATTGCCGGAAGACACGACCGCAGCCGAAGCGATTCGGGTTCCGCATCGCGACCTGGATGATCTGCAGCGGCGTAATATCCTGGGCTCCTTTGGAATATCGGGCGAGCTGTCGCAGAAGCCGCTGCGGATGCTTAGCGGTGGCGAGAAAAATCGCACCATGCTGGCCTGGTTGTCTGCTATGGAAGCAAATGTCTTGGTTTTGGATGAGCCGACCAACCACCTCGACCTATGGTCGCGTCACGCGCTGGAACAGGCCATCGCGGAATTCGATGGCACGGTGATTTTGGTTACGCATGATCGTTTTCTGGTCAATGCGATTGCTGACCATTTGCTGGTGATTCGCAACGGCCAGGTCAGCCAAGTGACCGGCAACTACGACACCTATCGGCACTGGTTAAAGGCAGGGCTGGCTGTTGCGGACCGCGGCAAGTCCGGTAGTACCGCCATGGAAAGCAAGCCGAAAAATGGAAAGCAAGAAGATATTTCTGGCGGTTTATCGGAATCAAAGGAAAAGCCCGCACGTAGAAAACGCAAGTTTCCGTATCGCAAACTAACCGATCTCGAGAACGACATCGCCGAATTGGAGGCCCGCATCGAAGAGCTCCATCGGGACATGTTGGAGCCCCACAATCTACGCGATGGTCGCAAGATGAAAGAGCTACAAATCGAATTGGCCGAAGCGGAGAGTCGGCTAATGCAAATTTACGAACACTATGAAGAAGCGTGTGAATTGAACTGATGGCATTCTGGAATAAAAAAAACAAGAACGAAGACACTGGCGCTCCCGAAGCTGCGAAGAGTTCGGCTGGAACGCCGGCTGAAAACTCACCGGAATCTGCAAAGAAGTCGGGAGGTATCTTCGCCAGTGTGAAAGCGGCCCTGCAGAAGACCAGCCGGGCTCTTAACACGGATATCCGTGACGTCTTTAAGAGCCAGGGTGAGCTGGTTGATGATGAGTTCCTAAAACGGTTGTTCGCCGTTTTGGTCAAGAGCGACATGGGTGGCGCCATGGCGGCGCAGGTTCGGGATCGTATTGGCAATGAATACCGTGCCCGCAAGGTTGAATTTCAGGACATCCTAGATGTCATTGCCGATGAGATCGGACAAACGCTGGCCCAGGGCGGTACCGAGATTCATATGGCGGAAGAGGGTCCAACGGTGATTCTGGTAGTCGGCGTCAATGGTTCCGGCAAAACGACTTCGATTGCCAAATTGGCCTATCGATTCACACAGCAAGGAAAACGCGTTTTGCTAGGTGCTGGGGATACGTTTCGGGCCGCCGCTGTAGAACAGCTTACGATTTGGTCGCAGCGGATTGGCTGCGATATCGTGACTGCGGATGCGGGTGCTGATCCGGGAGTTGTCGCGTTTAAGGCAACTCAGAAAGCCCGCGATGAAAACTATGATGTGTGCATCATGGATACGGCAGGACGTCTGCAAACGCAGAGCAACTTGATGCAAGAGCTCGAAAAGATCCGTCGTGTCATCGGCAAGCACATCCCAGAAGCTCCCCACGAAGTGCTGTTGGTTTTGGATGCAACTGCCGGTCAAAACGCCATCAGTCAAGCCAAAGGGTTTTCCGATGCGGCAGGTTGCACAGGGATCGTTCTGGCAAAGATTGACGGCTCCGCCAAAGGCGGGGTCATCGTCCCCATTCGGCAGCAATTTGAACTGCCGGTGAAGCTGGTCGGGCTGGGAGAACAGCTGGAAGATATGGCGGAATTCGATCCCGAAATGTTCGCCAAGGCTTTGCTAGCAGAATCCAAAAGCTGATGCGGCACCTGCATTCTTTTGCCAGGCGTTAAAGTCTGCCAAATCGCCAGATCTCAGGTATTTGAATGATTAGGACATTAGGAATTCTGTTGAACATCCTTGGAATCCCGAACCGATAGCTACATGCGGAAACGCGTTCATAGGCAGCGTGATCCAGCAGCCAATAGGGATTGCTGATAGTGGCTCAACTTTCAGTGTGGCGGTATTGGTTGGCACGATGTCTTCGGCCCAAGCCAGGATAGGGTAGTGGTCGTTCAAAGATTCCGATTTTCAAGGATGAAGCAATGAAAATTACCAAATGGGCATTGTCGGCAGCGATCGCTGCTGCCTGCCTGGGTGGGTCCGCGTCTGCTCAACAGCCGAGTGGAGCCACCGCAAGTGACTATTATGCTCAGGATCCAGCTCCCGTAGTCTCCTCTGCTCAACTGCAAGAATACAGCGCGGTAATTCCCGCCTCTTGTGGCTGCACAGACACTCCGGTCAGCGGCGGTTGCGACACCAGTTGCGATCTCGGCTGCGATGGAGGCTGTGATTCTGCATGTGGAGGAGGATGTGGAGGACTGTTAGCTGGTCTGAAAGACTCCGGCTACGATTTCGGCGGTTGGGCATCGGTTGGTTATCACACCTACAACAACTCTTTGTTCAATTCGCATGCTGACCGAGTACGCCTGCACCAGGCTTGGCTGTATGCCGAAAAAGCCGCTGATGGTAGCGACGGCCTCGGCTTCGGTGGTCGCATTGACTACCTGTACGGTGTGGATGCACAGGATACTCAGGCCTTCGGTATCGACAACGATCACTGGGATAACAGCTGGGATAACGGCATTTACGGCCACGCAATTCCTCAGCTGTATGGTGAAATCGCCTACGGCGATCTGTCTGTCATCGTTGGTCACTTCTTTACGCTGATCGGATACGAGGTTGTCGGTGCCCCCGGTAACTTCTTCTATTCCCACAGCTACACGATGTACAACAGCGAGCCGTTTACCCACACCGGAGCGTTGGCAACTTACTCGGCCGGCGATAACCTGACTCTTTACGGTGGTTACGTAATGGGTTGGGATAGCGGTTTCGAAGATAACGGTGACGCTTTCCTCGGCGGTTACTCCGTGGATCTGACCGATAATCTCAACATTACCAACCAATACGTAGTTGGTCGTTTTGGCGAGACCAAGGGTCCAGTTGATGACGGCTTCCGCAACGGTGGTGAAGTTGGTTGGATGACCAGCTTCATTGCCACGGCTACGCTGACCGACAAGCTGACCTACGTGTTCTGGACCGACATCCTGGACACCGACCACGGCAACGGTAATCCAACCGAGCGCGAAACCTTTGATGTCAACCAGTACATCCTGTATACGCTCAACGATTATCTGGTCTGGGGTAGCCGCTTGGAGTGGTACAACATCGACAAGGGTGTCTACGACGTGACCGACGGTCGCAGCGACATCTATGCCTTCACCACGGGCTTCAATGTCAAGCCTGGCGAAAATCTTATCTTCCGACCAGAAATTCGCTGGGATTGGGATAAGGATGGTGTAGCTGGCCTCGAATTGGGCAACAGCCAAACTACCTTCGGCATGGACGCGATCTTCACGTTCTAAAACAGCTGGATTGGTAGTCCTTGTAGAACTCAGCAACGGCTGGCGAGCATTCGTCAGCCGTTGTTTTCGTATATGGGTGATCGATTTCACTTAAGGCGTTCTCGCCACGAACTTGCTGTCCTTTACACCCACGCGAGGCGCTCAAATTCTCATTCTGCACTGGCAGGATGAGGTGCCTCTCGACTCTGCCTAGTTCTTGGGCTCTTCTCGCATCATTCCTAAGCAGATCTTTCCGTCCGCCGGCTTGCCAGGAACCAAGCAAAAAAATATTGGCTCGCTAAGTGGTTATTTCTTAGGGGCTTACGCTAGCAGTGCCTGAATTGGTTGCAGCGTTGGCATAGTTGCTGCTATCCACCAACCGCATCGCACTGCGTTCTGAAAATGGTTGGATGGCCTGGGCAAGAGCAGTCGCGACAGTCATGTGTCAACTTGGCGGCGTGAGCCGAGTTGTTTTGTAGATTCCCATGCTGTTGTAGAAAGGCGGATTTACATGGAATTAACGATTTGTACAAGGCGCTCCTGGCGCCTAACCGGTCTCCTTGTGGGGTTGTTGGGGTTGTGTCTTTCACTTGGGTCAGTCGCAGAGGCCCAGGATGAAGTGTCTCCGGACGCGACAGCTGAAGTCGCTGCGGATGACCCAGGTGAGGACACTTCTGAAGAGGCAGCCGCTGAGGAGGCGGATCTTGGAGTGGGCTATGCGTTGGACAACGCATTCTTGTTCATCGCGGCCGTGATGGTCTTCTTCATGCAGGCGGGCTTCGCCATGGTGGAAGCCGGGTTCAATGCACAGAAGAACGCTGTCAACATCCTCTTCAAAAACGCAATGGATATCTGCGTCGGCGTGCTGCTCTTTTTCCTGATTGGCTTTGGGTTGATGTACCCAGGCTCCTACGAGGGTGCATCGCCTTCACCTTACTTCGGCTTCGGTGGCATTGGCTTGGACAAATACTTGCCGGCAGCTGATCGGACGTTCAGTCCCGAAGTAGATTGGCTGTTTCAGGCTGTCTTTGCTGCTACGGCTGCGACCATCGTATCGGGTGCTGTAGCCGGACGCATGAAGGTTAATGGCTATCTGATCTATAGCGCTGTTCTGACCGCTTTCATCTATCCCATCAGCGGATATTGGAAGTGGGGCGGAGGATGGCTGGCCGAGATGGGCTTCCAAGATTTTGCCGGGTCGGCTGTCGTGCACGGCGTCGGCGGCTTCGCAGGTCTGGCTGGTGCTCTCATCCTGGGGCCGCGAATCGGACGTTTTGTAAACGGTAAGAGCATGCCTATGCCGGGGCACAGTCTGCCCATTGCGGCTCTTGGCGTGTTCATTCTGTGGTTCGGCTGGTACGGGTTTAACCCGGGAAGTCAATTGGCTTTCCAATCGACTGGCGACATCGATGCCACGATGCATATCGCGGTTACAACGACGCTGTCGGCCGCCGCGGGTGGCTTGGTGGCAACTCTTCTCAGCTGGGGTATCTTCGGCAAGCCTGACTTGTCGATGGGGCTCAACGGAATTCTGGGTGGACTCGTAGGTATCACAGCCTGCTGTGACTGTATGAGCACTTGGATGGCAATCGTGGTCGGTGTTGTATCTGGATTGTTGATTATCGGCGGAGTCATGCTGCTGGACAAACTACAAATTGATGACCCCGTAGGTGCTTGGCCCGTTCACGGCTTGTGCGGTATCTGGGGCTGTATGGCAATCGGAATTCTTCCCAATACGCACCTGAGTGCCGGCAGCACCAGCTTCATGATTCAGTTGATTGGTACTGCTGCCATTTGCGGTTGGGCATTTGTGACGATGTTGGTTCTGTTCGGAGCTCTTAAGGCGATTGGGATCCTTCGTGTGGGTCCTGAAGAAGAGCAGAGCGGATTGGACATCAGCGAGCACGGTATGCATGCCTATCCTGCAGAAGGGCTTAACAAGGCTAGCTGATCATGTGGCTCGCAGGCTAATTCCTGTTTCCTACCCAAGTCGCCTGAGAGTGCTCCCTGCGAGTTCCCTCGGGTGACTTTTTTCTCTTTACCAGACCTTGTTTCGGCTTCGGCTCATGCCTGGGCCTGAAGGTACCCCACCAAGGCTCGCGACGGGTGTCCGCCTCACGCGTCCGGGCCGGGGTATTTTCATTCTTATTGACTGTGTTCGGTCCATTGTCCCATGCAAGAGATGACAGGGAACTTCAACGCGGGTACCATCATGTCCCCGACGGAAGCGGGTCGGCTGATGAGACCAGAATGTCGAAAGGCTTTGCGGTTGCAGGCCATGATCTACAATAGCGACGCGCGGACAAACTTCTCCCTGAGACAAGCTAAGGTGGCGGCTAAGTGAAGCTCATTATTGCAATCGTGCAGCCCAGTCGACTTGAGGCTGTGAAGCAGGCATTGACCGAGGTCGAAGTGTTCCGATTGACCGTGCTTGACTGCCAGGGATTCGGTCGGCAGAAAGGCCAGCTCTCAGCCCGAACGGCTCAAGCCGGTGTGCAGTTGCTGCGCAAAGTGCAGTTGCAGATTGCCGTCAATGAGGAGTTTGTCGAGCCGACGATCGAAGCGGTTCTTTCCGCAGCCAAAACCGGCGAAAAGGGTCAGATAGGAGACGGCAAGGTGTTCGTCTTACCCATGGAAGACTGTGTTCGAATACGGACCGGTGAGCGAGGGCCGGATGCCATCTAAAGCCAGAGATGGCACAACAGGGGGTCCGTGTAACGTCAAGTGGTTATCTCTGTCCCCGGTACAACCGCCGGTGGGCAGTGCCGCCACAGGCGTTGGGGCTTATTTGTGCGCGCAAGAACATTGTTGCTCGCAATCCTCTGCCCGCGCGATAGCCGCTCTTTTTGAGGCGCGCTGCTGGCCTGCAACAAAACTAAATCGGCGTCAAAGCCAAACACTTCAAATACTGCTTGCAGTTTTTGGTTGTCGAAGGGCGAGCTGCGAAGGTCAAGTTTGGATTCGGCTGTAGCGTTGATCCATTGAAGCAGTTTACAGCGACCGTCGGGTTGGATACGCAGTAGAACAGTCGAACTCTCGAAGGGCTCCG
>JANSWS010000760.1 GCA_024743355.1 bacterium
AACGCCCTGCTGGCAAATGCTCTTTCCGAGCGCGCGTTCTCAAATGGATTCTGCACAGCATGACCCGTTTACTCCCTCAAGCTCTGCTAGAAGATGCCTCGAATCTGAGCTGACCTTGGCGACAGCCTACCGGATCCTGACCGACGCTCAACTCCGGGATAAGCCAATGCTAAATCCACGGGAGTGCGGCGACCAGGACGAGCCTGGGCGCATGGCTCCAAGCAGGCACCCAGGACTCGCCTTGGGCACGATGGTTTCGCCGATGGCACCGATAAGCGCGAGTCAGGACGCCAAACCCCGCGACGATGATGGGATACGGCACAACCCACCCGAAAGTCGAGCGCGCTCTAACGCTCCGCTGAGCCGCGCTTGACGGCGACGACTGGAGCGGTAGCGAAAGGAGGAGCAGTCAAGCGTCGGACTCCAGCGGATTGTTGGGCTGCAACTTAGTCATTACGAGTCTCTGGTTCTGTTGAAATGCTCATTTCATTTTCCATGTTCTTGCGAAGTTTGCGATTTGCTTCGGTTTCTTTGTGGCATGCATCGGCTGCACGATTCAGCCAGCGCCTGAGGTCGGCAGTTTTCCATTTAGCCGCAGACACATCCCCTTGATCAATCAATTTGATTATTTCGTGGCCAAGTTTGGATGGATTTCCAACAGGGTATTTATGAATGCCACAAGTAGTAACAATTCTTGTTGTCACTTCCTCTGAAGGGGTGGCAAGTAATACGGCCCTTCTTAGCTCTTCATGGGAAACAGGCGGATCGGATGCTTCAAGTGCTAAATCTTTCAATTCATAATGCAAGTCATATGCAGTACCGAGAGCACGAAGCGAACTTTGTTCGCGCTCTGCGAAAAGAGCGAATCTATCTGCTGCTTCGACTTGCTTTTGAATTTGAATAATTTGATTTTGGTTATTTAACAAAACTACTTGAGCCGCAGCGAACCATAGGGTTGCGGCAGTAATTATAATTGCAACGCTAATTCTGAAGATCCCAATTCTGGTGAAGCGAACAATACTAGCAGTGAGAAATTCAACGGTTTCACGTACTGGTGTATTCGCCTTTCCCTCGCTCCACTCCTGAGATTTTTCAGCCAAGTTGGCTCCAGCTTTCCGCATATCGGAACCTAGCCAAGCATTGATTATCCAATTGATCACTCGTTGACTGGCGCTTCGTCCCGCCTTGCTCAGGGCTAGTTCGGCATTCAGACGAGCGTTTTCTTCTCTCAAGCGCGATACTTCTTCCTGTAAAGCCTCGAATTTTGAATTTGATTCGTCAGTCACGAAGTTTCCTTTGCAGCCCAACGCCACAATGAGCCGCACTTGACGGCGACGACTGGAGCGGCAGCGAAAGGAGGAGCGGTCAAGTGTCGGACTCCATTGTGATGTTAGGTGCCGCCTTATCTGCTTTGCTTGACCCTACTCGGAGTACGCTTTCTGACAG
>JANSWS010000159.1 GCA_024743355.1 bacterium
CAAGGTGCCGGTTTCGATGACCCACAACACCGTGCTTCCGCCTTTTACCTTGCACTTGATCTCGAGATTGCTGGAGCTTTCCAGGGTTCCCTGTTCGGTAACCACGACCGCCAGTCCGCCTTTCGTGACTCGGTGTGTTAACAAACGACTCGTATCCGAGGTCTTTATCTGGCTGCCAAAAAACGGTGCGGCTGCACCGACAGCGGCGATGAGTATCACGAGCATGGCGGCCCGCTTGATCCAGACAGATGACTTCAATTTCTTTTCGGCGGTCATGTGGGAAGCCCGTGGGCGAGGGAAGGGGAGCGGGGACTGACGCAGCCGCAGCAGCTAAGCAACAGTTTGTTCAGGGGGCGGGAGTTAATGAGACTTGCTGTAGCTCCAGATCTTGGGAGGTCAGAGTGAAACACCAGCATCCGGAAACTACCAAGCCCACCGGGCTAGCAGGTAGTCTATCTTTTAGATTGGCCAAAGAGGGATCAAGTTGGAAGTCGCCAATGGGCAATACTATTTCAAATCGCTCCAGGTCATCCGAAGAATCCGCAGGAATTGCCTGTTCTGCCAGGAATTTTCCTGCAAACTGTCCGTCGGTACGGTGTACTTGGAAGCCGAAGTATAGTTTGCAAGGAGCCTTCAGAGATCCCACGATCCGAAACTCAGATTCGGATCGAAGCACAACCGGCTGCTTGTCGCCCTGTGAAACAGGCAGCGCGGCCAGATAGAGCGTCATTGACCTTTCCTCGGTACCACTTCCCGGAGGTTTATAGACGAAAGGTATTGCTCTGAGTCTGGCCGCGCTTTGCGCTGTGGCTGGAACCCAATTTCCAAGTGTGTCGATCGGCCCCAATGCAAGGTTACTTTGCCATCGGTCGGTGAAGTCCGGAACCTTCTCCGGGACCAGCTGGGTCTCCGCAGAGGTTACTAAGAGGTGTTGTGCTGGAACGTCCACCTGCTGTCCGTCCGTGAGCCTTCTTACCCGAACACTGCCGTGGTTGACGTTCAGAGTCGTGGATGCCATCTCGGCTTCTACACTGAACCGTGTACCCAAAACTTCCAGTTCCGCAGAACGCGTGTGAATCAGCAGAGCTTTTCCATCGGGTTGAGGAGCTATATCCGCGGTCATATTGCCTTCGCGCAAGTACAACTGCTTCCTCTCCTGCGCCGAGAAAGTCAAAAGTCCTTTACCGGACAAGGTGACTTTGGATTGGTCGTCGAACGTCAGCTCAACCCACGCATTGGGGCCAAGGCCTTCCAAAGTTCCACCTCCCAATCGAGAACCGAGAGCCAGGTTGTGGTCCACCAACCCACCATCGCCGGTCCACAAAACCGATCCACTCAGCCCAGTGATCTTTGCGATGTTGGTTGACTTTGGCCACAGCAGGAACATCAGCCCAATTCCGCCCGCCACAGTCAGTAAGGCCAGTGAGACTGCTTGCCACATTTTGCGTCGCTGGCGCACCGGGCTTGAGCCAGCCCGTTCTTCGGCCGCGGGTTGGATTCCACGCATTACGGATTGAACAAATCCTTGCCTCTCTTGCGGCAGAAGTGACATCGTCTGGCGAATAAAGCTTTCGCGCTGCTCGGGCTCTTCAGCGGCATTCAGTCCCAGGAGCCGGTGCAATTCAAAACTGTCCGCAGCCATCTTGAGCAAGTGTTCGTCCGAAGTAATCCGGTGCTGCAATTCAGCTAGCCCCGTATCGTCTAGTTCCCCTTCCAGGAAGTCGCTCCAAAGCTCCCAAAAATGGTTTTCGTCAAAATTCTGGTACTGGCTCATGGAGACTCCCCCGCGGCTTTGAGCCGATTCTCAACGCAAGCATGAAGTTGTTGTCGAATCTGCCACAACTGCTTCTTTACAGCCGCGACCGATCGACCAGAACGTTGAGACATTTCATCGAGCGAGATTTGCTCGTCGTAACGCCAGCGAATGTAGAGCTGCAGCTTCTCGGACAGGCCGTGTAGACAGTGCTGCAAGTGGTCCAGCCGTAATCGTCCAAGCTCTGGTGATTCGTTCGCTCGTCGATCCAGCTCCTTTTGCAACAAGTCGGGCGCATAGCGAGCGTGATAGTCGGCCACTCTTCGCAAGCGAGTGGTTTCTGTTTTGAGCTGGTACCGAGCTATCGCGAAGAGCCAGGCTGAGAAACTGGTCCCCAACCGATAGTCGTCGAGACGAGTAAAGGCAGCCACAAAACTGCGCTGCGCGACCTCGTCAACATCGACGCCCGGCGGCGATTGCATGGCCAACCACGCTCGCAGACCGCGCTCGTATTCGCGCACGACAATTTCGAAGGCATCGTGATCGCCCGACCGAGTTCGCTGGATCGCACGGTCAATGTGATTGGTGGGTTCGGTATTCCTGTCTCTCATTGGTACATAATGGCAGTAAGTTACCTGGGGTTACCACCAAAATGGGCAATTCTTAAGAGTTCCAGGAATGCGGAGCTATTGGACACAATCCAATTCACGGGTTCCACCCGCTCGAGTGCCCAAAGCACGCCAGCATTCTTGGCTAACAGGGTCATTGCTCGTGCGTGCCGAACCATCCAAGATGGCAGCTAGAAAAATAGCAAATTGACGCCAGTGACGATCATCACGGTTATCACAAACCAAAAAATCAACTGGTTGCCTTTCTTGATGGCCAAGTTGGCCCCCACGAATCCGCCAAAGACATTGCCTACTGCCATCAAGATTCCTGGCAGCCAATCGACCAGCCCGTATATCACAAATACCAAGGTGGCAGCCAGCGTTACCAAGAATCCGATCAGGTTCTTGATGGCGTTGGACTGCAATAAATCTCCTGTGCTCAGAAGACTCATTCCAATCAGCAATAAAATGCCCATTCCGGCTTGAATGAAACCAACGTAGACGCCAATCAAGAAGAACACGGGGAAAACCTTCAGATTGGAAGCCTCATGTTCCGGAGCTTGGATGGCTGTTAATCGTTTGGGATTCAAAAGCAGCAATATTGCCATCAGGATAAAGATCGCGCCAAACACGGGTTTGAAAGTTTGTGCGGGCAGATAGATGGCCAGCAGCGCTCCGAAGGGAACGCCGAGCATGGTTGGCAGCGTGAGCCGGACGGCTAGTTTTCGGTCCAGGTGTCCATGCTTCTGAAAGGTCGCACTGGCAGCCGCGGATGAAAACAAAATCGCGATCCGATTGGTGCCGTTGGCCAATCTCGGATCGAGGCCATAGATATACATCAGGGCGGGAAGAGTCAGAAAGGATCCGCCTCCCGCCATCGTATTAACGATGCCAGCAATGAAGCCAGCGAGTATCAAGAGCAGATAGCGTAGCCAGTCGGACATCAGGTAGTAAACAAAGAAAATGGTCGGTGAACAATGTCGCCGGTTGGTCAATTGTCGGAGAAATCATACTCGACCCAACCCGTCATGGTTCGTCCAGGAGCACAGACTTGTAATTGAGCCGCCTCCTCATATCCAGCCGCATACAAATTGTGCGCATCTGTGCTGCACGTCTGGCTTTCAACACCGAAGTAGGGCCGGTCCGGCGTCCAAACCACCAGGTGTTTGAACTCCGAGGAAGCGCGTATCAAAACCGATAAACCCACATCCCGAAATTCGATGCGCGTCGGATTCTCCGGTCGCAGGCCGTAGAACACATCGTCGAATCTGGTATCTGCCAGACTCATGGGCATGCCCAGCGGATAGTCCAGGTCTAACGCTGGAATGAGTTTTCCAGACGGCAACTGTTGCTGGGCTTCCATCCAATGCGTGGCCGGAATGGTCAAGTAAGTCTGCGAACGCTGGCCCTGGTAAAGAAAATACGGATGGAGCGCGAAACCAAAGGGTACGGCCTCTGATCCGCCTTGATTGTCCACCGTGTATTGCCATCGAACGCTGCGATCTGTGACCAGGACTTGCAAGTACAAACGATGCGGAAAGGGGAATTGTCGATGGAGTTCAGAATCACGGTCGAAGCTGGCGATCAGCCGTACACTGGCAGAGCTCTCGTCGGACTGGCTTTCGTCTATTTCCCAGGCGTAGCGATTGACCAGGCCATGGATGAAATTTCTGCCTGCATTCGGAGTAAAGGTGACAGTCCTCCCGACAAAGGTAAAGGACGCATCTTTTACGCGATTGGGTGTTGGATACAGAATGGGAACTCCGCAACCGACACCTGCAAGTCGATCGGCGGACGGTGGCTGATGCAGATACTCGGTGCCATCGACTTCAATCGAGTAAACGTTGCCACCCGCCGCAGGTGCCAGTTTGGCAACCGTGTCGCCCTGACTCAAGACAATCACTCTTTGGCCATGTTCCTCGATCTCGCGAACGTCGCCGGCCAAAGCAGCTTCCATGCATGTCAAGTTGCAGACAATCGAAAGTGTTAACACCGACTTGGCCAGCATGTGAGGTTCCAGTTCTCTTATATTTCATGAAACAGGATTGCCGCGAGCGATCACCCGTTGAATCTCAAGTTCAGAGTTGAGGATCAACAGATCCGCTTGCTTGCCGACTTGCAAGCTACCGGTCCGATCAGAGATGCCAGCGCGGCGAGCCGGAGTCAGGCTAGCCATACGGATCACCTCTGGCAAGCTAGCTGTCGTGGATTGTCGCATGTGTCGCACCATGTGGTCCATGCCAACCACGGAGCTAGCCAAGCTGCTCCGATCGGGCGCCCAGCCAACACGGCCATCGCTATAAAACCAACTGCCGTCCTGCTGGCTACCAAATCGATAGTCGCCTGCGGGTAAATCCAATGCTCGGTTGCAATCGGTAACCAGACAGAGTCGATCTGGTCCCAACATTCGGTAAGCGAACTCCAGCAACTCCGGTGAGAGATGGTAGCCATCGGCGATGACTTCAGTACTCATCTCGGGCGTCATCAATACGAATTCCGCCATGCTTGCCTGCATGGGGACTCCCAGACGTTGGCGAAGTGACGGAACGCTACTCATGGCACACCAGAAGTGATCCACATGCCTCATGCCGGCTTCGTAAGCTGCTTGCATTTCAGCCCAACTCGCGTTGGAATGCCCGCAGGTTATCAAGCAGTTATGCTTTGCCGCAGCGCGATAAAAATCTTCGGCTCCGTCCAGTTCGGCGGCGCAGGTAGCAATGCGCACAAATTCAGTTGCGAAGTATCGCTGGTATTCATCGGATTCGGGCGAGCGTCTACCGTCCAGCGAGTGACAGCCGACCTTGTCCGCGGCGAAATAGGGACCGTAAAGATGGATGCCCGGCAGCCAGGGTAAATCGGGCTCTGCGGAGTTTTCGCGACAAGCGTCGATCATGTTCAGGATCTGCTTGGCTGAGCCGGTGGTTGTCGTCGGAAACAAAGTCGTTGTGCCATGCCGCAAGTGCGCTTTTGCGGCTGTCCGAATAGAATCAACATCGCCATCCATAAAGTCGGCGCCTGCTCCGCCATGCACGTGGATATCGATGTAACCGGGGACGACAAGTTGGCCTTCTGCATCCATTCGGAGCAAATCCGTGGAATCAGCGATTGTGTCGGCCGAAACACTCTCGATCAGCCCGTTGCGACAAACGATGTTGACATTGTCTTCCATGCGGTCGGGCAGTACCGCTCTAGCGTTGCAAATAGCAAGTCGAGTCATAGTGTGTACGCATCCCAACGGTGTATTACAAGTATCAAACTGAGACCTCGTTTAAACTTAGCCAGCAAAGTGTACCGAGTCGCTCGGGATTTCACCCGACGCCATGGATCGAGTAAACTTCAGTTCACCCGTTCTTGGAAGTTGCAATTGCAGGAAGGAAGAGCATGAAGTTCTCATTAAAGCACGGGCTGCTGGCTTTCACGCTGGTCAGCGTGCTGATTGGAGTTATGTTCTCAAGGTCTTGGCTGTTAATGTCAATTGTGACCGTGTTGGTTTTAACGTCTATACTCTTTGCCACCGCCATCGCCGTGCTCGCCAAGAAGGGTAGCACCCGTTCGTTCTTTCTTGGCTTCTCGATCGTTTCTGTTGGCACACTGGTATTGTCGGCCATGTTTCCAGCTTCCTACGAGGTTGTGGCGAACGCAACCGTAGTGCCCCTGTTGTTATCGAACCAACAAACACCCGTACCGACGATCAACTCAGGCTATTCTCCGTCGCCGCCTGTACCAAGTATCGGACCGACGATTAGAACCTACCCAACCTATCAGCCAGCAACGACTTTGGCTCCCGTCGTGATTCCATCGGCTGGGGTTCCTTTGCCATCCATACCCTATCAGTTTTTGCAGCAAGCGCGGCAGTATGTTACGGCGGCACTGGCGTTCATGCTCGGCATGGCGGGTGGAGTCACCGGGCTTCTACTGCGTCGGACTCAGTACGATCGCGAGCCTCTCCAGGTGCCAACTTCGGAACCGGCCAGTAGTGAGATTTCAGTGGTCATTCCGCACGCGGCTCACGCTGAACTGTCTGGGCCCAAAGGCAAATCAAAAATAATGCATCCCAGAAGCGAGTGACTCGCAAAGCGTCTCCCGGTCGAGTTCCATGCCGGAACGATGCAACAAGGATCCAGGCAGACTGGGGGCGGCGGTGAAAAGTCTCAAGCGCAACCAAGGCAGGTAAATCATGTTGGATTATTGCGGAGTAATCGTTCACGGTTTTCTTGAGTGGCACTGGCTTTGCCAGTAGGATCGGGCGGAGTAATGCAAAATGAGTGGAGACAGGCGAAGGAGTGTCGATAGCGAGTCCCCTTCGTCAACAACAAGCCTTGATGTGAATCCAAGCTGTCAACAATGGAGCCACACTGGCAAGGCTAGTGCCACACTTTTTGCAATGCCGTGAACGCTTACCATGCGGAGAACTGCGAGGATACTCTCCAGCCGTATCCGCTGCGTTTTTTGCAAGTGGTATATTCCCGTGCTCTCAACTAGAGATGAGGAGAAAATGGTGAGCGGCAGAATGAAGCCATGCTTAATCTATGTTTTTGCTAGCTGCTTTGTCGTGAGTAGCTGTTGCTACCCGTTGAGTGCCATCGGCGAGGAGTGGAACTGGAATTTCGAAAGTCCGCGTGAAGAGGTTCGCCCCCATTCCGCTCGACTGGAGAATGCCGATGAACAGGGCGATATTCTGGAAATCAGCGCTGACGAGCGGAGTGGTCTGATGGGGCAGTGGGTGACGCAGCGACCTGTGAAACCCGGCCATTACTACCGTTTTCGCGTCTTGCGACAAGGGCACGGGCTTTCCAATGTTCGACGGGCGGCACCCGTGCGTTTGCTGTGGCAAGACGCATCGGGCGAATCGGTGCTTCGCGACGAGGAGGCAAGAGGCACCTACCGTCCATCGGGTCGCCCCACGGCCTATCCAGAGTTTCCCGCGGATGGTGAGACCAACCAGGATGGATGGACCGAGATCAGCGAGGTCTACCGCGCGCCTTCCGATGCGCGTCAACTGCGGATTGAGCTTTGCTTTCGTTGGGGCGATCCACACTCACGCTTGCGTTGGTCCGGGATCGAATTGCAAGAAGTGCCGAAGCCTACTCAGCGGATCGTGCGCCTGGCAGCCATTCACCTGCAGCCACAGCAAGGCACGACGCCGCGGGAAAAGTGTGAACAGTTCGCACCACTGATTGCCGAAGCCGCACAGCGGCAGGCCGACTTGGTCGTCTTGCCAGAGACTCTAACCTACTACGCTTCCGGGCGTTCCTATGCCGAGGTGGCTGAGCCAGTGCCCGGTCCGTCGACAGACTACTTCGCGCAACTCGCCCAAAAGCATCAGTTGCATTTGGTCGTCGGCCTCCTCGAACGCGACGAACATCTGGTTTACAACGTCGCGGTTCTGCTGGGGCCGAACGGCGAGATAGTTGGCAAGTATCGAAAGACCTGTTTGCCTCGAGGTGAAATCGAAGGTGGAATTACTCCCGGCGAAAGCTACCCGGTGTACGAAACGGCGATTGCCAAGATTGGCATGATGGTCTGCTACGACGGCTTTTTTCCGGAAGTCGCTCGGGAACTGACGAAGAATGGGGCGGAGATCATTGCCTTCCCTGTGTGGGGTTGTAATCCCGTGCTTTCGGCCGCGCGTGCCGCGGAGAATCATGTGTTTGTCGTTAGCAGCACCTACACAGATGCCAGCGCGGACTGGATGGTCACCGCCATTTACGATCGCGATGGCTCGATACTCGATCAAGCGCGGGAGTGGGGCAGTTTGGCAATGGCCGAGGTCAATTTGGACGAGCCCATGTATTGGCATAGTCTGGGAAACTTCCGTGCACAGATCGAAAGGCACCGTCCCGTCGTGTCAAGCTCTGAAAGCACAAAGTCCTCGTCATCCTCGAACGCCGGGCCTTGAGCAACGGCTGTTGTGCATCGGCTGAATTCAGCACGGCATTGGTTATGGGCTGGCCCAGGGGTGAAATGCCGATGCGGGCATGGTCAAACTCAGAGCCTCTTCCTCGACTTCCTGGCGGTAGATCACGATCCGGTCAAGCTTGAGAGATGCTGCCCCAGGTACCAGTGAAAACACGTTGAGTCGTTCATTGAGTCGCACCGAACCGGCTTGGATCCATTGCCATTGGCCTAGAAATTGGTCACTGGGATTTTCGTCCGAAGGGTATTCGAGGACTTGCCGAGTCATTGCCGAATCAGAGCGAAACCAAAGGCTGGGTGGTGGCTGTTGCTTTGCCAATGCATGATCGTTGCGAACACGGAGAGCAACTCGGAAATCTCCTTCCGCCTCATTGATCAGTCGAATGCTTGTCATGCCAAGGCTAGGGAAATCAGACGTGTCAGACTCGCCTTCGTCTCCTTCCGCCGCCCGAAGGCTATCGGGGCTGGCTGCCAGCGTTGTCAAATAGCCTAAGCCCGTGTAGCCCGGCGCGTGGTTCTCGACACGCCAAGGTGATTGCTGGTCTAGGGGAAGCTGCTCGGCTTCCACCACGAATAAATTTCCGTTCCGCTGCGGCTGGAAAGCATGCTTTTTGTAAAGCTCGGCGGTCGAGGGTCGCGGTACTTGGCTCGGTATAAATGTCGGATAGGGCTCGTAGGATGCAAGGGTTTGTTCTAGAAACAGGCGGGAGTTGCGAGCTGCCGGGCTGTCCTGTTGCGGCCAAATGGGATTCCTTTCAAAAAAGTCATTTGTCAGATCGAACAGGCGTCCGTCCTCATACAGTTTGTACCGTTCACCGATGGCAACACGCTCCAGATGAAAGCGGTCCTTGTCCCAGCCCGGTCTGGGGTCTTGGTGGATATAGACGTAGTCCCGAACGCTATCGGCTTTACCCTCCAAGATGGAGCGAAAGCTAACCCCGTCGATTTCAGGCGGATTCAGGTGGTTGTGATCAGCCACATCGAGCAAGGTGGGTAGGAAGTCGACGGAATCGACCAGGGCATTGGATTGTGCTCCGCCAGTTATCACTGTTGGCCAATAAGCGATCAGCGGAACGCGGACGCCCAACTCGCTAGCCTTTCCTTTCTCGCCGCCCACCGTCAGTCCGCGGAACTGGGAACGAACACGATAGTTGGTGCCATTGTCGCTGTAGAACAAGATCAAGGTTCGCTCGCTGAGCCCCAACTCCTCCAGCCTGGCAACCACTTTGCCAACCATCTTGTCGGTATACTCGATCATATCCTTGGCGAACCGCGTTTCATCGCGGAGGCGCATGTCCGGACGATTCCATTCGGGACTGTCGGGAGTCGGATTCATCGGATTGTGCGGTAGGGCCATCGAGTAGTAGACGAAAAACGGATGTTCGCGATTGCGAGACATAAAATCTCCGATGAAATCCGTCCATAGATCGGGTCCGTAGCGACCGGCTGTATCGGTTCTCAAACTTCCGTTTTGCTCGATCACGGGATTTGCATAGCGCGAACCTTTGTCTTCCGTATGGCCCGTATGCCACAGTGAGTACTCATCAAAACCGGCATCCGCGATGCGCATCCCGGTATCTCGGCGAAGTTCCGCTCCGGGGTAGTCGACAGGATCGTAGCTGGTCAGTTGCCATTTACCTGCGATGCAAGTGCGATAGCCGGCTTGCTGCAGCAGATGGCCCAACGTTGTTGCTTGCGGATCCAGGATGCCGAAGGCCTTCCAATTGCGTTGGTTATAAAAGCCGGTCATCAATTGGATTCGCGTGTTGGTGCAGAGCGGCATGGCATAGGCTCGGTCGAATCGCAGACCGTTGGCTGCCAGGCGATCCAGATGAGGCGTGGCGTAGGATTGCCCGCCGTAGCAGTTCAGCGTTTCATAGCCCAGATCATCGGCCAAAATCAGCACGATATTCGGCCGCGTTATGCCTGATTCCGCGGCGGAAGCGGTCATCGATGCGCCCGAGACAATGCATGCCACCAACCACAGTCCGCAGGTAAGGGAGATGCTTGTGGGCGAAGATAGAGAGCGTCGCTGCGGAGTTCTCATGGGCTTGATGTGATTTTCCATCGCACAGGAAAGAGTTGGCAGCCTTGGTCCTTGCATGTTCGACACCGTTGGCGGGCTTGGAACCGATGCGAAAACCGAAGAGAACCGCGGCCAACGCCGTGTTAGCGCTGACCGGATGATATTTTTCTGGCGGGTGCTTAGCTTAGGTATAAGACCAGCAATCCCGCTCTGGCCGCGCGCATAGACTGTTCGCTTCGGGGTCATTCACGAAGGTTTCCGTTTTCGGATCGATTGTGAGTTCGCGTCCCAAGATCCAGGACAGCGCGGCGGCGTGACAAGCGATGTGCGAACGTCGCATGACGGTGGCGTTCGCGGCCGGCAGTTCGCGAGACTTGATGCAATCCAGGAAGTTCCTGGAATGGGCGGAAACATCCAATCCGCGAACACGTTGGAGGCTCTCCACTTCTTTGGCCAAGCTGGTAGGCGTGACCACGATTCCTCCGCTGTCCCCAGTTTCCACGGAGCCCAGATCTCCGACGAATCGCACCGGGCAGGTTCCCAAATCCTGAACCCACCCTGGACGTTCAGCAAAAGGCGTTTTCAGAAAGTCCAAGACCAAACGTACGCCATTTTCGTAATAGCAGGTAATGCCTTTATCCGTCGGCACATAGCGGATCGGCATCGTGTCGTCAGCCTGGTTGGCCCACTGGCAGAGATCGACCGTGTGAGCGCCCCAGTCAAGCAGTTTCGCGCCGGAATCGAAATCGTAATAACCCCGCCATCGTCCCTGCACGTATTTTTCGTTGTAGGGACGCCAGGGAGCAGGGCCCAACCACAGATTCCAATCACAATCATCCCGATTGGGTGTGGGTTGGCCGGGCAGCCATTGTGTTTCCAGGGCCGGTTCATAAACGGAGGCATACAACGTGTGCAATTTGCCGAGTTTGCCGCTGTGCGCTAATTCGACGGCTTTCTGGAAGTTCGGCACGCTGCGCCGCTGAGTACCGGCCTGAAACACGCGGCCTGTGCGTTCGATGGTGTCTGCCAATTGTTGACACTTGGCGATCGTAATGCCACAGGGCTTTTCACTGTAGACATCTTTGCCGGCTTCGGCGGCCAACATGGAGGCCGGTGCATGCCAGCGATCACCGGTGGCTACAATCACCGCATCGATGTCTTTGCGATCCAGTAGTTGCCGCATGTCGCGATAAAGCTTGCAATCCTGGTTCCCATAGTGGTCGTCGACCAGCTTCTTGCCAGCATCCCGGCGCACGCGCTGGACATCGGCAATGGCCACGCATTGAACATCGGCGTGCTGTAAGATGGCCTGTAAATCATAGGTGCATCGCGGACCGATCCCGATGACCCCCAGATTGATCCTGTCACTGGCCGCAACCTGCTGGTTCAGGCCCAAGGCTCGCGCGGGCACGATGGTAGGTAAAGCTGCCAGTGACGCTCCCGCGGCAGTGCCGGCGATAAACTTGCGACGATTGGATGGGGAAGATGCTGCCATGGAAAGCGTCTCCTTGCAGAGGAAGGGAGCAGACAAAGGGAAGGAATCGAGCCCGATCGCGTCAAGCACATGCACGAAAGACCTGTGGTGCAACCCAGCATTGCAGTGCGGCTCAGTATACTGCGCACTCCACGCATACTGCACTCCAGGTATACTGAGCACTCCAGTATATCACGTCAGGTTGTAGATCACTTCCTAGTGCTTTGTTGCAGTTCAATTTTAGGGTAGTGGACCATGTGACGAGTGCAAGATCCTTGCAAATGGCTAGGACTCGTCGCCGCGTCTACTACAGCCAACCCTAATTTCCAATGGAAGCAAAGCACTGGTGTATACCACTTCATCTTCGAGTTGTTGTCCTGCATACTGAGACTGGTCGTGAGCGGACTAACGCGGGCCGCGCATTGCTGCCTCCGTTTCATAGATCCAGGTGTGACACAAATCGATGGCCTTGGCCACGAAGGGCAAATCATCGCGAAAGAAGGAACTGGTTTCCTTCCATTCCTCACCCACACGATAGGATTTGGAAACACTCACCCGATGCATCGTGCCCCGCTCGCCCTCATTCTCCCAAATCGCCGCCCGAATGCGGCCCAGTCGGACTTCATGCACAGGTCGAACTGAGGAACCCCCACTCGATGAATCGGAGACGGTGGATGAATTGGAGGCGCCGGAATAAGAACGTGAACGCATGGTTTTGTCCTTTCAAATGAGAAATCAAATTAGCCTTACCTTGAATGACGGAGGACTGGCGTGGTCCTTACATGGTGCGGGGAAAATTTATGAAAGTTCTGGTGTTGACGGGCGCAGGCATCTCCGCAGAGTCCGGAATACCCACGTTTCGCGGGAGTGATGGCTTATGGGAGGGGTTTCGTCCCGAAGATGTGGCGACACCCGAGGCCTTCCAACGAGATCCGGCACTGGTACATCGCTTCTACAATGAACGTCGCCGCAGATTGCTGTCCCCCGATATCGAACCCAATGCTGCCCATCGTGCTTTAGCGGCTTTTGAAAGCCAACATCAGGACGATTTTCTGCTGGTGACTCAAAACATTGATGATTTGCATCAGCGCTCAGGGAGCCAGAAAATCCTGTGCATGCATGGTGAACTGCTCAAGGCGCGCTGCATGGACAGCGGCGAGTGCTTCCCGTGGAAAGAGGATCTGGGCCTTGATACGCCGCATCCTCGGTATCCCAATCGGCTTGGCCGTTTGCGACCGCACGTGGTGTGGTTTGGGGAAATGCCATTCGGCTTGCCGACGATCGAGCAGGCCGCCGCACAGGCGGATCTGTTTCTAGCCATCGGTACGTCGGCGGTGGTGTATCCCGCGGCGGCTATCGTACAGTGGACAGGTCCGCACTGTCACCGTGTCGAGATTAACGTCGATGCAACCCCTGCATCGCAAGCGTTCCAGCAGGTGATTCGCGGCAAGGCCAGCAGCGAAGTGCCCAAGTTCTTACAGGAGATTCTCAATGCAGCTCAGTGAAATGACGTGGCCGGAGGTCGAGGCTTTGCCGGTGGACTTGCCGGTCGTGATTCCCATCGCGGCGGTGGAACAGCATGGCCATCATCTGCCACTCTTCACCGATAGCATGTTGTTGGGTGAGATCGTGCGTCGCGTGGACGAGCAGATGCACCAAGCCGCTTTGATCACGCCTCTGCAGTGGCTCGGAAACTCGCATCATCATCTCGACTTCCCAGGCACCCTTTCCGCCTCGCCACGATGCTATTTGGATCTATTGACGTCGCTGGTGCAGAACATACTGGATCACGGCTTCCGGCGGATATTGCTGCTCAACGGGCACGGAGGCAACGATGTCCCCGGTAAGCAGGTGATGTTTGAGATGCGGCAGCGTTACCGAAAACGCAACGATCTGCTACTGCTGTTTGCGACGTACTGGTCGTTGGCGGAGGACATGAGTACCGCGCCCGGTTTATACCAATCGGAGATGGGTCACGCTTGCGAATGGGAGACCTCGATGATGCTGGTTGTGGCACCAAAGCTGGTGGGCGACTATGCCGCGGTTGAGGCGGTGGAGCCTGGGAATCCATTTCGTCCGGCTTCGCGAGCCTGGACGACCAAAGATCGCTCGCGTGTCGGGCATATCGGTTGGCCGAGCCAAGCCACGGCCGATAAGGGGGAGGCTTTGCTGCAGGCCTTTGCCGGCGGAGTCGTCCGGATGCTCGAGCGGATGCATCAGTGGGATGGGGTGAGTTGGGAGGGCTGAGTTTCACTAGCTGATATGAGTTAAGATGGCGTTCAGTTTGTTGCCCCTGGGAGATAAAAATCCATGATTACGCGACGCAGTTTTCACGCTGGCCTGCTTTCCTCCTTGCTGTTGCCTCGATTCAGCCTGGCCCGTACCGTAAATCGGCCCAAGATTGCGTTCATCGGCACGTCGGTCTACACGCATTCCCATGCGCAACATTTTCTAGACCGCTTTGCCATGGGTTTTGCCACCCATGGCAACTGGCACGAGCCTCTGGTGGATCTGGCGGCCGTGTACATCGATCAGTTCGGCGAACGCGACATCGGTCGGCAGAGAATCGAGAAGTACGGTCTCAAGCAGTACTCGTCCGTTGCCGAGGCTCTGACTCTGGGCGGTTCCAGCCTGGCGGTGGATGGAGTGATATTGATTGGCGAGCACGGGGATTATCCGAAGAACGAAAAAGGACAAAAACTCTATCCTCGCTACAAGTGGTTCAAAGAAATTGTTGAGGTTTTTGAAAGTAGCGGGCGCAGCGTGCCGGTGTTCAACGACAAGCACCTGTCCACATCATGGAACGAATGTCAGGAGATGGTTGCCGACGCGCGGAGACTTGGTTTCCCCTTCTACGCGGGATCCTCACTGCCAGTGACTTGGCGTTTACCTGACTTTGAGATGCCCTACGCGGCCGACTTGAAGGAAAGTGTTTGCGTAGCCTACGGTGGCGTTGACAGTTACGATTTTCACGCCTTGGAAACCGCGCAGTGCATGTCGGAGAGAAGGGCAGGGGGGGAAGTGGGGATAGGCTCCGTGTTGGCAGTCAAAGGAGAAAGACTATGGCAGGAACTGCAGCAACGCGAAGCCACCCAACGTTTGTTCATATCGGCATGTAATCGCAGCCACAGCTTGCCGGTAGTAGATGGCTATCCTGTTTCCCGAATTGACATCGATTGGGCCAGGCAGGCCCTGCCGCAGACAATTGGCTACTTCATCGAGCACTTGGACGGATTTCGCACCAGTATCTTTTTGACGGACATCCGCGATTTCAATTACGCGGGCTTGCTGGGCAGCGGCGAGGTCGTGGGCTGCCAGATGTTCTTGCCCATGCCTGGCCGCAATGCGACCACTGCGGATTTCTTCAACCCTTTGTCGCACCACATCGAACAGATGTTTGTTAGTGGCGCAACCGCTTATCCCGTTGAGCGGACCTTGCTTACCAGCGGAATGGTCATTGGCGGCGTAGAGTCCCTGCATGCGGGAGAGAGCTTATTCCAAACCGATGCCATGGCGATCGCATACCAGGCGCCGAAAGCTTCGGCCTACTGGGGTAGCTACTAGCGTGAATTAGGTGTCAGGTGTCAGGGGTCCGCAGAGCGTCGCGCTGGGATCGCTCGCCCGAAAATATAAGCACGACGCGCGAGCGAGTGAGTTTCGGCCACCATCGAGTACACACTTGCTTGCGCTGCGTGCTTGTATATCCGATGTCAAATTGCTTTTCAGCCCGGCCTGAAAGGCCAGAAACATACCAGCCCAGGGCAGAACGTCGCGGCGTAGCCGCAGAGTGTCGCCCTGGGCTCGCAGCAGATTCCATGCAGAAAGCCCTGCAAGGGCGCGACAAACCCATGGGGTAGTGCGGCGGTAGGCCTTTGGGCGACCACCGCGCACAAGGCCCCGGCCGTGCAAGGATGTTGCGGACTCAGAAACACTCCAAGTGCGGGCCATCACCAACGTTCGTCCGCGTGTTATCGCAACGTGCAACCCCGG